>NZ_CP030862.1:6227500-6527500 GCF_003325375.1 Streptomyces globosus | reverse complement strand
GGAGGGTCGTCATGGGTGGTGCTCCAGGGGGATGGCGGCGGAGAGGACGGTGCCCTCGCCCGGGGTGGATTCGACGGTGAGGGTGCCGCCGAGCCGGCCGAGGCGGGCGCGCATGGCGGGGAGTCCGTGGCCGCGCCCGGCGTCGGGCCCGGGGGCGGGGCGGGCGGTGCGGGGGGCGCCGGCGGCGGGGAAGCCGCGGCCGTCGTCGGCGATGTCGAGGACGACCTGGTCGCCGAGGTAGGTGAGGGTGAGGGCGGCGGTGCGGGCGCCGGAGTGCTCGCGGATGTTGGCGAGGGCGCCCTGGGCCACGCGGAGCAGGGCCGACTGGACGCGGTCGGGGAGCGGGACGGGCGTCCCTTCGAGGTGGAAGCGGACGGCGACGCCGGGTCCGGCGTCGAGGGTGCGGAGGGCTGCGGGGAGGTCGGCGCCGCCGGCGAGTTCGGTGGGGGCGAGGTCGTGGACGAGGCGGCGGGCCTCGGCGAGGCCGCGGGCGGCGATGCCGTTGGCGGTGCGGACGTGGGCGCGGGCGGTGGCCGGGTCGGCGTCCCATACGCGGTCTGCGGCCTGGAGGAGCATCTGCTGGCTGGAGAGGTGCTGGGCGAGGGTGTCGTGGATCTCCATGGAGAGGCGCTGGCGTTCGGCGAGGGTGCCTTCGCGGCGTTCGGTGGCGGCGAGTTCGCGGCGGGTGCGCAGGAGGTCGTCGATGAGGGTCCGCTGGGCTTCGGCCTGGCGTTCCATGTGGACGAAGACGGCGGTGGCGAGCGCGGCGACGGCGGGCGGGGCGACGAGGAGGTTGGGGTCGAACTCGTCGGCGAGCCGGAGCTGCGCGGCGACGACGAACGCGGTGAGGGTGGCGACGAGGACGATCGCGGCGCGCGGCGGGAGGGTGCGCAGGGCGGTGAAGAAGAGGGGGACGGCGCACCAGGCGAAGCTGGGGGCGAGGTCGACGAGGACGGCCCAGGTGGCGGTGACGAGGCCGAGCCAGGCGAGGCGGCGCAGGGTGGGGGCGGCGCCGAGGGCGGGGCCGAGGACGTACAGGAGGGCGAGCGCGAGGCCGAGGGCGATGATCCACGGGGTGTCGGGGGAGCCGGGGTGGCGCAGCAGGTAGCGGGCGACGGAGGCGGTGAGGAGGAGGAAGAAGGCGGTGTGCATGACCGCCGCCAGCATCCGGGTGCCGCCTTCGCGTGCGGGGGCGGGGCGGGGGTGGGTGGTCACGGCGGGCTCCCGGTGGGGCGTGGCTGCTCGGCTCCATCGTGCCCGGTGGCGGGCGGTGGCGCCTCCAGCCAACGGGAGGGCGGGCGGGCGCGCATCAGCCGATCGGACGACCCGGGGGTCGTCCGGTCCGGGCGGGGAGGCGAGCCGGTACGGGGACGTGGGGGAGGGGGGTGCGGGCTGAGGCTGGAGGTGTCCCGACGGGCCGGCGCACGGCGTCCGGCAGCGGTGGCCGGCGCAGCGGCGCGGCCGTCGACGATCCCAGGAGCAGCAGAGATGAAGACCCGCACCCGTGTTCTGACCGGTACCGCCCTCGTCGTCGCGCTCGGCGCCGGCACGTTCGGCGCGGTGAGCGCCAACGCGGCGCAGTCGGCGCCGGCGGCGGCCGCCGCGGCCCCGGCGAAGAAGGACGGTGCGGTGGCCGGCAAGGCGTTCACGACGACGACGCACCTGACGGTCGACGCGGCGGCGCGAGCGGCGCAGGCGGCGCTGGAGGCGGCGCGCAAGGAGAACCAGCGGGTGACGGTCGCGGTGGTGGACCGCAACGGCAACACGATCGTGACGCTGCGCGGTGACGGCGCGGGCCCGCAGTCGTACGAGTCGGCGGAGCGCAAGGCGTTCACGGCGGTGGCCTGGAACGCGCCGACGTCGGTGCTGGCGGGCCGGCTGGCGCAGGCCCCGAACCTGAAGGACATCCCGGGGACGCTGTTCCTCGGCGGCGGTGTGCCGGTGCAGGCGGAGGGCGCGCCGGTGGCGGGCATCGGTGTGGCCGGTGCGCCGAGCGGCGAGCTGGACGAGAAGTACGCGAAGGCGGGTGTGGACGCGCTGGCGAAGTAGGCGTCCGGCGGGTGCGGCCGCGGCGCCGGGCGGAGGCCCGGAACCGCGGCCGAATCGGACCGTTGCGCACATACAACCCCATAAGATCGTGACTGTGGATACCCGTACGCTCTCCCGTCTCGCCGTCCTGGCCTCCGCCGCGCTCCTCGTCGCGGGGACGGGGTGTACGGCGGAGACGGTGCAGGGCCGGCCGGGCGCGTCGGGGCTGCGGGACGCGTACTTCCCGAAGGCGGGCAACGGCGGGTACCAGGTGGAGCACTACGGGCTGGACCTGGGCTACGACCCGGCGGACGGGGTGCTGCGCGGCCGCGCGGTGATCACGGCGCGGGCGGAGCAGGGGCTGAGCTCGTTCAACCTGGACTTCAGCGGGCTGAAGGTGGAGCGGGTCGCGGTGCAGGGCGCCGGGGCCCGGTTCAACCGGACGGGCACGGAGCTGACGGTGCGGCCGGCCGACGACCTGGCGGCGGGCGAGGTGTTCCGCACCGAGGTCGTCTACAGCGGCAGGCCGAAGCCGCACAAGGACCCGGACGGTTCCACGGAGGGCTGGATCCGCCTGGACGGCGGGGCGGTCGCGGTGGGTGAGCCGGTCGGGTCGATGACGTGGTTCCCGGGGAACCACCACCCCAGCGACAAGGCCGCCTACGACGTGGTGCTGATCGTTCCGAAGGGGTACGAGGCCGTCTCGAACGGCCGGCTGCGCTCGCGTACGGACACCGGCGACGGGCGGACGGCGTTCGCGTGGCACAGCCCGGAGCCGGTGGCGAGCTACCTGGTCACGGCCGCGGTCGGCACGTTCAGGGTGACGGAGGGGCGGACGCCCTCCGGGGTGCCGCTGTACTCCGCGGTCGCTCCCGGCGAGGAGGCGCAGAGCGCGCCCGCGCTGGGGCGGCTGGCGGAGATGACGGAGTGGGGCGCGGCGCGGTTCGGGCCGTACCCGTTCTCGGCGGGCGGTGCGATCGTGCTGCCGGCGGGGAGCCTGGAGTACGCGCTGGAGACGCAGACGCGGCCGGTGTTCCCGGGCGCGCCGACGGAGGACCTGGTGCTGCACGAGCTGGCGCACCAGTGGTTCGGGAACTCGGTCTCGCCGGCGTCGTGGAAGGACATGTGGCTGAACGAGGGGTTCGCCACGTACGCGGAGTGGCTGTGGGCGGAGGACCACGGCGGGCCGACCGCCGAGCAGCGCTTCGACGCGTTCCTGGCCGGTGACACCGCGGTGGACCCTGCGGCGGACTCCGACTGGGACGCGTTCGCGCCGGCGTCCCCGCCCGGGCCGGAGGACATCTCCGGGAATCCGGTCTACCACCGGGGCGCGATGGTGCTGCACCGGATCCGGCAGGAGGCGGGCGATGCGGCGTTCTCGGCGCTGCTGCGCGGCTGGGCGGCCGAGCGGCGGCACGGGAACGCGAGCACCGCGGACTTCACCGCGTACGCCGAGAAGCAGACGGGGCTGGACCTGCGGCAGGTGTGGGACGTGTGGCTGTACGGCAAGGACAGCCCCCGCTGACCACAGCGCCCCGCCCGGGCGCCCGGCGCCCCCGCCCCCGGACCCCTCCCCGGACGGCCGGGAGGGGGCCGGAGCGGTGACCGCGGCCGCCGGGGCGGGGCCCGGAAGTCCGGAGATCCGGAGATCCGGAGATCCGGGGGAGCCGCCCCGCGCCGTGGTCCGGTGCGCGGCGGACTCAGACGTTGACGCCGAAGTCCTGGGCGATGCCGGCGAGGCCGGAGGCGTATCCCTGGCCGACCGCGCGGAACTTCCACTCGGCGCCGTTGCGGTAGAGCTCGCCGAAGACCATGGCGGTCTCGGTGGCCGCGTCCTCGGAGAGGTCGTAGCGGGCGATCTCGGCGCCGCCGGCCTGGTTCACGACGCGGATGTACGCGTTGCGGACCTGGCCGAAGTTCTGGCTGCGGGACTCGGCGTCGTAGATCGAGACCGGGAAGACGATCTTGTCGACGTCGGCCGGGAGGGCGGCCAGGTTGACGTTGATCGCCTCGTCGTCGCCGGCGCCCTCACCGGTGCGGTTGTCACCGGTGTGGACGATGCTCTGGTCCGGGGTGGACTTGTTGTTGAAGAAGACGAAGTGGCCGTCCGAGACGACCTTGCCCATCGCGTTGACCGCGATGGCCGAGGCGTCGAGGTCGAAGTCGACACCGGTCGTCGTCCGGACGTCCCAGCCGAGGCCGACCGTGACGGCGCTGAGGCCGGGGGCCTCCTTGGTGAGCGAGACGTTGCCGCCCTTGGACAGGCTTACTGCCATTGTGACTGGTGTCCCTTCCTCGTCGCTGACCGCTGGATGTGCGGTCAAGGTACCGCTGTCCTTCATAACGCGGCGAGGTGCCCCGCAGGTTCCGGTACGGCCGTCCGGGTTCCGGCGCGTCGCCGGCCGCGGGTCCGGCGCGCGGGCGCAGGAGGCCCGGAAATACGGGTGACGGGGGCCGGGCGGGGGCGGGATCATGGGGTCATGCCTGGTCCCCATGTCATCCGCGGCTCCGTCGTGCTCCCCGAGGCGGAGCTCTCGTGGCGGTTCTCGCGTTCCTCCGGGCCGGGCGGGCAGCACGTGAACACCTCGGACTCGCGCGTCGAGCTGCTCTTCGACCTCGCCGCGTCGAAGGCACTGCCGGAGGTGTGGAAGGAGCGGGCCCTGGAGCGGCTCGCGTCCCGCCTGGTCGACGGGGTCCTGTCCGTACGCGCCTCCGAGCACCGCTCGCAGCTGCGCAACCGGGAGATGGCGCTGGTCCGGATGGCGTCCCTGCTCGCGGAGGCGACCGCACCGCCGCCGAAGCCGCGCCGTGCGACGAAGATCCCGAAGGGGATCAACGAGCGGCGGCTGCGGGAGAAGAAGGCCCGCGCCGAGACCAAGCGGGGCCGCTCGGGCCGCGACTGGTAGCAGCCGGAGCGCCCACCGGCCCGCCCGCCTCGTCTTCAGGGCGCCAGGTGCCGGTACCGCCCGCGGAAATACGCCAGCGGCGCGCCGTCCGGCGCGGGGCACCGGGCCGCGAGGACGCGCCCCACGACGAGCGTGTGGTCGCCGGCCGCGACCCGGTTCTCGGTGCGGCACTCCAGCGTGGCCAGGGCGTCCGTCAGCAGCGGCGACCCCGACAGCTCGCCGCGCTCCCAGGGCAGGTCGGCGAAGAGCAGCCGGTCGCTGATGCGGCCCTTCATCGAGAAGCGGCTCGCGACCTGGACCTGGTGGTCGGCGAGGACGGAGACCGCCCACAGCGGCTGCTCGGCCAGCAGGTCGTCCATCCGCGAGCCCTCGCGCACGCTGACCAGCACCAGCGGCGGGTCCAGCGAGACCGACACGAAGGCGGTGGCGGTCATGCCGACGTCCTCCCCGGGCGGCCCGCCCGGCGCGAGCGGCGGCTCGTGGGAGGTGATCAGGCAGACGCCCGCGGCCAGTCTGCTCATCGCGGCGCGGAACTCGTCGTGGCTCACCCCCTCAGGATGCGGGGTGGCGGCGGGCGGCGCGGGCAGGGGAGTCGTCTTCAGCACGTCCGGAACGCTAGTCTCGCCCTCCCACGGCGCACATCGGGCCCCGGGCCGAACCGGCCCCGGACCCTTGGCCTAGGCCCGGCCCTGCCCGGGCGTGCCGGGCGCCGCCGCCGGAAGGAGAAGGGGGGAGTGCTGCGCCGCTGCGGCAGCCGTAACCGGACGCCTGCGGTCATCTCATGTGACTTGAGTCACAGACGGCAAGATTTGTTGACCCTGTGTACCTGCCGCACAGCTCACTGTGATTCAGTGGTCGGGACACCGCAACGAAACGCCGATGACAAAACTGGAGTTGCTGTCGAGGTCTCGGGGAGAGCGAGCGATGGAGACCGAGTCAGAGCCGTACGTCCGTCTTGCGACCCTGCGGCAGCTGCACCGGGTGGTGGCCGAGCTCAACACGGCCAGGAGTCTGGCCGACACCCTGCAGACCGTCGTCGACGGCATCGTCACCGGCCTCGGCTACCAGCTCGCCTGTGTCAACCTCGTCCGCCCCGACGGTGACCTCGTCGTCGCCGCGTTCGCCGGCGACCCCGCGGCGGAAGCGCTCATCACCGGCCGCGTCGGCTCCCGCAGCTCCTGGGAGCGCCGCCTGACGATGGGTGAGAACTGGGACGGCCTGCGCTTCATCCCGCACACCGAGGGCTGGATCCTGCTGGAGGACGACGTCCCCCAGTGGCACACCGACGGCCCGGACCCCCGCTTCGAGGACGAGTGGCACCCCGAGGACCGGCTCTACGCGCCGATGTACGCCTCCGGCGGCGAGCTCCTCGGCGTGATCTCCGTCGACCGGCCGCGCAACGGCCGCCGCCCCGGCGCGTGGGGCCGCGAGGCCCTGCAGATGTACGCCTTCCAGGCCGCCATCGCGATCAGCAACGCCCGGCTCCGCGCGAACATGCAGCGCGCCCTCGTCCGCCTGGAGCGCGAGCAGCAGGCGCTGCGCGCCAGCGAGGAGTCGTTCCGGCAGGCCTTCGAGTACGCGCCCAGCGGCATGGCCATCGCCGAGATGGGCGGCGACCAGCACGGGCGGCTGCTGCGCACCAACGACGCCCTGTGCCGGCTGCTGGGCCGCCCCGCCTCCGTCCTGCGCCGGTACTCCTTCTCCGACCTCGTCCACCCCGAGGACATCGGCACCCTGCTGCGCACCTCGGCCGAGGGCGGCCGCGCCGAGCTGCGGCTCGGGCGGCGCGACGGCACGTACGTGTGGGTGTCGCTGCGCAACTCGGTCGTCGCGGACGCCGCGGACGGGCCGCGCTTCCTGCTGACCCACGTCGAGGACATCGAGGAGCGCAAGCGGCACGAGCTGCAGCTCGCCCACCGCGCCAGCCACGACTCGCTGACCGGGCTGCCCAACAGCGCGGAGCTGCGCGCGCGGCTCTCCTCACGGCTGTGCCGCATGCCGCAGGCGGTCCGCGCGGGCGCGGTGGAGGCCCTCGACGCCGCGTACGAGGGCGGCGGGGCCTTCGCCGACGCGGCGGTCGGGCCCGGCGGGGGGTCCGCGTACCGGCACGAGGGGTACCCGGAGCCGTTCGAGCTGGGCGCTCCCGGCGCGGGGACCGGCCCGTACGACCACCATGTGCACGCGGTGGCGCCGGCCTCCGAGGTGGACGACGGCACGAAGGGGCTCGCCGTCCTGTTCTGCGACCTCGACGGCTTCAAGTCGATCAACGACCGGTTCGGGCACCACACCGGCGACGCCGTCCTGATCGAGGTGGCCCGCCGCCTCACGACAGGCGTCCGGGACGGCGACACCGTCGCCCGGCTGGGCGGCGACGAGTTCGTCGTCCTCGCCGACGGCCTGGGCGCCGCGGACGCCGCCGACCTCGCCGTACGGCTGCGGAACGCGATCATCCCGCCGATCCGCGTGGACGGCCGCGCCGTCCGTGTCGGAGCGAGTTTCGGCATCGGCTGGGCCAGCTGCGGAATGTCCGCCGACGAGGTCCTGCGCTCCGCCGACCAGCGCATGTACATCGAGAAGCGGTCCCGGTCCAAGGCACACCGCCGGGCCGGCTGACCCCGTCGGCCGCCCGTGGGTGCACGTGTTCGGGGTAGGCTCCCGGGGGTCGAAAGGAGTGACCTGCGATGACGACGCCCGCGAACAACGGCCCGAACGGCGGGGCGAACAAGCCCGAGGACGACGACCCGTTCGGCTACCTCTACGCGGACGGCCAGGCTGCCGGAGCATCCCCGCCCCCGCCGGGCGGCGGCTACAGCTACCCCGGCCCGACGGTCGGCGGCCAGCCCGGCGTCCCCCGCACCTCCTACAACCAGGTGCGCACGGTCGGCGAGCGGACCTATGGCGGCCAGCGCGCCGTCCCCCAGCAGCAGCCGCCGGGCTACCAGGCCCAGTACCAGGCCCCGGAGACCCTCCAGGCGGGCGGCTACGCACCGCCGCAGCAGCCGACGACGGCGATGCCGCCGCAGGGAGGCGGTTCGGGCGGCCGTTCCGCGCGCGGCGGCGGGCGCGGCGGCAGCAGTTCGAGCCGGCGCGGCATGCTCATCGCGGCGGTCGCCGTGGTCGCAGCGGTCGCGATCGGCATCGGCGCCGCCCTGACCTTCGGCGACACGGGTGACAAGAACACCGCCGACAAGGGCGGCACCCAGAACCAGCCGCAGCCGCCGCAGCCGCAGAACTCCGGCGGGTCGGAGGCCCCGAGCCCCTCGGCCTCCCCCGACGTGCAACTGCCGAAGGGCGACGCCGCGGGCGCGGGCATGGCCCTGACCGGCGGCGCCCTGCTGCAGAACGCGGTGCCCGGCGGGAAGGGGGCCGGCGGCCAGTACGTCGGCAACTTCAACCAGACCGGTGCGGCGCTGACCTGGACCGCGGACATCGCGAACGGCGGGGACTACACGCTGTTCGTGAACTACGCGGTGCCCGGCAAGGACGCGAAGGTCACTCTGACGGTCAACGGCCAGACCCCGACGCAGTCCCTGAACCTGGCCAACTTCGCCAAGGCCGACGCCGGCGCCTGGGACAAGGGCTGGACGCGCACCTACGCGTTCATCAAGCTCAACAAGGGCACCAACACGATGAAGATCTCGTGCGAGGCCGGCAACCAGTGCGAGGCCATCTTCGACCAGCTGTCGCTGGGCCATGGCTGGGGCAAGCGCTGACCCACCACCCGGGGCCGGCCCCGGCGCGCATGTAGCAGCCGTCAGCCGCACTGCATCCGCGTTGACGAGCACTCAACCACCGGTGACGCAAACCTTTCTGCGCAGCTCCTCGTACGTGCAGGGGTCGAACTCCCCCGCCGCCGGAGCGAGGACCGTCGCTGCGGACAGGGCCACCGCGCGGCTCAGGCGGGACGGCCAGTCCAGGCCCTCGACCAGGCCCGACAGGAGGCCCGCCACCGCCGAGTCGCCCGCGCCCGTCGGGTTTCCCGACAAGGGGCGGGGCGGGGCCGCCTGCCAGGTGCCCTCCGGGGTGGTGGCCAGGAGGCCCTGCGGGCCCAGTGAGGTGACCACTGCGTGGGCGCCGCGGCGGCGGGCGTCGCGGCCGGCCTGGACCGGTTCGCGGGAGCCGGTGAGTTCGGCGACCTCGGCGGCGTTCGGCTTGACCATGTCGGGGCGGGCCGCGATGCCGCGGCGCAGGGCTTCGCCGCTGGTGTCCAGCAGGACGGGGACGCCGGCCGCGCGGGCCGCCCGTACGAGGACCGCGTACGCCCCGACCGGCACGCCCGGCGGCAGGCTGCCGCACAGGGCCACCGCCTCGGCGCCGGCGAGCAGGGCCCCGTACCGCTCCGTGAACTCCGCCCACTCCCCGGAGCCGATCACCGGTCCCGGTTCGTTGAACTGCGTGGTGTCGCCGGACGATTCGTCGACGACGGCCAGGGTGCGGCGTGTCGGGCCCGCGCAGGGGACCAGGGCGTCCGTCAGGCCGGGGCAGTCGGCCAGCAGTTCGCGGACGGCGGCGCCGGTGCGGCCCCCGGCGAAGCCCGTTGCGGTCACCGGCCGGCCGAGCGCGGCCAGGACGCGGGCGACGTTGAGGCCCTTGCCGCCGGGCCGCTCGGTGACGGCGGCGGCGCGGTGGGTGGCGTGCGGGATCAGCCTGGGCACGCGGTGGGTGACGTCGAGTGCGGTGTTCAGCGTCACGGTCAGGATCATGGTTCTTCAGGTCCCGGTCTCGGTGTGTGCCGGGATCATGTCAAACACGGGGCGGACGGCCCAGTCCCGCGGGCCGTCCGCCGTCCGCCGGTGCCGCCGAACCCCCCGATCGGCGGCTCAGCCCTGCAGGGCCGGGGGCCTGACGACCCATTCGCCGCGCCGCATGACGCCCTTCAGGTCGAACGCGGCGTCCAGGACGACCAGGTCGGCGTACTTTCCGGGCTCCAGGGAGCCCACCTCGTCGTACAGCCCGAGGAGTTTGGCCGGGTTGGCGGAGATCGCCTGGACGACGGACTCGACGGGCAGCCGGTCCAGGGTGACCGACCGCTTGAAGGCGGTGTCCAGGGTGAGGGTGGAGCCGGCGATGGAGCCGCCCTCGACGAGGCGGGCCACGCCGTCCTTCACCTCGACCTCCAGCGGCCCCAGGTGGTAGGTGCCGTCGCCGAAGCCGGCCGCGTCCATCGCGTCGGTGATCAGGGCGACGCGGTGGGCGCCCGCGTGGTGGAAGGCCAGTTCCAGCATGGCCGGGTGGAGGTGGGTGCCGTCGTTGATGAGCTCGACGGTGACCCGCTCGTCCTCCAGCAGGGCGGCGATCGGGCCGGGCGCGCGGTGCTCCATGCCGGGCATGGCGTTGTACAGGTGGGTGGCGACGGTCGCGCCCGCGTCGATGGCCTGGCGGGTCTGGTCGTACGTGGAGTCGGTGTGCCCAATCGCGGCGATCACCCCGTGCTCGGCGAGGAGGCGTACGGAGTCCAGGCCGCCCGGCAGCTCGGTCGCGAGGGTGAACATGCGGGCCGCGCCGTGGGCGGCGTCGACGAGCTTGCGGACCTCGGCCGGGTCGGGGTCGCGCAGCAGCTCCGCCTTGTGCGCGCCCCTGCGGCAGGAGTTGATGAACGGGCCCTCGAAGTGGATGCCGGCGATCTCGCCCTGCTGGGTGAGCTCGGCGAGGAGCCCGGCGCGGCGGGCCAGTTCGTCGAGGGCGCCGGTGACGGTGGAGGCCACCAGGGTGGTCGTGCCGTGCTCGCGGTGGGTGCGTACGCCGCGGAGGACCTCCTCGGCGGTGCCGGAGGTGAAGGAGGCGCCGCCGCCGCCGTGGTTGTGCATGTCGACGAAGCCGGGGACGAGCCAGTGCCCCGAGAGGTCGGCGACGGAGGCGTCCTCGCGTGCGCTGCCGGCGATGCGGTCGCCCTCGACGATGACGCGGCCGCCCGCCACGATCCCGGTGGGCAGCACCACCCGTGCGCCGGAGAGAACGGTGCTGTGTGCGCTTCCGGACATCAGGCAGGTACCTCCGTGGCGAGTAGGTCCCAGGCGAGCAGGCCTGCGCCCAGGCATCCGGCGGTGTCCCCGAGGGCAGCCGGCACGATGTGGGGCAGCCGCTGGAACGTCACGCGCTCCTCGACGGCCGCGCGGAGCGGTGTGAACAGGACTTCCCCCGCCTCGGCGAGCCCGCCGCCGATGATCAGGGTGCGGGGGTCCAGCAGGGTGATCGCGGTGACGAGGCCGTCGGCGAGGGCGTCGACCGCCTCCTGCCAGATGCGGCGGGCCGCGGCCTCGCCGGCCGCGACGGCGCGCGCGCAGTCGGCGGCGTCGGCGCCGGGGTCGCCGCAGGCGGCGGCCCAGGCGCGGCTGACGGCGGAGGCGGAGGCCAGGGTCTCCAGGCAGCCGCGCTGCCCGCAGCCGCAGGCGGGGCCGCCCGGGCGGACCACGATGTGGCCGATCTCGCCCGCGTAGCCGTGGGCGCCGGCCTCGATGCGGCCGGCGATGCCGATGGCTCCGGCGATGCCGGTTCCGAGGGGGACGAACAGGAAGCGGTCGGCGCCGCGCCCGGCCCCGATGCGGCCCTCGGCGAGGCCGCCCGTGCGCACGTCGTGGCCGAGGGCCACGGGGAGGGAGCCCAGCCGGGCACCGAGGAGGGTGCGCAGCGGTACGTCGCGCCAGCCGAGGTTGGCGGCGTACACGGCGGTCCCGGTGTCGGCGTCCACGATGCCGGGGACGGCGACGCCGGCCGCGACGGCGGCCGCCCCGAAGCGCTCGCGGCCCAGCGCGTGCAGGTCGGCGGCGAAGTCCAGGATCGTCGCGACGACGGCCTCCGGGCCGCGGTCGCGGCCGGTGGCACGGCGCGCCTGGTGCAGCAGGGTGCCGTCCTCGGCGATGAGGGCGGCCTTCATCCCGGTGCCGCCCACATCGAGGGCGATGACGTGTTTCACGGGTTTCACGGGTGACAGTCTCGCTCGCTTCGACGGGAAAGGTCTAGTCCATTGGAGGGGATTGTTGAGCTGCCATACAAATTCCGGCCACCAGCCGTGCCCGAATGTGGACCAGCGGCCAAAGTGGTGTAGACCTTACGTGGATCGTACGTACAACCTGGGGTGTGTCGAGAACTGTGAAGGGCCGTTACCTGAGCCTGGCCGCAACCGGAGCCGCACTGAGCCTGGCGGTGACGCTGACCGGTTGCGGAAGCCTCGTCGGGGACAACGAGGTGACCCTGCGGGTCGTGGCGGCCGACTACGGGGACAATCCCCAGAACTCCTCGGCCGCCTACTGGAAGGACCTCGCCGCCGGCTTCGAGAAGACCCACCCCGGCGTCAAGGTCGAGGTCAGCGTCTACTCCTGGTCCGAGGTCGACGCCAAGGTCGCGGCCATGGTCAAGGAGGGCAAGGCCCCCGACATCGCACAGATCGGCGCCTACGCCGACTACGCCGCCGCCGGGAAGCTCCACACCACCGACGAGCTGCTGTCCGTCCAGACCGAGGCCGACTTCCTCGCGCCCCTCGCCGAGGCCGGCAAGGTACGCCGCACCCAGTACGGCATGCCCTTCGTCGCCAGCACCCGCCTGCTCTTCTACAACGAGAAGCTCCTCGCCGACGCCGGAGTCATCCCCAAGGACGGCAGGACGCCGTGGCAGCCCAAGAGCTGGGCCGACCTGGAGGCCGCCGCCAAGAAGCTGAAGGCCGCCGGCGTGCCGACGCCGTTCGCGCTGCCGCTCGGCCGCGAGGAGGCACAGGCCGAGACGATGATGTGGATGCTGTCGGGCGGGGGCGGCTACACCGACAACGAAGAGGCCTACGCGATCGACTCCGCGGAGAACGTCAGGACCTTCGAGTTCCTGCGCGACAAGATGGTCGGCCAGGGCCTGACCGGCGCCGCCGAACCCGGCAAGACCGACCGGCAGGCCGCCTTCGACGCGTTCACGCGCGGTGAGGTCGGCATGCTCAACGGCCACCCCACCCTGATCAAGCAGGCAGCCGAGAAGGGTGTGAAGTTCGGCATGGTGCCGCTGCCGACCGCCGACGGCACCCCGCAGCCGGCCATGGGCGTCGCCGACTGGATCATGGCGTTCAAGAACGGCCACCGCGTGGAGTCCGGGAAGTTCCTCGACTGGGTGTACGACTCGAAGAACGTGACGGCCTTCACCCGCAAGTACGACCTCCTCCCCCCCACCACCAGCGGCTTCCGCGCGATGGAAGCGGCGAACGGCGGCGCCACCGCCCAGCTGAAGCCCTTCCTCCAGGCCCTGCCGAACTCCCGCCTGTACCCGGTCGGCAAGAACTCCTGGGCCGCGGTGAGCGAGAGCGTCAAGCAGAACATCGGCAGGGCGGTCCAGCCGGGGGCGCAGCCGGCGAAGGTGCTGGAGGAGATCGCGGTCCGGGCCCGCGCGGAGGACAAGCGCTGAGCGGCGCGCATCGTCTCCGCCCCCGGCACCCACCCCGAGCTTGGCGGCCCCGGTGGGTGTCGGAGGGCGGCGTTAATCTGGCCGTATGACGGACGAAGAGCAGCTCACGGCCGCCGAAGCCGCT
Organism: Streptomyces globosus; assembly: GCF_003325375.1. Classification (GTDB taxonomy): domain Bacteria; phylum Actinomycetota; class Actinomycetes; order Streptomycetales; family Streptomycetaceae; genus Streptomyces; species Streptomyces globosus_A. The sequence goes on along the minus strand of NZ_CP030862.1, from coordinate 6,514,063 downwards.
GTGCTCGCCTTCGAGGGGCGGGCCTGGCCCGGGCCGGGCGCGAAGGAGCGCGCGATACGGGAGGGGCTGGGGATGACCCCGGTCCGCTACTACCAGCTGCTCAACGCGCTGATGGACGACCCGCGCGCCCTCGCGCACGCCCCCGGCACGGTCAACCGCCTCCGCCGCATCCGCGACGCGCGCCGAGCCCGCCGCTGACGGCGCCCCCCGGGGGCGCCGTAGCCGTTGTCCCGGTCGGCCGTTAGGGTCGTCCGTATGGGGAGCCATCCGCACGACCTGCCGATGCCCGTCACCGCCGCCGGCCGCGAGGGACTCGCGGCCCTGCTCGGCGACCCGCGCCGCAGCGTGGTCGCCCTCGACTTCGACGGCACACTCGCCGACATCGTCCCCGACCCCGACCAGGCCCGCGCCCACCCCGACGCCGTCCCGGCGCTCGCCGCCCTCGCCCCGCGCGTCGGCTCCGTCGCCGTCGTCACCGGCCGGCCGGCGGGCGTCGCCGTGCGCCTCGGGGGCTTCGCCGGGGTCGCCGGGCTGGAGCACCTGGTGGTGCTCGGGCACTACGGGGCCGAGCGGTGGGACGCCGTCAGCGGCAGCGTCCACGCCCCGGCCGAACACCCCGGCGTCGCCGCCGTACGGGCCGAACTGCCCGGGTTCCTGCACTCCGTCGGCGCCTGGCACGGCACCTGGATCGAGGAGAAGGGCCGCGCCCTCGCCGTCCACACCCGGCGCGCCGAGGACCCGGCCGCGGCGTTCGCCGCCCTGCGCGGGCCGCTCGCCGAGCTGGCCGCCCGGCACGGGCTCATCGTCGAGCCGGGGCGGGCCGTGCTGGAGCTGCGGCCTCCGGGGATGGACAAGGGCGTCGCCCTGACGGAGTACCTCGCGGAGACGGGCGCCGAGACGGTGCTGTACGCCGGGGACGACCTCGGCGACCTCGCCGCGTACGCGGCCGTCGAGAAGAGGCGGGCCGAGGGGCTGCCGGGGCTGCTGGTGTGCAGCGGCTCGGAGGAGGTGCCGGAGCTCGCGGCGCGGGCCGACCTGGTCCTCCCCGGCCCCGCCGCGGTCACGGCCTTCCTGGCGGCCCTGGCCACCGCCCTCTAGCAGGCCCGCCTGCGGCCCCTTCCGGGGCTCCGCCCCGAACCCCGCGCCTCAAGCGCCGGCGGGGCTGGGTGTGGCGGGCGTGATCAGCCTCGCCGGCGTTTGAGGCGCGGGGGTGTGGGGGCGGAGCCCCCGCAAGGGGTCCGGGCGCAGCCCGGTTTCGGGAAGGGGCGGGGAGGGGACCGCTCCGCGCAGCGGCCCACCGCCCCCGTGCCGGCGCCCCCCGACCACCGCCCCGGGGCCACCCGGTGCCCCGTCCGGGCCGGGGGCCGGAGGCCGGGGCCGGGCCGGGGCCGCGGCTCGGGGACCCGGGGCTCAGTTCGGCACGGCGCGGAGCGCCGTCAGCTGCGTGGTGAACCAGGCCGCGGGCGGCAGGGACGTCGCGGCCGTGGCCAGGCGCTTCGTGCGGGCCGCACGATCCTCCGCCGGCATCGTCAGGGCGGCGTGCAGGGCCTCCGCCGTCGCCGAGACGTCGTACGGGTTCACCGTCAGCGCGTCCGCGCGGAGTTCGCCGTACGCGCCCGCCCCCGTCGACAGGACCAGCGCGCAGCCGGCCTCCGAGATGACGGGGATCTCCTTCGCGACGAGGTTCATGCCGTCGCGGACCGGGTTGACGAGGGCGACGTCCGCCATGCGGTAGAGCGCGAGCGAGCGGGCGAAGTCGTCCTGGACGGACAGGAGTACCGGCTCCCAGGCGGGCGTGCCGTACTCCGCGTTGATCTCCGCCGCCAGGTCGCGGACCGCCTGCGTGTACGCCCGGTACTCGGGGAGGTCCTGCCGGGACGGGTACGCGGACGCGAGGTGGACGACGCGGCCGTGCCATTCGGGCCGGGTCGCCAGGAGCTCCCGGTAGGCCAGCAGGCCGCGGACGATGTTCTTGGACAGTTCCGTGCGGTCCACGCGGACGATCGTCCTGCGGTCGCCGATCGCGGCCCGCAGCTCGGCGAGCCGCTCGTCGACCTCGGGCCGGCCGGCGAGCCGCCGCAGTTCGTCGGCGTCGACGCCGAGGGGGAAGACCGCCACGTCGGTGCGGAGGTGCCGTACGGGGCTGTTGGGGTTCTTCGCGACGTACCGTTCGCCGTCCGTGCCCGACGGCATGCCCGGCTCGGCGGTGCCCCGCGCGTCGTCGAGGCGGGCGGAGCCGAGGAAGGAGTGCGCCCATGCCCAGGTGTGGAAGCCCAGCAGGTCGGCGCCGAGCATGCCCCACAGCAGGTCGGTGCGGATGTCGTCGGGGAGCATCTGCAGGAACTCGTGTGACGCCCACGGGGTGTGCGTGAAGTGGGCGATGCGCAGGTCGGGGCGGAGTTCGCGGAGCATCCCGGGGACGAGGGCGAGGTGGTAGTCCTGTACGAGCACGCAGGCGCCCCGGCCGGCCTCCTCCGCGAGGGCTTCGGCGAAGGCCCGGTTGTAGGCGGTGTACGCCCCCCACTGGCGGCGGAAGGCGGCGTCGAAGACGGGGGTGCGCGGGATGTCGTACAGGTGGTGGTGGGTGAACCAGAGGACGGAGTTGGCGATGCCGTTGTACGCGGCGTTGTAGGTGTCCGGATCGATGTCCAGCATCCGGACGCCGGGCTCGGCGACGCCGCGGCGGACGGCCTCGCGGTCGCCCGGTGAGAGGGCGGCGCAGATCCAGAGCGCGCCCGGCTGTTCGGCCAGGGCGGCCGACAGTCCGGAGACGAGGCCGCCTCCGCCGCGGCGGGCACCGAGGGTGCCGTCGGAGTCGAGGTCGTAGGAGAGCGGACCGCGGTTCGCGGCGACGAGTACCTGGGAAGCCATGCGGCGAACCTAGCCCGGCCCGCGCCCGCTCAAACGTCCGGTTTCACCCATGTTCGCCTGCCGTCACGCCACGCGTCGGACCGCGTACTCCTCGATGTCGGCCATCGGCGGCCGTTCCTCGGTGTCCACGGGGTGGGTGCGCGGCTCGAAGCCGTGCGGCCCGCGCTCGAACTGGGTCAGCGCCGGCCGCAGCCGGGGGTGCCCCCAGCGGTGGCCGGGGGAGTGCCCGCGGGAGAGCCGCAGCTCCGCGGTGCGGTAGATCGCGGCGGCCATCCGGCCCAGCGCCTGCCCGTCCTGGTGCCGGTGGAGCCGTACGCCGACGTCGACCTGGGCGAGCGCGTCGAGCCCGACGGTGTGCAGCGCGTCGACGAGGAGGCCCAGCTCGACGCCGTAGCCGACGGGGAACGGCAGCCGCTCCAGCAGGCTGCGGCGGACGGCGTACTCGCCGCCGAGGGGCTGGACGAAGCCGGCGAGCCGCGGCCAGTGCAGGTTGAGCAGGGGGCGGGCGACGAGCTCGGTGACGCGGCCGCCCTGGCCGGGGGCGTCGCCGAGGGGGCGGTCGTACATGGCCTTGACGAACTGGACGTCCGGCTCGGTCAGCAGCGGGCCGACGATGCCGGTGACGAACGCGGCGGAGAAGTCGCGCAGGTCGGCGTCGACGAAGCAGACGACGTCCCCGGAGGTGGCCAGCAGTGAGCGCCACAGCACCTCGCCCTTGCCGGGGACGGCCGGGATGCGGGGCAGGATGTCGTCGCGGTGGACGACGGTGGCGCCGGCCTTCGCGGCGACCTCGGCAGTGCGGTCGGCGGACCCGGAGTCGACGACGACCAGCTCGTCGACGAGCGGGTACGGCAGTCCGTCGACGAGTTCGCGCCGGATGACCTCGACGATGTCGCCGACGGTCGCCTCCTCGTCGAGGGCGGGCAGGACGACACTGACCGTGGTGCCGGCCGCGCGTTTGGCGGCCAGCAGCTGGTCGAGCGGCCGGTCGGCCACGGACCAGGAGCGGTCCGCGAGCCAGCGCTCCACCTCTTCCAGCACGTTCGGCTCTCCCTGCTTCCCTCGGCCGGTCCGGCCGAAAAGTGATCCATCTCGCGCTTCGGACGGCTGTCTCAACCGCTCGGAGCTTCGGTTACAGTCTTGAACAACGCGAAGGGCCGCCGCATGCCGGGGGTCCTTCCGACAAATGCCGGGGTGCGCCGTCGAGCGCGCGCCCCGCGCCATACCGCTCATCCAGAGGGGCAGAGGGACACGGCCCGTTGAAGCCCCGGCAACCCTCCAGTCGGTTTCCCGCCACTGCGCGCAGCAGCAGCGAGGTCCCCGGCTAGGGAAGGTGCCAATTCCGTCTCATGGCGAAGTGCGCCATGGGGAAGATGAGGAGAAAGGGCCTCGCCGATCATGGCTGCACAGACCGTTGCCGTACCTTCCGCCGGAACCTCCGCTTCTGCGTCCTCCGTGGACCTCGGCCCCGCGGCCGGGCTCTCCTGTCGCGAGTGCGGCACCCGCTTCGAGCTCGGACCCATCTTCGCCTGCGCCGAGTGCTTCGGGCCCCTCGAAGTCGCGTACGAGCTGCCGGCCGGCGACCCGGAGGCGCTGCGCGCGGCGATCGAGGCCGGCCCGCACAACATCTGGCGCTACGCCCCGCTGCTGCCCGTCCCCACGGACGTGGCCTCCAAGCCGAGCCTGAACCCGGGCTTCACCAAGCTCGTCGACGCCGAGAACCTGGCCAAGGAGCTGGGCGTCACCGGCAAGCTGTACGTCAAGGACGACTCCGGCAACCCGACGCACTCCTTCAAGGACCGCGTCGTCGCGATCGCGGTCGAGGCCGCCCGCGCCTTCGGCTTCACCACCCTGTCCTGCTCCTCCACGGGCAACCTGGCCGGCGCCGTCGGCGCCGCCGCGGCGCGCGCCGGCTTCCGCTCCTGCGTGTTCATCCCGCACGACCTGGAGCAGGGCAAGGTCGTCATGGCCGGCGTGTACGGCGGCGACCTCGTCGGCATCGAGGGCAACTACGACGACGTGAACCGCTTCTGCTCCGAGCTCATCGGAGACCCGCTGGGCGAGGGCTGGGGCTTCGTCAACGTCAACCTGCGCCCCTACTACGGCGAGGGCTCGAAGACGCTGGCGTACGAGATCTGCGAGCAGCTCGGCTGGCGGCTGCCCGACCAGATCGTGGTGCCGATCGCCTCCGGCTCCCAGCTCACCAAGATCGACAAGGGTCTGCAGGAGCTCGTGAAGCTGGGCCTGGTCGAGGACCGGCCGTACAAGATCTTCGGTGCGCAGGCCGAGGGCTGCTCCCCGGTGTCGACCGCGTTCAAGGCCGGCCACGACGTGGTCCGCCCGCAGAAGCCGAACACGATCGCGAAGTCCCTCGCGATCGGCAACCCGGCGGACGGACCGTACGTGCTGGACATCGCGCGCCGCACCGGAGGCTACGTCGAGGACGTCACGGACGAGCAGGTCGTCGAGGCCATCAGGATCCTGGCCCGGACCGAGGGCATCTTCGCGGAGACCGCGGGCGGCGTGACCGTCGGCGTGACGAAGAAGCTGATCGAGAACGGGCAGCTCGACCCCTCGCTGACCACCGTCGTCCTCAACACCGGCGACGGCCTGAAGACCCTGGAGGCGGTGGCCGCGGACAGCGGGCAGACCGCCGTGATCCGCCCGAGCCTGGACGCGTTCCGCGCCGCCGGCCTGGCCTGACCCTCCCCTGCACCCCGCTGCACCCCGCGCCCGGAAAGGCAGAAGCGCCATGAGCGTCAACGTCCGCATCCCCACCATCCTGCGCACCTACACCGGCGGCCAGGCCGAGGTGCCCGCCGAGGGCGCCACCCTCGCCGAGGTCATCGCGTCGCTGGAGGCGAACCACCCCGGGATCGCCGCGCGCGTCCTGGACGACCAGGGCAAGCTGCGCCGCTTCGTGAACGTGTACGTCAACGACGACGACGTCCGCTTCGAGGGCGGTCTGGAGGCGGCGACGCCGGACGGCGCGGGCGTGTCCATCATTCCGGCCGTCGCCGGCGGCTGCTGACCCGTCCCCACGCACCCGTTCGCACGCGCACGGCCCCGATTACCCCCTCCGGTAAAAGCGGAGGGGGTAATTCTGCTTGGTTGGGCGCGGTAGAGTTGGGGAAGTCCCCTCCGCTGTTCTTGCCCGCCGCATATGTACGGGTCGCGTGATGGGTGACATTGAGTCAATGTGCGGGTGCGTTATGAGGCTTTGGCGCGTTATGCCAGGTCCGAGTTGCCCGGGAATGTGACAAATTTTCGGCCTATTTTCCGCTTTCGGTGTGACCGGATTTCTCGTCGGATTGACCTGTTGCAGACAGCACCGGTGCAGATACATTCAGCCGCGGTCGAGGCGTTCCGGCGCAAGTTCTGACCCGGGACCGCGAAGTGCGGTCCTGCGCAAGGGCCAGTAATAGGGGAGTTAGGCATGGCTCAGGGCACCGTCAAGTGGTTCAACGCGGAGAAGGGCTACGGCTTCATCGCGGTCGACGGTGGTGCGGATGTGTTCGTCCACTACAGCGCCATCCAGATGGACGGGTACCGCACCCTTGAAGAGGGTCAGCGGGTCGAGTTCGAGATCTCGCAGGGCCAGAAGGGTCCGCAGGCGGACATGGTCAAGCTCGCCGTCTAGTCCCGGCGCGATCGACCACCGACGCATACACGAGGGTCCGCATCCTGAGGAGGGGTGCGGGCCCTCCGTGTGTTCCGGGACGGGGCCGCCCTGCCGCCCGCCCTGCCGCCGGCGCCGCGGCGGGCGTGTCGCCTGCGGTGGCCGGGGATGGCGGGAAGCCGCTTGCACTCGCGGGGGTCGAGTGCTAATCATTGGCGTTAGCACTCTACGAGTGAGAGTGCTACTACACGGGACCGGGTCGGTGAGGCCCGCAGGTCCGGCGGGAAGGAACCGCCGGTCACGCAGGCCGTCCGTCGCGGGCGCGGACGCGGTCCGGAGCAATCCACCCCTCCCCGCGCGCCTGGCGGCGCAGGGGGAAACCCCAGTCCTGGAGGACCACTTCAGATGGCCAAGATCATTGCGTTCGACGAGGAGGCCCGGCGCGGCCTCGAGCGCGGCATGAACCAGCTCGCCGACGCCGTCAAGGTCACCCTTGGCCCCAAGGGTCGCAACGTCGTCCTTGAGAAGAAGTGGGGCGCCCCCACGATCACCAACGACGGTGTCTCCATCGCCAAGGAGATCGAGCTCGAGGACCCGTACGAGAAGATCGGCGCCGAGCTGGTCAAGGAAGTCGCCAAGAAGACGGACGACGTCGCCGGCGACGGTACGACCACCGCGACCGTCCTCGCCCAGGCGCTCGTCCGCGAGGGCCTGCGCAACGTGGCGGCCGGCGCCAACCCGATGGCCCTCAAGCGCGGCATCGAGAAGGCCGTCGAGGCCGTCTCCGGCGCCCTGCTGGAGCAGGCGAAGGACGTCGAGACCAAGGAGCAGATCGCTTCCACGGCCTCCATCTCCGCCGCCGACACCCAGATCGGCGAGCTCATCGCCGAGGCCATGGACAAGGTCGGCAAGGAAGGCGTCATCACCGTCGAGGAGTCCCAGACCTTCGGTCTGGAGCTTGAGCTCACCGAGGGCATGCGCTTCGACAAGGGCTACATCTCGGCGTACTTTGCCACCGACATGGAGCGTATGGAGGCGTCCCTCGACGACCCGTACATCCTGATCGCCAACTCCAAGATCAGCAACGTCAAGGACCTGCTGCCGCTCCTGGAGAAGGTCATGCAGTCGGGCAAGCCGCTGCTGATCATCGCCGAGGACGTCGAGGGCGAGGCCCTGTCGACCCTGGTCGTCAACAAGATCCGCGGCACCTTCAAGTCCGTCGCCGTCAAGGCCCCGGGCTTCGGCGACCGCCGCAAGGCCATGCTCGGCGACATCGCCATCCTCACGGGCGGCACGGTCATCTCCGAGGAGGTCGGCCTCAAGCTGGAGAACGCCGGCCTGGACCTGCTGGGCCGCGCCCGCAAGGTCGTCATCACCAAGGACGAGACCACCATCGTCGACGGTGCCGGTGACAGCGACCAGGTTGCCGGTCGCGTGAACCAGATCCGCGCCGAGATCGAGAACTCCGACTCGGACTACGACCGCGAGAAGCTCCAGGAGCGCCTCGCGAAGCTGGCCGGCGGCGTGGCCGTCATCAAGGCCGGCGCCGCGACCGAGGTGGAGCTCAAGGAGCGCAAGCACCGCATCGAGGACGCCGTCCGCAACGCGAAGGCCGCCGTCGAGGAGGGCATCGTCGCCGGTGGTGGCGTGGCCCTGCTGCAGGCCTCCTCGGTCTTCGAGAAGCTGGAGCTGGAGGGCGACGAGGCCACCGGTGCCGCCGCCGTCAAGCTGGCGCTCGAGGCCCCGCTGAAGCAGATCTCCGTCAACGCCGGCCTCGAGGGCGGCGTCGTGGTGGAGAAGGTGCGCAACCTGACCCCGGGCCACGGCCTGAACGCCGCGACCGGCGAGTACGTCGACATGATCGCCGAGGGCATCATCGACCCGGCGAAGGTCACGCGTTCCGCCCTGCAGAACGCCGCGTCGATCGCCGCGCTGTTCCTGACCACCGAGGCCGTCATCGCCGACAAGCCGGAGAAGGCCGCCGCCGCTCCGGGCGGCATGCCGGGCGGTGACATGGACTTCTGATCGGCCCCGCGCTGATCGGCTGTTCCCGACCGAGGGCGGCACCCCTTCCATCCGGAGGGGGTGCCGCCCTCGGCGCGTTTCAGGACGTGGACTGGAATGCGGCCGTGTCGAACTCGAAGCCGAAGGGCTCCGCGACGGCCAGGGGCTTCCCGAAGGGCACCGTCTGCCGGGAGCGGTAGCCGTGCGGCGAGGGGTCGGAGAAGCAGGTGATCTCCGACTCCTGCATGTCGACGACCAGGTAGACGGGCACCAGGCGGCCGTACACCTCCAGCTTTTCCACCCAGTCCGCATCCCTGGTCGAGACGGAGGTGAACTCCGCGACCAGGGAGAGGGCGGCGGCGTCGGCGTGGCGGCCGTCCTCCTCGAAGGCGGCCTCGTCGGCCACGAAGAGATCGGGTCCGTACGCCCGTGCGGCTTCCGGGAACCGGAAGAGAACCGGTGTGGTCTCGACGAGGTGCCCGTCCGGCGCGTGTGCCTCCAGCTGTCGGCGCAAGGCGCGCATGGGCCGCACGTAGCGCAGCTTGGACCACGGTGACACGATGATCTTCCCCCGGATGAGCTCGGCCTTGAAGCCGTCTGGCGTGTGCATTTCCTCGACGGTTCGCAGAAGGCGCTCGAACGTCGGCGGCGATGCGGTCTCTATCGTGGTGTCACGCTCGATCATGATCGTCACCGTCGTCCTCCCTGGATCGGGGTAGCCGTGCCCTGAGGCGGGCACGTTCCAGGCTAGGGGCGGAACTGCCGCCATGCCCGGATACGGGCGGATCGCCACCCCTGGGGGCGGCGCTCCGGGCGGTGCGGGGTCTGCTCAGGCGGCAGGGAGGGGCTTCAGGAAGTAGACGTCCTCGTGGCCGCCGGGGAAGCCGGGGACGCGGGCGCTCTCCTCGTAGCCGTGGCGGGCGTAGAACTCCGGGGCCTGGAAGGTGAACGAGGACACCATGATCGAGCGGCAGCCGCGGGCCGCGGCCTGTGCCTCCGCCGCGGCGAGGAGCCTGCCGCCCCAGCCGTCGCGCCGGCTGTCCTCGCGCACCCACACCATCGCGATGCCCGCCCGGTCGCCCCAGGTCCAGCCGCTGAGGCCCGCGACGAGGTTCCCCTCGGCGTCGTCCACGCGCACGCTGAACTCCTCGGGGGTGCTTCCGGAGGCCTCCCTGTTGAAGGCGTCCAGCTCCTTTCCGAGCCGTTCGTCGAGGCCGGAGTCGGGGCCGCCGGTGGTGAGGGTGTGCGTCGCGTCGGTCATGCGTCCAGTCTTCAAGACCGCCCGGACCGCGTCACGCGGATTTGTTTCACTGGGGGCATGAGCGACCTCTTCGTGAAGATCTGCGGTCTGAAGACCGCCCGCGACGTCGACGTGGCCGTGGCCGCGGGCGCCGACGCCGTCGGGTTCGTCTTCGCCCCGGGCAGCCCCCGCACCATCGGCGCCGCGGAGGCCCGGGAGCTCGCCGAGCGCGTGCCCGCCGGGGTCCTGACCGTGGGCGTGTTCCGCGGGCAGCCCGTCGAGGAGGTCCGCCGCCTCGCGGAGGAGAGCGGCGTACGGGGCGTGCAGCTGCACGGCGACGAGGGCCCCGAGTTCTACGGCGCGCTGCGCGCGCAGGGCCGCACCCTGCTGCGGGCCACCGCCCTGCGGGTGGAGCGGTGCGGGGAGTACGGGGAGGACCTGCTGCTGATCGACGCCCCCGACCCGGGCTCCGGCAAGCCGTGGAACTGGGCCGCGCAGGAGTTCACGGCCCCGCGCGGGCAGTGGGTGCTGGCCGGCGGCCTGGATCCGGCGAACGTACGGGAGGCCGTGGAGACGACCGGCGCGTGGGGCGTGGACGTCTCCAGCGGCGTCGAGAGCGAGCGGGGCGTGAAGTCCCCGGACCTGATCAGGGCGTTCGTCGCGGCGGCCCGCGGCTGAGACCGGGTCCGCGGACGCAACCCCGGCCGGCCCGGCGGCCCGGCGGCCCCGGCCGGTCAGCGGGCGACGCGGGCGGCAATGGCGCGGGCGCAGTCCAGGGACTCGGTGTGCGTCGTGTCGACCTCCAGGTCGTAGGCCATGCCCCGATGGACGGCCTCGGCCTGGAGGGCTGCCATACCCGGGGCGCGGTCGCCGCGGGCGGTCTCGCGGCCCGCGGCCACCTCGGCGGTGCAGCGCACGCCGACCCACAGGACGTCCAGCCCGCCGAGGACGGCCTCCCACCGCCTGCGGGACTCCGCGCCGCCGAGGAAGACGTCGTCGACGATGATCCGGGCGCCGGCCCGGGCCATCTCGGCGACGCCGGCCCGCCAGGCCGCCTCCAGCGCGGCGAACGCCGGCCCGGTGCTGACGGCGCCGTCGGCGCCGATGCCGAGCCCCGCGTCGGAGGACTGCATCGCCGCCGGCATGGTCTCGATCAGGGTGTCGACGCCGATGGCGAGCCACGGCTCGGGCAGCACGGCCTGGAGGCAGCGGGCGATCCCGGACTTGCCGGAGCTGGAGCCCCCGTTGAGGACGATCATCTGTGTGGCCACGGCGCCACGGTAGGCACGCACCGCCGTGCCCCGGCAACGGCTTTTTCCCTCGTGGCGGGAGACTCCGGGCGTACGCGCACGCCCCCGTTCCGGTGTACCTGCTCATCGACCGGTTCGACGGGCACGGGCCGACGGTCACCCTGTTCACCGGACCGCGCAGCGGCGCCTGCGGGAGCGCTGCCCGGTTCGCGTTCGGGGAGCCGGTGAAGCTGCCCGCGCCGTTCTCGCTGACGTGGGAGACCGCGGCCTTCCCCCGGTCAAGGTCAGGCGGTCGCGCCGGCGCCGGAGGCCGACCCGTCCTCCTCGACGGATTCGACCAGCGGCGTCTCCTGGAGGGCCGTGACCTGCGCGGGGGAGAGCGGTGCGGCGAAGCCGTTCAGAGCGTGCCGGTACACGTGCACCGGGGTGATGCCGTAGGCGCGGGCGACGGTGCCGGGGTCGAGGCCGCGGCGGACGGTGATCAGGTACGTCGGCCAGTCGGCCGGCGCCGCGGCCGGGGCCGCCGGGGCGGCCTGTGCGGTGGCGGGGCCGTCGCCGGCAGGGGTTCCGGCGGATTGGGCGTGGGCGGGCAGGGCGGCTGCGGCGGTGGCGGCGAGCGCGGCGGCGGCGACGGCCGCGGGCAGGGTCCACCTCGGCTGGTTGCGCATGCGGTGAGGCCATCACGCAGGCCGGTGCCGGTCAACGACATACAGGGCGTGGCGCGGCCCCGGCGGGAGCACTGCCGGTCTGCGCCGGTGCGCCCCGCCGCCCGGCCGTAGGCCCGTACGGGTGGACTTCCGTGCCGCGGCCGCCCCGGGAGGGTGACGGCTTCCGCCCGCGGAGCGCCGGTGCGCGGCGCCGTCCCCGTACCGGACGGGGCCGTGCGGCCGCTTCTCGGCCATCCGGGCTGTGCTGCTCAAGCCGTCGCGCGCCGCGGCCCGATGAAGGGGGTGCCGCACCCCGGAGGTGTTCCCGGCGCCGACGGGGCGCGGCTCCGTCATGCCGATCCCCGCCCCCTCATGGAGTCCCCCATGCGCAAGCGCCTGCTCACCGGTCTGGCGACCGCCCTCGCCCTCACCCTGGCCCCCGCCGCCCTCGCCGGCCCGGCGTCCGCGAGCACCCCGGAGCCGACGCCGGTCCCGCTGCTGACCGCGGAGAACGCGATCCCCGGCAAGTACATCGTCACCCTCGACGCGGGGGTGGACGGGGCGAAGCTGGCCGAGCAGCTCAAGCTGAAGCCGTCCTTCGTGTACAGCAAGGCCGTGAACGGCTTCGCGGTGGCGATGACGACGAGCCAGCTGGCCGCGGTCCGCCTGGCGCCGGGCGTGAAGTCGGTGGAGGAGGACGCGGAGGTGTCGGCGCCGCTTCAGCCGGCGGCGGGTCCGGCGCTGCGGGCCCCGGCCGCGGCGTGGGGCCTGGACCGGATCGACCAGCGGAGCCTGCCGCTCGACGGTACGTACACGCCGACGGGCAGCGGCGCCGGGGTGACGGCGTACATCATCGACTCCGGCATCGACTACCAGCACACCGAGTTCGGCGGTCGCGCCGTGTTCGGCTTCGACGCGATGGGCGACGGCCGGCAGGGCCTGGACTGCAACGGGCACGGCACGCACGTCGCGGGCACGGTCGCCGGGAAGACGTACGGGGTGGCGACGAAGGCGAACCTGGTGTCGGTGCGGGTGCTGGGCTGCGACGGGCGGGGCGCCTGGTCGGGGATCATCGCGGGCTTCGACTGGGTCGCGAAGAACGCCCGCCAGCCGGCCGTCGCGAACGCCTCCCTCGGGGGCGACCGCTCGACCACCGTCAACGCGGCCGCGACGGCGCTGTCGGATGCCGGCGTCCTGCCGGTCGTCGCGGCCGGGAACGAGGCGCGCGACGCGTGCAACGTGTCGCCGGCGTCGGCGGCCCGCGTCCTGACGGTCGGCGCGTCCAACGCGTACGACCAGGAGACGGACTTCTCGAACTACGGGCCGTGCGTGAACCTGTACGCGCCCGGGCAGGACGTGGTGTCGGCGCGCCTCGGCGGCGGCACGGTCGCCCTGAACGGCACGTCGATGGCGTCGCCGCACGTCGCGGGGATCGCCGTGCTGCACCGGCAGGCCCACCCGACGGAGACGCCGGCGCAGATCTACACCTACCTGAAGCAGAACGCGACGAAGGGCGTCCTGACCCGCGTCAGCACGGGCAGCCCGAACGAGCTGCTCTTCGCGTCCGGCCTCTGACCCGCCCGGCCCGCCGCCCCGCCGGGACCGCCGGGAGCGGCGGGGCAACGGGCCGGACCGCCGCCGCTCAGCGCACGAAGTCCTTCAGCGCCTCGGTGTCCTTGTCGTGCGAGGTCACCTCCAGCACCATGAGCACGTGCGCCGTATCGGCCCACTCCCCGGCCCCGGCAAAGGCTCCGACGGGTGCCAGCGCCCCGTCCACCCGAGCCCGTCCGGCACGGTACTTCTCGACCTGCAGTCCGCGCTCCGGGTAGAGCGCGAGTTCCGGCCGTTGCTGCATGCACTGCCGGAGCACCCACATGATGATCTCGTCGTGGTCGCCGTCGGGCACGGGCTTGACCTCAAGCTTTCCCTGAATGAACTCAAGGGTCACCGTCTCGGGTGCCGCACGAGCGATCTGCTCGAACTCCTCGACCGACATCTGCGGGTGCTCGGCAAAGCTGGGGGTCATGGCGTTGCCTCCTCGACACCATGGTGCCCCGTGAGTCCACCGGCGGATCGACTGAAGCGTCATGCGCGGCTCCGTTCGGGTGCGGATGCTGAATACGCTGTTGGCGCATGACGGCACGCCGACGCGAACAGCGCTTCATTCGCCCGAACTGGTGAACGCGATCAGAGGGAGCCGACTCCGGTCCGGCTTTCCCGGTTCACGCCGGCCCGCGATCCGGTGGGCCGGGTGCTTCGCGCCGCGGGCGGCTGCTCGGCGCGGTGGCGAGGTGTGCCCGGTGGCGGGATTGGCCGGTTTCTGCCGGTCGGTCGGCCGGTCCGGCCGTACGGGCGGTCGCCGGGGCCGGGCCGTTCGGGCAGCCGGCGCGGTGCGTTCGTACCGCCCGCTCCGGTCGGCTGGGCGCGGTCCCTCCTCCCGGCCCCTCCTCCCGGTCCCTCCTCGCGGCCGCCGCTGTCGCAGGCGGCCGTACGGGGCGCCCGTACGGTCCGTCAGGCGGCCTCGCGGAAGTGTGCGAGCAGCGCGTCGGCCTCGGCGGTGTTGCCGGAGATGGTGTCGAAGGCGAGCTCCTCCGGCACGGCCGGGCCCCACAGCCAGCGGTGGTGGCAGCTGAAGCAGAAGACCAGCTCGAAGAGGAGGCCCTGGTCGGCGCCGAAGGCGCGCAGGCCCCAGCCGGGGGCGAAGCACAGGCGGGCTTCCCCGGGCGGCATGGACGAGATCAGGTCGAGGGAGTCGGCGGCCTGCCGGCCGGTCCACCGGCTGACCACGGGACCGGACATGGGCCGGCCGTAGCGTTCGGGGCGGGCGGGGAGACGGACGACCTCGACGACGGCGGCGGCTGCAACGGCTTCGGGGGGGAGCTGCATGCGGGAAGTCTGGCCTCCGGATCCACATTTACGCCATAGCGGGCGTGTTGGCCGGTGGGGCGGTGGCCGGATCCTTTCCCCCGTCGGTGTTCAGGTCCGCCAGCATGCGGTCGGTGAAGCCGAAGAACCAGGTGGCGGCGAAGCCCACGAGGTAGCCGACGGCGAGCCCGCCCGCGTAGATCGCGGCGGTCGTGCCCATGCCGGAGTGCCCGTCCAGCAGCGGGAACAGCGCCCACCCGGACGGGCCGATGGCGGTCGAGCCGAAGACGCTGCCCAGCTGGTTGAACAGGCCGACGAACGCGCCGCCCGCGGCGCCGCCCGCGCAGGCGGTGACGAAGGGCCGGCCGAGCGGCAGGGACACCCCGTAGATGAGGGGCTCGCCGACGCCGAGGAAGCCGGCGGGGAGCGCGGACTTGATGACGGTGCGCAGGGAGCGGTTGCGGGGCAGCCGGCAGTAGACGGCGAGTGCGGCGCCCACCTGTCCGGCGCCGGCCATGGCGAGGATCGGCAGCAGGACCGTGTAGCCGCTCTGCTCGATGAGGGTGGTGTGGATGGGGATGAGGGCCTGGTGCAGGCCGAGCATGACGAGCGGCAGGAAGAGGCCGCCGAGGACGAGCCCGGCGAGGGCGCCGCCGGCGTGCAGGAGCCAGCCGGCGAACGCTCCGATGGCGGCGGCGATCTCGCCGGCGAGGAACATCAGGCCGAAGAGGGTGGCGAGGCCGGCCGTCAGGACGGTGACGGTCGGGGTGACGAGGTTGTCGAGGGCCTCGGGCACCCAGGTGCGGCACCACTTCTCCACGCAGACGGCGAGCAGCGCGGCGGCGAGCGCGCCGAGGACGCCGCCCTGGCCGGGGGTGAGGTGCTGGCCGAAGGCGTCGATCTTCGCCACGCCCGGGAAGACGATGATCGCGGCGACCGCCCCGCCGAGGACGGGGGTGCCGCCGAACTCCTTGGCGGTGTTGTAGCCGACGAACACGGCGATGAGGGACAGGAAGCCGGAGGCGATGGCGGCGAGCGCGGGGACGAGGGTGGGCAGCAGGCCCGCGTTGGCGAGGAGGCCGTTCAGGCCGGCGATGATGCCGCAGCCGATGAGGGCGGGGATGAGCGGGACGAAGATGTTCGCGATGCGGCGCAGCGCCAGCTTGACGGGGGTGGCGTTGCGGGCCTTGCGGTCGGCGCGCAGGGCGGCGCCGCGGGCGGCGAGCCCGTCGGCGGTGACGGGGGCGGCGGGGGCCGCGGCCGGTGCGGCGGGGGAGTCCTGGCGGGCGGCGGCGACGAGGGCCTCGAACGCGGGGGTGACGCGTGCGACGGCGCCGGGCCCGAGGACGATCTGGTACGTGTCGTCCTCGACGAGGCCCAGCACGCCCGGCAGCTCCCGCAGCGCGGCGTCGTCGACGAGCGAGCGGTCGCGCAGCCCGATGCGCAGCCGCGTCATGCAGTGCGCGATCGAGGTGACGTTGTCCGGGCCGCCGACCAGGGGGAGGATCGCGGCGGCCGTGTCGCGGTGCTTGTCTGAGGGCATGGGGTGATCGCCTTGTGTCGGGGGCGGGTTGGGGGGAGAGTGGCCGGTCAGGGGGCGGGCGCGGCGGTGCCGGCCGTCGGGTCGGGGGCGCCGGGTGCCGCTGCACGGGCGAGGGCCGCGCGGAGGTGGCCGTGCGAGGCGGCGAGCAGGGCGGAGGCGGTCGGGCCGTCGACGCCGGCGAGGAGGACGAGGATCGCGGCCTTCACCTCGCCGCCCGCGGCGGCCAGCGCGCCCTCGACCTCTTCGTCGCCGGCGCCGGTGGCGAGGGCGACGATGCGGCGGGAGCGTGCGCGCAGCTTCTCGTTGGAGGCCCGCAGGTCGACCATCAGGTTCCCGTACGTCTTGCCCAGCCGGATCATCGTGATCGTCGAGATGAGGTTGAGGACGAGCTTCTGCGCGGTGCCGGCCTTCAGGCGGGTGGACCCGGTGAGCAGTTCCGGGCCGACGACGACCTCGATGCCGTGCTCGGCGGCCGCGGCGAGCGCGGAGTCGGCGTTGCAGGACAGGCCGACGGTGAGCGCGCCGCGCGCGCGGGCGTACGCGACGGCGCCGAGCGCGTACGGGGTGCGGCCGGAGGCGGAGATCCCGACGACGCTGTCCTCGGCGGTGAGCTGCAGGGCGGCGAGGTCGGCGGCGGCCAGCTCGGGGGAGTCCTCGGCGCCCTCGACGGCCTCCACCATGGCGGAGGGTCCGCCCGCGATCAGGCCGACGACCTGCCCGGGGCCGGTGCTGAACGTGGGCGGGCACTCGCTGGCGTCGAGGACGCCCATCCGGCCGGCGGTGCCGGCGCCCGCGTAGACGAGGCGGCCGCCGCGGGCCATGCGGGCGGCGATCGCGTCGACGGCGGCGGCGATGGCGGGCAGCTCGGCGGCGACGGCGGCGGGGACGCCGGCGTCCTCGGCGTTCATGAGGCGGGCGAGGGCGAGGGTGTCGAGCCGGTCGATCTCGGCGAGGTCGGGCCGGAAGGCCTCGGTGGTGAGGGTGTCGAGCTGGGCGCGCAGCGCGGCGTCGGCGGTCACGTGCGGGGCTCCTGACGGTGGGCGGCGGGCGGGCGGCCACGGCGCGGGCGGCCACGACGGCGGGCGGTGACGACGGCGGGCAGCGGCAGGGGCCGTGTGCGGTGTGCGGCGTGGGGGGTGTCCGGAGGGGGCCTGCGCGCGGCCGGTGCGGAGGGCGTGCGGGGCGGCGCCGCCGGGCCGCGGTCGCCGTCGGGGCGGGCAAGGCTGAGGGCTCCCTCCGCGTCCTCGCGCATGCCGGAAAGCTAGGTTCGGGACCCGAACCGGGTCAATACGCCATAAGGCTCCCCGGCGGTTCCGGGGCGCGTGACCTGCGGAATGCAGGACGGCAGGCCTTCGCCGCAGGGCCCGTACGGGTCCACAATGGCCCCATGGACCACGCCACACCCCTGGAGCAGGCGCTGCACGCAGCCCGCGCGCTCGTCATCGCCGACCTCGTCGCGGGGCAGGTCGCCGACGCGGACGTCGTCTCCCTCGTCGAGGACTCCGTCACGCACCGCCGGTGGTGGGTGGAGCAGTGGCCGGAGGGGGTCGACTACCTCGCGGGGCTCGTCGCGCAGGACGTCCAGGACGCCCTGCTGGAGAAGTACGGGCGCTGGCCGCTGTGCCCGGTCTGCTCGCACGGCGACCCGCACGCGCTCGACGTCGAACCGGAGTTGGGCCCGGACCCGCACTGGGTGTGTGCGAAGGCGGGGGTGAAGGTCGCCTCCGTGGGCGCGCTCGGCCCGGTCTTCGGCGCCGGCCTGTGAGCCGCCGGTGACGCTCTACATCGACCCGCCGACCTGGCCGGGCCACGGCCGCATGTGGTCGCACCTGGTCAGCGACGTCTCGTACGAGGAGCTGCACGCCTTCGCCGCGTCGATCGGGTGTCCGCCGAAGGCGTTCGACGGCGACCACTACGACCTGCCGGAGTTCCGGTACGCGGACGCGGTCGCGGCGGGCGCGGTGGAGGTCGGCAGCAAGGAGCTGGTGCGCCGGCTGACCGCGGCAGGCCTGCGCCGGCCGAAGCGCCGGCCGTCGGCGTGACCGGGCCGCCCGGGGCCCGCCCCGCACCCTCCCGTGGCGACATGACGCGTCGTCACATGGCCTAAAAAGTGCGGTAGTTGCTGCATTAGGATGACCGCCTGTTCGTCCCGTCGCGCCGCCTGAGGGGGATCGTGGATCGGTCAGTGCTGTTCGTACACGGAACGGGAGTGCGGGAGGCCTCGTACACCGCGAGCCTGGCCGCCGTCCGGGACGGTCTCGACCGGATCCGGCCCGGCCTGGAGGTCCGCGGCTGCTTCTGGGGCCGCGAGCAGGGCGCGGCCATGGCGCTCGGCGGCGACTCCGTCCCCGGCTACCGGCGGTCGCGCGGCGGCACGCGGGAGGACGACGGTGAGATCGCCGTCTGGGATGTCCTGTACGCGGACCCCTGGTACGAGCTCCGGCTGCTCGGCCTGCAACCGCCCGCGGTGTCCGGGATGAGCCGGGGCGTGCCGCCCTCCCGACGCTTTCTCGAACAGATCACCGGCTACGTGCCGGCCCCGGAGGTGCTCGCCTCGTTCGAGGAGCGGGGTGTGGCGGAGGACCTCGCCGAGGCCTTGCGCGCGGTGGTCCGTGCCCCGGAGCTGCGTGACGCCGCGGCCACCGTCGACGCCAACGGGTTCGAGCACCGCCGCGCCGTCGCCCGCGCGGTCGTCGCCTTCACGTGGGCGTGCGCGTCCGAGCGGGGCGTCGAGCTGTCCGGTTCGGTGCGCGACTCCCTGCTGGCCACGCTCGGCGCCGACCTCCGGTCCGAGGGCCGGTCCCTGAAGGGGCGGGCAGCGCAGGTGGGCATGCTGGCGGCCGACCGGCTGCTGCGAAGCCGGCGGGGCGCGTGGGGCGACGTGGGCCTGCCCTTCATCGGCGACATCCTGCGCTATCAGGCCCGGGGCCAGGGCATCCGGGACCAGATCAAGCGGACGATCGAGAACACACCCGGGGACGCGGTCACCGTGATCGCCCACAGCCTCGGCGGGGTGGCGTGTGTCGACCTGATGGTCCTGGATGCGGTCGACCGGGTCGACCAGTTGATCACCGTCGGTTCGCAGGCCCCGTACTTCTACGAGATCGGGGCGCTGGTCTCGCTGGAGCACCCGCAGACGCTGCCCGAGCACTTCCCGGGGAAGTGGCTGAACGTCTACGACGAGCGCGACCCGCTGTCCTACCAGGCGGCGAAGGTGTTTCCCGGCCGGGCGGTCGACCGGCGGGTCGACAACCGACAGCCCCTGATTCGGGCCCACACGTCGTACTGGTCCAACCCCCAGCTGTGGGACGAAGTCGGCACATGGCTGAGCTGAGCGCCGCCGAACCGGCGCGGGTGCACGCCGTCGTCGTCGGCATCGAGCACTTCGGGCGGGTTCCCAATCGAGACTGGGACCTTCCGGGCGCCGCCGCCGACGCGATGCGGTTCGCGCGCTGGCTGCGCCGGCGGGGAGTGCCCGCGGAGAACATCACCCTGATGCTGGCGCCCGTTCCCGCGGCGCAGGCCGCGTTCAACGCGGAGGCCCACGCGCTGGGCATCGACGTGCGGTTCGTCGTCTCCCGCGACCACATCATGGACGGCTTCCGACCGCGGTCAGAGGCACCCGAGGGCGACCTGCTGTACGTGTACTGGGGCGGACACGGAGTGCTCGACCACGGCGACCGGCGGCTGCTGTTCTGCCCGGACGCGCATGACGCCGACCAGCGGTGCATCGACCTGCACCAACTACGCGAGTACCTGACCCGGCCCGATGTGGTGCAGTTCCCGCAGCAGGTCTTCCTCGTCGACGCCTGCGCCACCTTCCGGGAGTCCAACAGCGGCCCGTCCGGGCCCGCGGTCGCGGCCTTCCCCGCCGGTCCGAGACAGGCTGTCGACCAGTTCCTGCTCCTCGCCGCCGCTACCGGACAGGCGGCGTTGCAGGACGCGGCCCGCAGCACGGGCGCCTTCTCGGACGCGGCCATGAACTGGCTGGAAGAGCATTCCCCGGGCCTTGCCCCGGACCTCGCGGCGCTTTCCACGCACCTGGAGGAGCACTTCGACGGGTCCGGCCCCGACGGCAGCGCCCTGCAGACCCCGGTGACGATGGAGCTCCTCGCCCCCGGAGGGCGCGGCAAGGTGGTTGCGCTGCGGCCGCCGGGCGGGCCCGCGCCGACTGCCGCGAGCGCGCCGGAGACGCGCGCCCCCCGCCGGCAGGGGGGCCGCGTGCTGGTCGGGGTCGCGGTCGCGACCGTGGTGGCGGTTGCCGCGGGCGGGACGGTGTACGGCGTGATGTCGCGCGGGCAGGACGGCCCGGACCGGACGGCGGCGACCCGTGGGGACGCGCATCCGGGGGCGGCGTCCCCGTCGGCCTCGCCGTCCCCCTCTGCCTCGCCGAGCCCGTCGCCGTCCGGCAGCCCGGCGGCTCAGCCGGCCGGGCCGTCGCCCTCCGCCGCGCCGACCCCGTCGGTGCAGGCGGCCGGTGCGCCGAAGCGGGGGTGTGCGTCGACGCAGCCCATCGCCACCGTGCCGGGGGTCGTGGCGAGCCCCTGCTACGTCCTCGACGGCGGCCGGGTCACCATGGTGGCCTCTCTCGGGGCGGCGAAGCCGACCGAGGCGACCGTCTACCTGTGGCTGACCCGGAAGGACGACCCCCGGCACCTGTTCCCCGCCGGCGCCATGACGCAGAGGACGCTGCGGGTGGTGACGGGGACCGAAGTGCAGGAGCAGGTCGGGATCGCGCTGGCGCCGGGGTGGTACGAAGTCCACATGTACGTCACCCCCAAGGGCGAACCCGCGCCGAGCCCGACCAACCCGACGGTGACCGGCCGCTCCCAGGGGTTCCGGTACCCGTAGCGGCCGCGGGTCAGGTGCAGTCCGCCGTCGGCCGGTCCGGGGAGCGGGTCCCGGCGGCAGCGCCGGCGGACGAGGCGACGATGCGCGTCGTACGGGCGCGGCGGGAGCGGCGGTCCAGGCGGAGGGCGGTCAGGCCGAGGGCGATCGCGGTGACGGTCATCGCCGCGCCCGCCCACGCGGTGGCGGTGAAGCCCAGCCCGGCGTCGATGACGGTGCCGCCGAGCCAGGGGCCGCCCGTGTTGCCGAGGTTGAACGCGGCGGTCGTGGTGGCGCCGGCCAGGGTCGGGGCGGCGCCGGCCACGTTGAACATGCGGGCGTTGAGGGCGGGGGCGGTCAGGAACGTCGAGAAGCCGATCAGGAAGGACAGCGCCACGGCTGCCGCGGCCGAGGACGCGAGCAGGGCCAGCGCGACCAGGAGCGCGGTGCTGGCGGTGATGCCCCACAGCATGATCCCGAAGAGGTGGGCGTCGGCGAAGCGGCCGCCGACGGCGGTGCCGGCGAGCGCCCCCAGACCGAACAGGCCGAGCACCCACGGCACCCATGCCGAGTCCAGTCCGGCCACGTCGGTGAGCAGCGGCGAGAGGTAGCTGAAGGCGCAGAAGACGCCGCCTGCGGCGAGCGCGGTGACGCCGACGGACAGCCACACCTGGCGGTCGCGGTAGATCCCCAGCTCCCGCCGCAGGACGGGCCGCTCGGCGGGGAGCGGGATGCGGGGGACGAGGGCGAGGATGCCGGCGAGGGCGACCGCGGAGGCGGCGCCGACCGCCCAGAAGGCGGAGCGCCAGCCGAGGTGCTCGCCGAGGAAGGCGCCTGCGGGCACGCCGAGGACGTTGGCGACGGACAGGCCGCCGATCATGACGGCCATGGCGCGGGCCCGCTGGTCCTGCCGGACCATCGCGATGGCCACGGCCGCGCCGACGGCCCAGAACCCGGCGCAGGCGAGCGCGGAGACGATGCGGGAGGCGAACAGCAGCGCGTACGAGGGCGCGAGCGCGCCCGCGACCTGGCCCAGCCCGAAGACGCTGATGAGCGCGATGAGGGTGGTGCGGCGCGGCAGGCGGAGCGTGGCCACCGCGAGCAGCGGCGCGCCGACGACCATGCCGATGGCGAAGGCGGAGATCAGCAGGCCGGCCTGCGGGATGCTGACGCCCATGTCCTCGGCTACGGGCGGCAGCAGTCCGGAGAGCATGAACTCGCTGGTGCCGAGGGCGAAGACGGCGAGTCCGAGGACGTGGACGGCGACGGGCATCCGGGTGGGGGCGGGCGCGTCGGCGGCGGGCGGGGCGGGGGTCGGAGCGGTGGGGCGGGTGTCTCGCTGGGCTTCGGGCATGCCTTTCACGAACCGGAGCGGGCGTGATCGCATTCCCGGGCCCGCGGGCGGTCAGCCGGTGGGCCCGGCCTGTTCGGCCTGTTAGGCCTGCCCGGTCAGCGACGCCAGCTCGGCGGCGAGGTTGCGGCGGGCCGGTGCCTCCCAGCGCGCGGCCCCGTACGGGGTGCGGAAGAGGCGGGGCAGGTCGAGCAGCTGCCGCAGGACGGCGGCGCGGCCGGTGCGGAAGGCGCCGTCGGGGACGAAGCCGTACTCGGCGCGCACGGCGGCGGCGTACGCGGCGTAGGCGTCGGGGGCGCCGGCGAGGACGGCCAGGTCGGCGTCGCAGAGGACCTCGCCGTTGGTGTCGCCGGGAGCGGGGTCGTGGGTGGTGGTGAGCCGGACCAGGCGGGCCGCCTCGGCGGTGCGGTCCTCGGGGATGCCGAGTTCGCGGAGGGCGCGTTCGGCGAGGGCGGCGCTGCGCTCCTCGTTCTCGGATCGGTCGGGCCGGTAGACGGCGTCGTGGAACCAGGCGGCGAGCTCGACGGCGGCCCGGTCGGCGGCGTGCGCGGCGAGTACGTCGATCCGGGCGAGGACGTCGGCCAGGTGGGCGGTGGTGTGGTAGCGCCGCTGGGGCTCCGCCCAGGCGGCGAGGAGGCGGTCGGCGTAGGGGCCGGGGTCGCGGTCCGCGGGGGCGCCGGCGGCTGCGGCGGTGGCGAGCCAGCGGGAGCGGAGTCGGGCGGCGGCCGCGTCCGGCGCGGGGTGCTGTGCCGTGCCCGGTGCCGTGCCCTGCGCGGTGTCCGGTGCGGCATCCGGTGCCGTGTCTGAGTCCATGCGGACATTGTGGGCGGTGGCGTGAAGGTGCTGGTGATGGGTGGGGGCGCCCCGTACCCTTGATATTGGACTAGACCTATTTTTCCCATCAACAGTTTTCCCGAGGAGTGGGCCCAATGAGCAACCGTGCAGTCCTGGAGGTGATCGCCCTCGACGCGGAGGACGCGGTCGCGGCCCAGGCCGGTGGGGCGGACCGGCTGGAACTGGTCAGCGACATCGCCGCCGACGGGCTCACCCCCGCGCGCGAGACGTTCGCGCGGATCAGGGCCGCCGTCGACATCCCCCTGCGCGTGATGCTCCGGTCCGCCGACGGCTTCTCCGCCGGCTCCGCGGAGGACCTGGAGCGTCTCGGCGCGCAGGCGCGGGCGCTGCGCGCCGAAGGGGCGGGGGAGTTCGTCCTCGGGTTCCTGAGCCCGGACGGCAGCCCCGACCTCGCCGCCGTCGAGGCGGTCGTCGCCGAGCTGGACGGCTGCCCGTGGACGTTCCACCGGGCGATCGACCGGGCCGCCGACCGGGAGCAGGCGCGGAAGGCGCTCGCGGACGTGGCCGGGCTGGACACGTACCTGACCGCGGGATCCGCGGACGGCGTCGACGACGGCCTGGCGGTCCTCGCCGCAGAGGCCGGGCGCAGCGGCGAGCCGGGGTACGGGGCCCGGCTGATGGTCGGCGGCGGCCTGCGCCTGGAGCATCTGGAGGGACTGCGCGCGGCCGGGGTCGACGCCTTCCACATCGGCGGCGCGGCCCGGCCGGACGGCTGGGGCGGACCCGTCTCCCCGGCCGCCGTCGAGGCCTGGCGCACGGCCCTGGCGTAAGGCGTCCGCCGCGGCGGCCGGCTGGGGAGCCGCCGCGGGGATCAGCCGTCCAGCGCGGCCGGCAGGGGCAGGGAGTGGACAGCGGTCAGGCCCGACACGGCCCGGGTGAGGCAGACGTACAGGCGGCGCAGGCCCGTCCGCTCGTCGGGCTCGCCCGCGACCACCGCGGCCGGCTCGTCCAGTACGACGTAGTCGTACTCCAGGCCCTTCGCCAGCGACGCCGGGACGAGCGTCAGCCGTGACTGCGCCGTCGTCTCCTGGCCCGGGGACAGCCACTCCATCCCGGCCGCCGCCAGCGCCTCCGCCAGCTCGGGGATCCGGGCGTCGGCCGCGATCAGGCCGATCGAACCCTCCCGTTCCAGCGACGCGCGGCAGGCGGCCAGCACCTCGGCCGTCTGCCGCTCCGGGTCGCCGGCCTGCGCCACCACCAGCGAGCCGGGCGTCTCGCGCACCGACGAGACCGGCGCCAGCCCCGGCGAGATCGACGGCAGCAGCCGCGACGCGTACGCGATGACCTCCCGCGGCACGCGGAAGCCCGCCGTCAGCTCCTCCACCTGCGCGTCCGGCTTGCCCAGGTGGGCCAGCGCCTCCGCCCAGCCGCGGGTCGCCCACGGCGTGGTGCCCTGCGCCAGGTCGCCCAGGACGGTCGCCGAGCCCGTCGTGCAGCGCCGGCCGACCGCCCGGTACTGCATGGGCGACAGGTCCTGCGCCTCGTCGAGGACGACGTGGCCGAGCGACGGGGTCCGCTCCACCAGGTCGGCTGCCTCGTCGATCAGTACCAGGTCCGCCGGAGACCATTTCGCCGACCGGACGCTGCGCGGCGGCTTCTCCCACAGCAGCAGCCGCTGCTCGTCCGCGGTGAGGAGCCCGTCCGCGTGCGCGGCGAGGAACCCGGCGTCGGACAGCAGCCGCAGCACCAGCTTCGCCGGGTCGACCGCCGGCCAGACCGCCTTGACGGCCGCCTTCACCGCCGGATTGCGGGCCACCGCGTCCTGGACGCGGTCGTCGGGCGCCTCGCCCGCCTGCTCCATCCGCACGAGCACCGTGTGCGCGATCCGCTGCGGCAGCGCGTCGCGGGCGGCCCCGTAGCGCATGTCCCGGGCGAGGAGCTCGGAGACGATCTCCTGGAGTTCGTACGCCGGCACCCGCCACCGGCGCGAGCCGCGGACGACGACCAGCGGCTCGGCCGGCTCGGACACGTGCGAGCGGACCGCCCGCCGCAGCACCTCGGCCATCCGGGCGTCGCCCTTGACGACGGCCGTCGCCGCCGCGTCGGCGCCGCGCACCTCCAGGCCGTCGCGGGCCACCAGGTCGTCGACGGTGGCCTGCCTGACCTCCAGCTCGCCGAGCGCCGGCAGGACCTGCTCGATGTACTGCAGGAAGGAGCGGTTCGGGCCGACGACGAGGGTGCCGGTGCGGGCGAGCCGCTCCCGGTGCGCGTACAGCAGGTAGGCGACGCGGTGCAGGCCGACGGCGGTCTTGCCGGTGCCCGGCCCGCCCTGGACGCACACGGATCCCGCCAGCCCGGAGCGGACCAGCCTGTCCTGCTCCGGCTGGATCGTGGCGACGATGTCGCGCATCGGCCCGACGCGGGGCCGCTCGATCTCCTGCTGGAGCAGGCGGCTGACGGTCGCCGCCTCGGCCGGGTCCGACAGGTGCTCGTCCTCGTACGCGGTCAGCTCGCCGCCCGTGTAGCCGAAGCGGCGGCGCAGGGCGACGTCCTGCGGGTCGGCCTTGGACGCCCGGTAGAACGGCTGGGAGACCGGCGCGCGCCAGTCGATCACCATGGGGTCGCCCTCGGTGTCGTGGACGTGGCGGCGGCCGATGTAGAACTGCTCGCCCTCCCCGCCCTCGGCCAGGTCCGCGCCGGGCGCGTGCAGGTAGTCGAGGCGGCCGAAGAAGAGCGGGGTGTGCGCGAGGTCGGCGAGCGCCTTGATGCGGTCGTCGATCTGCGCCTGGAGGACGAGTGCGTTGACCCAGTTCGCGGTGACGTCGCGGATGTCGAGGGCCTCCACGTCGGCGCGCATGGCGCGCAGGGCGGCGCGGGAGGCGGCGAGGTGCGCCTGTTCGCGGGCCAGGGGGTTCACGGCGTCGGGCGCGTCGGGCGCGTCGGGCACCTCGGGCGCGTCGGGCACCTCGGGCGCGTCGGGCGCGTCGGCGGCGTCGGTGGCGGGGGCGGCGGACTCGGGGGCGTGCGCGGGCACGGCAGGGCCTCCAGCTGCTCGTCTGGGGTTCGGATGCGTCGGCGTGCGACGCAGGGTGCCCGCCGGTTTCCGTGCGGCGGGCGCTCTCCCCGGCGGGGCTGCGGGAGGCGGCGGAAGCGGCGATTGTAGTCAGCGCCCCGCACCCGCGCGAACGGAATTCTCCGTCCGGGCGGGCCGGCGGGGCGCTCCCCCGTACGGGTCCCCTACCTCGGAGTGTCAGACCTGCGGGTGGGGGCCGCGGTCCGGCATGGGACGTCAGGAGGAGGCCGCAGCCCGTGCGGTTCAGACCCGGGAGCGATGCGCGCCCGGCCCTGGGGAACGCACCATGGAGACATGAGCACCGCAACCTTCTCCCCGGTCCACGGGGGCCGCCCGAGCGGCGCCACCGCAGCCACTTCCGGCCCCCACCGCCACCTCATAGGCAACGCGCTGCGCGCCGTGAAGGTGTTCGCCGCCGCTGCGGTGAGCGTCGTCGTCATGGGCGAGTTCGCCGAGGACGCGGGCGTGGCCCGCCGCTGACCCCGGCGGCCCCCCGCCCCCGCCTTCCGGCGGTCTGCCCCGCCTCCCCGGCTTGCCTGCCCGGGCGTCGCCGACGGCCGGATTCCGGCGGGCCTCCCGCGTTGATCCACTAGGGTCACGCGCGTGACCCCCCGCGCCCCTTCCCGCCCCGCGCCGGCACCCCTGGCCGGCGTGCTGGTCACGGCTTCGCTCCTCGCCCTCGGCGTCCTGTGCGTCCTGCTGCGGGTCCCCGCCGCGGACGTGCTCGTCGCCGGTCTCGCCGACGGACCGTCCGCCGCCGAGTGGCGCCCGCCCGCCGCCTATCCACCGTTCGCCGCGATCATGTTCACCCCGGCGGCCTGGCTGCCGACCGGCATCCTCAAGGCCGTCCTCGTCCTCGGCAACGCGGGCCTGCTCGCCCTGCTCGTGCTGCTGTCGTGCCGCCTCGCAGGACTGCGGCCCGGGCCGGCCGGCGTGCTCGCCGCGACGACCGCCGGGCTGTGGGTGGAGCCCCTGTTCCAGAGCCTGCTGCCCGGCCAGGTCAACCTGGCGCTGGCCTGCCTGGTCCTGTGGGACCTCGGCCGGCCGGGCGGCGCGCTCGGCAAGGGCTTCGGCGTCGGCACCGCCGCCGGGATCACCCTGGCGCCGGCGGTGTTCGTCCCGTACCTGCTGCTGACCGGGCGGGTCAGGGCCGGGCTGACCGCGCTCGCGGCCTTCGCCGGGACGGCGCTGCTCGGGCTGCTCGTCCTGCCCGCGGAGTCCGCTGCGTTCTGGGCCCGTCTCGCCGCGGCCGGCCCGGACCTGCTGCCGTACTGGCCGCAGCTGTGGGTGTGGGCCGTCCCGGCCCTGGCCTGCGCAGCCCGCGCCGGCCTGCCCGTCGCCGGCATGCCCCGCGCCGGCATGCCCCGCCAGGGCGCGCCCCGGCAGGGTGGCTCCCGGCCGCTCGGCGGGGCCGGGCCGGCGGGAGTCGGCCTGACCGGGCCGGTCGGGAGCGCCGGGGTGTCCCGGCCCACCTGCCGCGGCCAGCGGTGGGGGCAGCCGGCCCGGTAGCGGCGGCCGCCCCGGCGGGGCGGGTCGCTCGGCGGTCCGGGCGCGTGCCCGATGCCGGCGCGGGCAGGGCGGGACCACGCGCCCGGCCGGCGGCCGGTGTGCCCGGGCGAGGGGCGGGTCAGCCCTCCGTCAGCAGGTCGTCGGCGTCCATGATGCGGTAGGCGTAGCCCTGCTCGGCCAGGAAGCGCTGCCGGTGCGCGGCGAAGTCCTGGTCGATCGTGTCGCGTGCCACGACCGAGTAGAAGCGGGCCTCGTGCCCGTCCGCCTTCGGCCGCAGCACCCGGCCGAGGCGCTGTGCCTCCTCCTGCCGGGAGCCGAACGTTCCCGACACCTGGATGGCGACGGTCGCCTCGGGCAGGTCGATGGAGAAGTTCGCGACCTTCGACACCACCAGGACGCTGATCTCGCCCTCGCGGAACGCGTCGAACAGCTTCTCCCGCTGCGCGTTGGAGGTCTCGCCCTTGATGACGGGCGCGTCGAGGTGTTCGCCGAGCTCGTCGAGCTGGTCGATGTACTGCCCGATGACGAGGGTCTGCTCGCCGCGGTG
Source organism: Streptomyces globosus (assembly GCF_003325375.1). GTDB lineage: Bacteria > Actinomycetota > Actinomycetes > Streptomycetales > Streptomycetaceae > Streptomyces > Streptomyces globosus_A. The sequence continues at coordinate 6,485,922 of NZ_CP030862.1, read as the reverse complement.
CTTGCGCACCAGCGCCTCGGTGACCTTCCGCTTCGTCGCCGTCGTCGCGCAGAAGCGGTACTTCTCCTCCGTCTCGGCGGTCGCGTAGGCGAGCCGCTCCGATTCGGTCAGGTTCACCCGGACCTCGACGCAGTCGGCGGGGGCGATGTAGCCCTGCGCCTCGATCTCCTTCCACGGGGCGTCGAACCGCTTGGGCCCGATCAGCGAGAACACGTCCGACTCGCGGCCGTCCTCGCGGACGAGCGTGGCGGTCAGGCCGAGCCGGCGGCGGGCCTGGAGGTCGGCGGTGAACTTGAACACCGGCGCGGGCAGCAGGTGCACCTCGTCGTAGAGGATCAGGCCCCAGTCCCGGGAGTCGAACAGCTCCAGGTGCGGGTAGACGCCCTTCCGCTTGGTCGTCAGGACCTGGTAGGTGGCGATGGTGACCGGCCGGATCTCCTTGCGGGTGCCGGAGTACTCGCCGATCTCGTCCTCGCCGAGCGAGGTGCGCCGGACCAGCTCGTGCTTCCACTGGCGGGCCGAGACGGTGTTGGTGACCAGGATCAGCGTCGTCGCCTTGGCCTTGGCCATCGCCCCCGCACCGACCAGCGTCTTGCCGGCGCCGCACGGCAGGACGACGACACCGGAGCCGCCGTGCCAGAACCCCTCGACGGCCTGCTGCTGGTAGGGGCGCAGCGCCCAGCCGTCCTCCTCCAGCTCGATCGGGTGCGCCTCGCCGTCGACGTAGCCGGCGAGGTCCTCGGCGGGCCAGCCGAGCTTGAGCAGCGTCTGCTTGATCTGCCCGCGCTCGGAGGGGTGCACGGCGACGGTGTCGGGGTCGATGCGGGCGCCGACCAGCGGGGCCACGCGCTTGGACCGCAGGATCTCCTCCAGCACGGGCCGGTCGGTGGTGGTGAGCACCAGCCCGTGCACGGGGTGCTTGGACAGGGTGAGGCGGCCGTAGCGCGCCATGGTCTCGGCGACGTCGACGAGGAGGGCGTGCGGGACGGGGTAGCGGGAGAACTCGACGAGCGCGTCGACGACCTGCTCGGCGTCATGCCCGGCGGCCCGCGCGTTCCACAGGCCCAGCGGCGTGATCCGGTAGGTGTGGATGTGCTCGGGGGCCCGCTCGAGTTCGGCGAACGGGGCGATGGCGCGGCGCGCGGCCCCGGCGAGCTCGTGGTCGACCTCAAGCAGGAGTGTCTTGTCACTTTGGACGATAAGAGGCCCATTCACCTGGCGTGAGTCCTTCCGGCAGAGTGACCCCCCGTTTGCGGACGGCCAAACCTCCAGTCTGCCGCATCGCGGCGCGGCCCGGGGTGCTGGAATTCGGTGGCGGGTCCGGGCGGGGTGGTGCCTAGGGTCGGCGCATGAGTGATCACGATTTCTTCGTGCCGGACGGGTTCGAGGTGCCGGTGGAGCTGGTCGGCGACGGGTTCCGGCTGGAGCCGCTCGGCGAGCAGCACAACGAGCGGGACCTCGCGGCCTGGAGCGGGAGCATCGCGCACGTGCGCGCCACGCCCGGGTTCGGGGACGGCGCCTGGCCGCCGCCGGAGGCCGTGTCCGCCGAGCGGAACCTGGCCGATCTGGCGCGGCACGCACGGGACTTCGCGGCCCGGACCGGGTTCACGTACAGCGTCCTGGACGGCGATGACGTCGTCGGCTGCGTCTACGTCTATCCGGGCCGGAAGGACCCGGACCGGGTGCACGTCAGCTCCTGGGTGCGGGCCGACCGGGCCGCGCTGGACCGGCCGCTGTACGAGGCGGTGTCCCGGTGGCTCGCGGAGGTGTGGCCGTTCGAGCCGCAGCGGATCGTGTACGCCGCCCGGTGAACGCCGCAGGGCCCGGCACGCGCGGGTGCCGGGCCCTGCGGGGTGCCGCGGGGTGTCAGGGGTGTGCGGCCAGGGGTGTCGAGCCGGGTCGGGTCGGGTCGGGTCGGGTGGGTTGGGTTGGGTTGGTGGGTTGGCGGTCGGTGGGGTGGCGGGTCAGGACTGGGTGGCCTCGCGGCGGCGGGCGCCGAGCCAGGCCGCGGCCCCGCCGGCGGCGATCAGCGCCGCGGAGAGCGCGGCGAACAGGCCGGTGCGGGAGTCGGCGCCGGTGGCGGCGAGGGATCCGGAGGTGCCACCCGTGGTGGTCGTCGTGGTGGTGACGGCCGTCGCGGTCGCGGTGGTGGACGGGCTCGGAGATGGGGAGGCGGACGCGGACGTGCTCGGCTTCGGGGTCGGCGAGGGCGAGGGCGACGGCGAGGCCGTGGCGGCCGGCGCCAGCTGGATCTTGGTGACGGCGGAGGCGAACGGCACCTGGTTGCCCTCGGCGTGCCCGAACTCGGCGGCCACGTCGAACTCGGTGCGCTGCGCCGGCTTCGCCTTGGGGCCGAGCTTGACCTGGAGGAGGACGGAGCGCTCACCGGAGGCCGCGCCGAAGCCCTTGGCGGTGCGGGGCAGCTCGAAGTTGCCGCTCTCGCCCTTCAACTGCCGCCACGTGCCGTCCACCCGGGCCCGCACCTCCAGTCCGTCGGTGTCGGCGGGCTTCGGGCCGCCGATCCTCAGCAGCGTCGCCAGTTCGGTGTCGAAGGTGCCTTCACCGTCGGCGCGGTACTTCAGGTTCAGCTCGCGGCAGTCGGTGCCCGTGCTGCCCTCGCAGGCGGTGACCGGGTCGAACGTGGTGGTGAACTTTCCGGCCTTGATCGCCGGGTCCGTCGTGAAGGTAAGGGAGGCGTCGCCGCCGGCTGCCAGCTCGCCGGCGTACGAGGAGGCCTCCAGCGTGAGGTCGCCGTTGTTGGTCGGGTAGTCCTTGCCGAGTCCGACGGTGACCTTCCAGCTGAGCTTGCCGTTCGCGGGCACCTCGAAGCCGTCGCCGACCTTCTTGCCCTGCGGGTGGAACAGGCCCTGCCAGCCGCCGTCCTGCTGTCCGACGGCCGCGTCCGTTGCCGGGGCGTCGACCGCCTCGACCTTGAAGGCCACGTCCTGCGCCCGGAGCCGGCTGGGGCCGGCGGGCAGGCCGTGGATCCACGGGTGGAAGGACGCGGCCTTGGCCGAGGGGTTGGTCACCGTCAGCTCGAAGGTGCTCGCCGCGCCGCCGCGGGTCAGCGGGGCGTTCGGGACGGGCGCGCCCAGCGTGATCTTCAGGGCTTTGCCGTTCTCGGCCGGGACGGCGTACGCGGCCGGCTGCATCAGCGCGGTGCCGGCGACGGCGGCGACGAGTGCGGCGGCGGCCGCGGCGAGGGCGGGGCGGCGGACGGCGGTGCGAGCGGACATGGCGGATCTTCCCGGGGAATCGGACGGGGGCGGGCATGCCGAGGTGCGGCGGACGTGCGAAGGGCGGGGCGGGGCGCGGGAAGCCGCTCCCGGCCGGGCCTGCCTCTGCGGCGGCCGCCGTTGCGACGTACCGATCTTCACACGGTGTGGATCATCTCTCCAATAGCCCGTTTGTCACTGCTGTGCAACAGCGGCCGAGGTAGCGCACACCGCCTCTGACCTGCAAGAACGGTATGAGCCAGTCCGCTTTTCGGCGGGGTGTCGCCCTACGCGCCCAGGTGCTCCAGCGGCCCCGCCGGATACGGCGTCTCGACGGGCAGCAGCGCCCGCGCCGCGGGCAAGTCGCCGGCCCGTACGAGCGCCCGGATCTCCGCGGCCAGCGGCGTGACGTCGCGGATCGAGACGGTCCACTCGTCGGCGTACGCGCGCGAGGCGGGCCCGGACAGCCCCAGCTGGAGCGAGCGGTGGGGCAGCGGGTTCAGGAGCAGGTCGCGCTCGGGGTCCCACTGGACGCGGACGGGCGAGGCGCGCAGCGCTTCCCGCCATGCCTCGCGGTCGGGGTGGGTGCCGGGCTCGTAGTGCGAGAGGCAGGCCCGGCGCAGCGCGCCGTCGATTCCCTCGCGGGTGATCTCGACGGCGAGGACGGTCTCCTGGTCGGTCTTGGCCGCCCAGCCGCAGCGGTACATCATCCACAGGAACGACGGCTTGATCCAGGTCATCCGCTCGCGCTTCCAGGCCGGCGGGAAGCGGCCGTCGCGGGCCGCGGGCAGCCCGAGGGAGGGCGCGTACGCCTGGTAGACGGTGACGGTGCCGGCGGTGTGGGCGGCGCGGATCTGCCGGTGCGGGACGGGGCCGGCGGCAGGGGTCCCTGCCGGGCCTGCGGTGTCGTGCATGGGGACAGCCTGCGCGGCGCCGGCCCGGGTCGGCCACCGGTTTTCGCGCCCGCCGCGGGCCCCCGGGTCCCCGGTCCCGCCCGGCTGACGTGCCCTCAGACCTGGTCGTCGGCGAGTTCGGCGACCCCGGTGATGCGGTGCAGGGCGAAGGTGCGGACCTCGTCTGCGGTGTGGTCGTAGCCGGTGACGAAGCCGCCCTCCACCCGCACCGGCGCGATGACGCGCTGGCTCGCCGCTCCTTCCGCGTTCACGTACCCGATCCACACGACCGACCCGGTCAGGGCGGCCGCCTGCACGGTGGCGAGGGTCTCCGCGGCGCTGGTGCGCGGCAGCTCCCCGGAAGCGGCGGCCCCGGCGCCCCCGCCCCCGCCGGCCGCGGCCGCCGCCGGCTCCTTGCGCACGGCCGTCGCCGCGAGGTCCCCGGCGCGGATGGCCCGTACGGCCGCGGCCAGCAGGGTCTCGTCCGGCAGCGGCGGCCCCTCCGGTACGGGGACGGGCCTGGCGCGCGCCGGCGTGCGGCGGGCGTCGGCCCGCGCCACCAGCACGTCGCCGGTGTGCGATTCGGCGGCCGGGGCGTAGCCCATGGCCCGCAGCCCGTCGAGCAGCGCCACCGGATCGGCCTGCGCGGCGAGCACGGTCGGCGCGAGGCGGCGCAGGCCCAGCGGCGCGGACCGCTTGTCGGCGAGGATCTCGCCGAGCAGGGCGTCGTCGTCGCAGCGGACGTACGAGGAGGCGGCGCCGACCCGCAGCCGGCCGTGGCGCCGGGCCACGTCGTCGACCAGGTACGACAGCGGTTGCGGAACCGGGGTGGCGCTGTGCTCGGCGAGGAAGGCGTGCAGGTCGGAGGCGGTGTGCCCGCCGTCGAGGGCGCGGCGTACCGAGCCGGGCGTGAACCGGTAGACGGTCGCCCCGCCCTTGGACTCCACGTCGGCGAGGACGGCCAGCACGTCCGCGAGCGGCCGGGCCAGCGGGCCGGGCGCGACCGCCGTCAGGTCGGCCTGGAGCAGGATGCGGTCGACGGGCTCGGGCAGCAGTGGCGCCAGCGGCTGCGCCGGGTCGCGGTGCTCCAGCAGGGCCCGGCCGGGCGCGGAGAGCGCCCCGCGGCCGGTGACGCCGAGGAGTTCGGCCTCGGTGAGGGTCTGGCCGGCGAGGCGGGCCCGCAGCTCGCTGGTCCCGCGGACGGGCCGCTCCCAGGAGAGCCGGTCGAGGAGGGACTGCGGGTCGGGGGAGGCGCCTTCGGGGAGTGCGGCGAGGAGTTCGAGGACGCGCCGGCGGACCTCGGGGGCGGCGGACCGGTCGAGGCCGGGGCCGAGGGCGGCGAGGGTGCGGCCCTTGGGGTCCTGCTCGCCGACGGCGCCGGCGGTGCGGGTGGCGGGCAGCCACGCCCCGGCGAGGGCCGACCACCGTTCGGCGGGCGGCAGTTCGCGCCAGCCGTCGAAGGCGGGGGTGGGCCCGTACCGCTCGTCGACCTCGCCGTCGGCGGCCAGGAGCCCGGCGGCGTAGGCGAGTTCGATCCAGAACGCGGCGGTCGGCTCGTCCGCGTCGAGGGCGGCCGCCGTGCGCTTCAGGTCGCGTACGGACAGCCCGCCGGCGCGCAGCACGGGCGGGCCGGAGTGCTCCCAGGACTTCACCAGCTCCTCGACGGTCGCGAGTGCGGCCAGGGCCTGCCCGGCGGCGCCCGCGTCCACGAGCTGCGGACGGTGCTCGTGCCGCACCGCCACCCGGGGCGCGGCCGGCTCCGGGGTGCGGTGCGCGAGGCCGCCGCGCAGGTGGAGGGCGACCTCGCGGGGCAGTACCACGGTCCGCGTCGTCGCGGGCAGCAGCAGGCCGCGGTCGCGCAGCCAGCGCACGGGCGGCGCCGGGTTCGCGGTGACCTCCCCGTACGGCGGCCCCCACACGAGCCGGTCCAGCACGTGGCGGGCCTCCGGCGGCGCCTGGTCCAGCAGCGCAGCCATCCGCTCCGGGTCGGTGAACAGGCCGGTCAGTGCGGCGACCGCCGACACCGGGTCGTGGGTGGCGGGAAGCCCGGCCGCCGCGACGATCTCCTGGATCCGGGTCGGCGACATCCCGGCGGTGGCCTCGGCGACGGTCGGGCCGAGACCGGTGGGGGAGGGGCGGGAGGCGGAGGGGGCGAGGAGCTCGCGGGCGGTGCGGACCAGGCGCAGCCGGTCGTCGCCGCCCCAGACGAGGGCCTGGTCGCGCAGGGTCGCGAGGGCGCGGGGGAGCGCGGTGCGGGTGCCGTTGTCGGTGGCGGCCTCGCCGGTCCCGGCGAGGAGGGATTCCAGCACCCCGTACGGGCAGGGGTCCGGGGCGACGGCGAGGGCCTCCGCGGTCTGCAGCGCGAACCGGTCCAGCCGGTCCAGGGCGCGCACTACCGATGCGCGGGTGCCGGCCCGGGTGGCGAGCTGCGTCACGTCGCCCGGGACGGGGCTGAGGAGGTCCGGGCGGGCGTGCAGCAGGGCCGCCAGCCCCGCGTCGTCGCGGGCGCGCAGCGCCTCGGCGAGGGAGCGCGGGGCGCCGTTCGCTGCGGTGCTGCTCGGTTCAGGCACGGTCGCCTCCTGGTCGCATCGGCCGGTCCCCATCCGGCCAACGGTATCCGCTGCGCCGTCGCGGGCTCCACGGGCGCACGCGCTACATTGCGGTGAGGGCGCCGGGGAGGATGCGGGCATGGGGATCGAGAGCGACCACCTCGTCTACGAATACCTGAGCAGGGTCGGGGACTTGGCGCAGCAGCGGCAGCTGCCGTCGGGCGACCGGATGCGGCTGGTGGCCGGGCTGCGGGACGAGATCGACCGGCGGCGGGCCAGGTACGAGCCGGAGACGCCGGCCGCGGTGCGGCGCATCCTGGAGCGGCTCGGCTCCCCGGAGGAGGTCGTCGACGGCGCCGGCCCCGGCGCCGGCCCGGCCGCGGACCCGGAGGAGGCCGCGGCGTCCGTGCCCGCCCAGCGGGGCCCTGACCGCCCGGCCCGCCCGGCCCGCCGACTGCGGCCCAAGCCCGCGCCGCCCGCGCCGCCCGCGCCGCAGGCTCCGGCGCCGCCGCACCTGGCGGGGCTGGCCGAACTCGGGTCGGACGACGGTGCGGAGCCCGACTGGTGGCGGGTCGCGCCGGGTCCGTACGGGACGGGACCGCAGGTGGAGGGATTCGCCGGCGGGATCGAGATCCCGGAGCTGTTCTCCCGGCCGGAGGACCGGGACGGCGCGGGCCCGGCCGCGGCGAAGGATGCGCCGCAGCGGGAGCAGGAGCAGAAGGAGAAGCAGACCCTCCTGCGGCACCTCCGCGAACGCCGCCGCGCCCGCAAGGCCGCCGCCGCCCCCGCGGCTCCGGCCGCCCCCGCCGCCGCCCCCGCCGCGGCGGCGCCGCGCCCGAAGCCGCACGCGTTCCTGCTGCTCGCCGCGGCCGTCCTCGCCGCCGGCGCGGCCGCGGGGTCCTGGCTGCTGCTGGCCGGGGGCTGGCTGCTGGCGTACGCCTCGCGCGTCCTCGGGCCGGCGGAGCGCAAGGCGGTCGTCTTCGGGGTGCCGGGCGCGGTGTTCGCGGGGGCGGTGGTGTGGCTGTGGGGCCGCCTGGACGGCCGGTGGGGTGCACCCCTGGCCGACGGCAGCCTGGGCGCGGTGTTCCAGGACATGTGGCCCTGGCTGGCCAGGACGGCCGCCCTCGCCTCGGCGGCCTACCTCCTGTGGCGCTCCCGCCGCCGCTGACGGCACGCCCCCGAGCGCTCCTGCTCCTGCGGATGCCCGCGCCCCGGTCGGCACCCGCGCCCCCTTCGGCACAATGGCCCGCATGAGCTCCGAGACGACCGCCGCCCCCGCCGGGCCCGCCGACGCCGGCGCGCCCGCACCCCTCACGGTCGGGTTCGACCTCGACATGACCCTCATCGACTCGCGGCCCGGCATCAGGGCCGCCTACCTGGCGCTGTCGGCGGAGACGGGTACGTACATAGACGCCGACGCCGCGGTCTCCCGGCTGGGGCCGCCGCTCGCAGAGGAGCTGGCGCACTGGTTCCCGCCGGGCGAGGTCGAGGCCGTCGCGGACCGCTACCGGGAGATCTACCCCGCCTACGCGATCGAGCCGACGCGCGCCCTGCCCGGGGCCCGGGAGGCGGTGGAGGCGGTGCGGGAGCTCGGGGGCCGCACCGTCGTCGTCACGGCCAAGCACGAGCCGAACGCCCGCCTCCACCTGGACCACCTGGGCATCCGCCCGGACGCGGTCGTCGGCTGGCTGTGGGCCGAGGCGAAGGCGGTGGCGCTGCGCGAGCACGGGGCGCAGGTGTACGTCGGCGACCACGTCGGAGACGTCCGCGGGGCGCGGGCGGCCGGTGCGGTGTCGGTCGCGGTGGCGACGGGGCCGTGCCCGGAGCGGGAGCTGCGGGAGGCGGGGGCGGACGTCGTCCTGCCCGACCTGACGGCCCTGCCGGCCTGGCTGGCCGGATTCGCGCGCGTCCGGAACCCCTGACGGCCCCTCGACGGCCCCTCCGTCCGGCCCCGCCCCGGACCCTTCGGTCCCGGTCCGGGTCCGGCGCCCCGGCTACGCCTGCCCGTCCGTCCCGACGGCCGCGCGGGCGGCCCGGCGCTGGGCCCCCGCCGACCGCAGGACCCCGGCGGCGGAGATCGCGAAGCCGACGCCCATCAGCATGCAGACCGCCCAGGCGTACGGCGGGAACGGGTCGATGTCCAGGAACAGCGGGGCCATCGTGGCCAGCGTGGCCAGGGCGCCCGCGATGAACACGACGCCGCCGGCCTTCACGAGGCCGTCGCCGGGCCGCGGTTCGTCAGGGTGAGGAGTAACAGTCACCCCACCAGGGTAGTTCCCTGGCCTGAGCGGCCGACAGCCGTGGAGCCGGTGAAGGTCCGGGGAACGTCTTGTCACCTGCTCAACGCCCACTAGCCTGGAGTCGGCGGGTCACCCATGGCCCGCTGCGCTGTTATCCGGAGCCGCCGCGGCGGCCCACCGGACCCGACGAGCACAAGGACAGAGGACGGACGTGCCCACCGGCAAGGTCAAGTGGTTCAACAGTGAGAAGGGCTTCGGCTTTCTCTCCCGAGACGACGGCGGCGACGTCTTCGTGCACTCCTCGGTACTCCCGGCCGGGGTCGACGCCCTCAAGCCGGGCCAGCGGGTCGAGTTCGGCGTCGTCGCGGGCCAGCGCGGCGACCAGGCGCTGTCCGTGACGGTGCTGGACCCGGCGCCGTCGGTGGCGGCCGCCCAGCGGCGCAAGCCGGACGAGCTGGCGTCGATCGTGCAGGACCTCACGACGCTGCTGGAGAACATCACGCCGATGCTGGAGCGCGGCCGCTACCCCGACAAGGTCCACGGCACGAAGATCGCGGGCCTGCTCCGCGCGGTCGCCGACCAGCTGGACGTCTGAGCCGCCGCCGGCAGCCCCGCGCCGGCCGCCGCCCGCCCGCCCCGGTGCCCCGCCGCTCCTCGCGAGCGGCGGGGCACCGGCGTCGGTACGGGCGGGCACGGGGCCGGCCACAGCACTAGGGCCTGTATCGAGTTGCCCCGGGGCGTCGCGACGCCCGGCACGCACCCTCGGCGCACGAGCCGAATGTCCTCGTAGCGGAGCTACGAGGACATTCGTCCCGCGCGCCGAGGGCACGCACCGAACGCCGCTCCTTGCTCCACGGGGCAACTCAATACAGGCCCTACGGGAAGGCCAGCGCGTCCGGCGCCACCGCCGGGACCAGCCCCTCCGCCGCCGCCCGCGTCAGCAGTCCGCGGACCGCCGCGTACCCGTCCTCGCCGAGGTCGGCGGTGAACTCGTTCACGTACAGCCCGATGTGCTGGTCGGCGACGGCCGGGTCCAGCTCCTGCGCGTGCGCGCGCACGTACGGCCGGGAGGCCTCCGGGTCGTCCCACGCCATCCGCACCGAGGTCCGCGCGGACTCCGCCAGCGCGCGCAGGGTCTCGGGCCCCAGCGAGCGCCTGGCGATGATCGCGCCGAGCGGGATCGGCAGGCCGGTGGTGGTCTCCCAGTGCTCGCCCATGTCGGCGAGGCAGTGCAGCCCGTAGTCCCGGTACGTGAACCGGGCCTCGTGGATGACGAGCCCCGCGTCGACCCGGCCGTCGCGCACCGCCGGCATGATCTCGTGGAACGGCAGCACGACCACCTCGCCGACCCCGCCGGGCAGCACGTCCGCCGCCCACAGCCGGAACAGCAGGTAGGCCGTGGAGCGCTCGCTCGGCACCGCGACCGTCCGCCCCGCGAGGTCCAGGCCCGGCTCGCGGGCCAGCACCAGCGGCCCGCAGCCCCGGCCGAGCGCGCCGCCGCACGGCAGCAGCGCGTACTCGCCGAGCACCCACGGCAGGACGGCGTACGACACCTTCAGCACGTCCAGCTCGCCGCGCTCGGCCATGCCGTTGGTGAGGTCGATGTCGGCGAAGGTGACGTCGAGGGCGGGCGCGCCCGGCACCCGGCCGTGCGCCCACGCGTCGAAGACGAACGTGTCGTTCGGGCACGGCGAGTAGGCGATCCTCAGCGCGGCGCCCGGGTCACGGTCGGCTGCGGTGCTCACGGCGGTGCTCATGCTGCTCTCCCCAGTGGACGAGTACGGGCCCCAGCGCGCGGAATCCCGCGGTGAGGGCGGCGAGCGCGTCCCCGATCCGCCAGGCGTCGCGGTCCCGCGGGCCGACGGCGTTCGAGATGCCGCGGACTTCCAGGACCGGCAGCCCGTGCGCCGCGGCCGCCTCGGCGACCCCGAAGCCCTCCATGGCCTCGGCGCCGGCCGACGGGTGCCGGGCGGCGAGGGCGGCGGCCCGCTCGGCGGTGCCGGTGACGGTGGAGACGGTCAGGACGGGTGCGAGCAGCGCCCCCGCGGCCTCCCCGGCGTGCGCGGCGAGCTCGGCGGGCGGCAGGTGCACGCTCCGCCCGAAGCCGAGCTCCTGGACGGGGACGAAGCCGTCCGCGGTGTCGGCCCCGAGGTCGGCGGCGACGATCGCGTCGGCGACGACGAGGCTGCCGGGCGGGGCGGCAGGCTGGAAGCCCCCGCCGATCCCGGCGGAGACGACGAGCCCGTAGTCGCCGAGCGCGAGGGCCGTCGCCGTCGCGGCCGCCGCGGCGGCCGGGCCGACGCCCCCGGCGAGCACGTCGGCGGCGAGCCCCGGCAGGTCGCGGCGCAGGACGGCGTAGCCGCCCGGCAGGGTGCGCGGCTCCGGCACCGCCGGATCCGGATGAGGGGTGAGCCCGGCGGCGACGGAGTCCGCCTCCGCCGCCACCGCGGTCACGATGAGCGCGCGCACCGTCGCCTGCGCGGTTACTTCAGCTTGACGTTGAAGGCCCAGACGGCGAGCGGCTTGCCCTCCGCGCTGACCTGGACGATGTTCAGCTTCTTGGAGGACGGGGCCTCGCCCTGGCCGCCGGTGGCGAAGATGTCGGCGCCGGGGAAGCTGCGGTAGGTGTTCGACGACGGCTCGGTGATCGGCTGGCCGTCCAGGACCGCCTGCCACCGGTTGCCGTCCTCGACGACCTCGGGCTCGACGCCCAGCCGCAGCGTGTCGCCGCGGCCGTAGTCGATGGTCTTGGCGTCACGGATGTCGGTGAGGCACTCCTGGACCTTCTCCATGGAGAGTTCCTTGGAGTCCGTGCAGGCGGCCTCGGAGGACACCGACGACGTGCCGACCGTCACGGTCGCGAGCGGCGTCGGCTTGTCGCAGGCCGAAAGGAGGAGGAGGCCGGCGGACACGGCTCCGAGAGCCGCGACGCTGCGGCGGCCCTTACCCGAGATAAGCGGTGCGGTCATGAGCCGAAGGCTATCGGGCCGGTCGCCCCCGCCGCCGCACGGGGTCCCGCCGACCTGCGGCGTGCCGCCGCGCCGCGTCCCCCGCCCGCCGCAGCCGCCGCCCCCTGCCGGCCGCCCGCCGCCCCGACCGGTCCGGCGCCGACCGTCCGCCCGCCTGAGGCCCGCCCGCCGCCCGGCCGCCGCACACGGCCGCCCGGACGGCGTCACGCGGCGCGCGTCCGGGCGGCGCCCGGACGGTCGGGGCGGGGCGCCGACAGCAGGCCCCGTACGGCCGACGCGGTGCCCGCGGCGACGATCGCCGCGGCCACCGACATGCCCAGCACCCCGTTCAGCGGCAGCGCGATCCCGATCGCGCCGCCCAGCACCCACGCCACCTGCAGCAGCGTCTCCGACCGGGCGAACGCGGAGGTCCGCACCGACTCCGGGACGTCCCGCTGGATGGTGGCGTCCAGCGACAGCTTCGCCAGCGCCTGGCAGAACCCGGCCGTCGCCCCCAGCACGGCCACGAACAGCCCGCTGAAGAACACCGCGGCCAGCACCGCCACCCCCAGCGCCAGCGACAGCACCGCCGCGATGATCGCCTCCGGGGCCCGCGCCCGCAGCCACGCCCCGACCGCCGTCCCCGACGCGTTGCCGAGGCCCGCCGCCACGCCGACGATGCCCAGCGACACCGCCGCGCTCTGCCCGGACAGCGGGTGCTCCCGCAGCAGGAACGCCAGGAAGAAGATCAGGAAACCCGACAGGGCGCGCATCGCCGCGTTCGCCAGCAGCCCGCACAGCACCGAGCTGCTGACCGTGCGCAGGCCCGGCCGCCGCGAGCGCGGCTCGTGCGTCGACAGCACCACCCGCCGCTCGCCCTTGGCCTCGTCCACCTTGTGCGGCAGGCGGAACGCCGCGACCGTGCCCCCCACGAAGATCACGCACGCCCCGTACAGCGGCCACGGCGGCCCGATCGTGTGCAGTCCCGCCGCGACCGGCGCGGCTGCGCCCGTGGCCAGCAGGCCCGCGAGCGTCACCCGCGAGTTCGCCTTCACCAGGGAGAACCCGGCCGGAAGCAGCCGCGGCACCACCGCGCTGCGCACCACCCCGTACGCCTTCGACGCGACGAGCACGCCCAGCGCCGCCGGGTACAGCTCGATACCCCCCGTGGCGACCGCCCCGGACATCGTCAGCGCCAGCAGCGCCCGCGCCAGCATCGCCCCGGCCATCGCGGCGCGCCGCCCGTGCGGCAGCCGGTCCAGCAGCGGGCCGATCACCGGGGCGAGCACGGTGAACGGCGCCATCGTGATGGCGAGGTACAGGGCGACCCGGCCGCGTGCCTCGTCCGTGGGAACGGAGAAGAACACCGTGGACGCCAGCGCCACCGTGATCATCACGTCGCCGGCGCCGTTCACGGCGTGCAGCTCGATCAGCTTGCCAAGGCCCGACTCGCCGGCCCCGTGCGCGTGCGTCGCGCGCCGGATCCCGCGCGCCGCACCGGTGACCGGCAGGTGCAGGGCACGCCCGACGGCCCGGCCGGCCCGCCTGGCCGGTCCCGGGCCGCCGCGCGACGACCGTACGGGTGCCACACCCGACATACTGCCCCACCGGCCCGGCGCCGACCCGCCGCCCCCGGGCTCCCGGGCGCGCCCCGGCACCCCCGCGGGGGCCGTCCGCGGCCGCGGGCCGGCCGCGTCCGTGCCGCCGCCTTGTCCGCGAATCGGACCTTGCATGTGGGCGAGGGGCTCCGGAGGAGGTAGCGTGCGTAGCGCGCCACCGGCGGTTGCTCTTGGCGGCGCGCCTCTTCGCGATCCCGCAGAATGGATGGCAGGTAGGTGCGCCCGGGACCGATCGGGTGCGGACGTCGACGCGGCCCTCTGGTCCGCTCCGCCCGCGCCTCGCACGGACAGGACCGACGGGTCGTTGTGGACGACGGGACGGACGGCGCACTCGTGAGACGGCGTAGGAGAGAACGAGACCTGTGAGTGCTGCGACGACGCGAAGCCGGACCCCCGACCGCCTGTGCGCCGAGGCGGTGGACCTCGCCCGCGGGGCGGCCGAGGAGCTTGCCGCGCCAGGCGTCGTGGGCGAGCACGTAGGGATGGTCGCGGAGGGCGACCGCGTCGTCACGCACTTCTTCGAGTGCAAGGACGCCGGCTACCGCGGATGGCGGTGGGCCGTCACCGTGGCGCGCGCCTCCCGTGCGAAGTACGTCACCCTCGACGAAACGGTGCTCCTTCCCGGCTCCGACGCCCTCCTGGCCCCCGAATGGGTGCCGTGGAGCGAGCGCCTGCGGCCCGGCGACCTCGGCCCCGGCGACCTGCTGCCCACCGACGCCGACGACCTGCGCCTGGAGCCCGGCTTCACCGGCGAGGACGCGCCGCCGCCGAACTCGGCGGTCTCCGCGGAGATGGCCGAGCTCGTCGAGGCGGAGGACGCCGACGTCACCGACCGCACCGCCGTCCCGGTCCGCGGCTCCATCGCCGCGGTCGCCGAGGAGCTCGGCATGCGGCGCGCCCGCGTCCTGTCCCGGTACGGGCTGCACTCCGCCGCCGACCGCTGGGACGAGGCCTACGGCGCGAAGACCCCGATGGCGCAGGCCGCCCCCGCGTCCTGCGTCTCCTGCGGCTTCCTCGTCGCCATCGGCGGCTCCCTCGGCCAGGCCTTCGGCGTCTGCGCCAACGAGTTCGGGCCCGCCGACGGCCACCTGGTCTCCCTCTCGTACGGCTGCGGCGGGCACTCCGAGGCCGCCGTCATGCCGAAGCCGCTGCGGCCCGCGCCGCCGGTCCTCGACTCGATGGCGTCGGACGAGTTCCCGCTGCGGCCCGCCCCCGACACCGGCTCGGTGCCGTCGACGGACCTCCCGGCCGCGGACCTCGGACACTCGTAGCACCTCGAACGGCGCCGCCCCGCCGCCCCCTTGGCGGCCCGCACGCCAACGCGCCCGCTGCGCCGCGCGGTTCGCCCGCACGCGCCCCGACACGCCGTACGGGCGCCCGGCGTTGGGCCGCGGATCCCGGCGGCCCGTACGGCGCGCCCGTACGCGAACCCGCGTGCTGCGGCGGGAGGCGTCGCGCGCACCCGCGGGCTACGCTCGCGCCATGAGGCTGTTCGCCGCGGTGCTGCCGCCCCCGGAAGCCGTCGCCGAGCTGCGCCGGGCCCTGGAGCCCGTCCGCGACGACCGGCTGCGCTGGACCGGTGAGGACGGCTGGCACTTCACGCTCGCCTTCATGGGCGAGGTCGGCGACGCGCTCCTGCCCGACCTGCACGCCCGCCTGGAGCGGGCCGCGCACCGCACCGAGCCCTTCACCCTCCGCCTGCACGGCTTCGGCCGCTTCGGGGACCGCGCCCTGTGGGCGGGCGCCGCCGGCGGCATCGACGCGATGAGGATGCTCGCCGAGCGGGCGGACGCGGCGGCCCGCCGGGCGGGCGTCCCCATGGACCGCCACCGCCGCTACACCGCCCACCTCACCGTCGCCCGCAGCGCCGGCGGCACCGGCCTGCGCCCGTACGCGGAGGCCCTCGCCGGCTTCGAGGGCACGCCGTGGCAGGTCGGCGAGCTCAGCCTGGTCCGCAGCAGCCTCCCGGTGAGCGGCGTCCCCGGCGAGCGGCCCCGCTACGAGGTGGCCGGCGCCTGGCCCCTCGGCGGCTGACACCCGGCCGCGGGGGCCGCAGCCCGGCCCTCGGTACGGGGACCGGCGGCGGCCGCGTTACGCTCGACGGGTGGATCCCAAGACCCGAAACCGCGTGATGGCCGGTGTGCTCGTGCTGATGTTCTTCGTCGTGGCAGTGGCGGCCGCCGTCGGACAGTAGAGCCCGCCGCCGGCGGCTCCTGCGCCTGCCGTTCCTGAACACTGCCTCACCCGGCCCGCACCACCATGGCGAACGACGTACAGATCCGCCGGAAGCCGCGGTGGTTGCTCAGGCCGGTGTGGCTCATGCACTCGACGTCGACCGCCGCACTGTCCGTCGACGGCTCCGCCTTCCACCTGCAGTGCAGGCACTCCGCCTCGTAGGTCACGTCCGTGTCCGGATGCCGCGTGATCCGGTGCGTCAAGAACCGCAGGACCGCGCGCGCCATTACTCGGCCCCATGGTCTTCCCGCAGGTGCGTGCGGAGCACGACGTTCGCGTCCGTCGCCTTGGAGTGGTCGCCGACCGACCGGGCGTTGGCTCGGGTCACGGCGATGCCGAGGCACTCAAGGCAACCCGATACGGGGTCCGGAGGTGGAGACGGAAGGGACAGGTGTACGGGTCCCGACATGGTGGTCTGCTCGCTGCTCATCTCGTACGCCTCCCGTGTGTTCTCCGACGGCACGGCATCCTTGCCCGTTGACCGGGGGCTATGCGAGGTTCAGTCGCGTACCGGACTAAAGATCAGGACCGGAAGGCTCTCGACCACTCGGCCAGCCGTTCCCGCGCGTCTTCGCCGAAGAGGGCGTGCTCGTCGTAGTCGGCGAACTCATCGAGGTACATCCGCACGTCCCTCGGGTCGCGGAACACCATCACCCCGGCCGTCGTCTCCACCGTGGCCAGCCGCTCGTCGTACACGGTGAACGTGTTCAGTGGACACCCCGGCAGGCGGGTCTCGATCGGGAGCACGCCGAGGCGCACGTTCGGCAGGTGGGTCAGTGAAGCCAGCCGGTTGAGCTGTACTGCCATGGCATCCGGGGAGACGAACGGTGAGCGGGCCGCCTGCTCGGTGACGACGAACGTGAGGACTGGCCGAGCTGCTCGGGCTCGAACGTCACGCGGTCACGTACTCCAGGAACGGGACCGATTCCGCGATGGCGATGCGCTGGTATGCGAGGAACGGGGCGGGGTCGCCCTCGTACAGCTCCCGCTCGATCTGCGTACCGTCGGCCTCGTACTTCATGAGGACAACCGTCGAGCGGTCGAACATCCAGAAGTCCTGGACGCCGGGGAGCGGGTTCGGCCGGTCGGTGATGTCGAGGATGCGGATGTCCTCCCCGGCCGGGGCCTGGTGCTGGTAGTACCGCTCGAACTCGAACCGCAGGTAGTCCGTGAGGGGCCGGGTGACGATGTGGACGCGGCCCACGTTGCGGGTGCGGACCATGGCCGTCCACGCGTTCTCGTAGGGCCCGGGGAAGCGGGCCCCCGCCTTGAAGGCGGCGAACTCGTCCGCTTCCTGCGGTACGAGGTACTGCGGCAGGGTCTCAAGCCGCCAGGCTTCGGTCTGGAACGTCTTGAACCTGTCCGCCCAGGCTTCACCATCCAAGAGCACGGACGGCCTCCCTCAGGACTTCCTCGGGGATCTCCACGAGTCCTTCCCCGGCGGGCGGGGTGAAGGCGGTGGAGACGTCGCCCTGGACAACGAACGAGCCGGAGGCGGTGCGGTAGACGTTGGGGCAGTCTCCCTGCCCGCAGTTACCGCCGTTTGTGTTGCCGGTGAGCCGTGTGAGTTCTGCGCGCGCCATGCTGAACCCCCTCGTGCGAGCCCTCTGCGGGCCGATCGCCACGACCGTACGAGCGGCGCCGGTGCTCCGTCCATGCGGAAACGCGACTATGCGCGTTGTGGCATAAACGAGCGGCTGAGTGATCGGCTCTTGCCTGGAGTGGGCTCGAAGCAGTTGGCTTGTGCCTCATGAAGTACACGCAGCTCGGACGCACCGGACTCAAGGTCAGCCGACTCGTCCTCGGCACGATGAACTTCGGCCCGCAGACAGACGAACCGACCAGCCACGGCATCCTGGATGCCGCGCTCGACGCAGGTCTGAACTTCGTGGACACCGCCAACGTGTACGGGTGGGGTGAGAACAAGGGCCGCACCGAGGAGATCATCGGCAGCTGGTTCGCCCAGGGTGGCGGTCGGCGCGAGAAGACGGTCCTCGCCACCAAGGTCTACGGCTCCATGTCCCGCGAGGGCGAGAGCTGGCCCAACGAGGACCGGCTGTCGGCGCTGAACATCCGCCGGGCCGTCGAGGCCAGCCTCAAGCGGCTCCAGACCGACCACATCGACCTGTACCAGTTCCACCACATCGACCGCCGGACCCCCTTCGAGGAGATCTGGCAGGCCGTCGACGTGCTGATCCAGCAGGGCAAGATCCTCTACGCCGGTTCCTCGAACTTCCCCGGCTACAAGATCGCCCAGGCCAACGAGACGGCCGCCCGGCGCGGGATGGTCGGCCTGGTCAGTGAGCAGTGCCTCTACAACCTCGCCGAGCGCCGCGCGGAGATGGAGGTCATCCCGGCGGCCCAGGACTACGGCCTCGGGGTCATCCCCTGGTCCCCGCTGCACGGCGGCCTGCTGGGCGGGGTGGTCAAGAAGGAGGCCGAGGGCGGCCGGCGGTCGTCGGGGCGGTCGGCGGACGCGCTGGCCAACAGCTCGGTGAGGGCGCAGGTGCAGGCATATGAGGACCTGCTCGACAAGCACGGCCTGGAGCCGGGCGAGACGGCCCTCGCGTGGCTGCTCACGCGCCCGGGCGTGACGGGTCCGATCGTCGGCCCGCGCACCCCCGGGCAGCTGACGAGCGCGCTGCGCGCCTTGGAGGTGGAGCTCAGCGAGGAGGTCCTCGCCGGACTCGACGAGATCTTCCCGGGGCCGGGCCCGTCCCCGGAGGCCTTCGCCTGGTGACCGGGTAGGGCCTCGTGTGCACGGCCGTCGCCCGTTCCGGCAGGGCGGCGGCCCCGCCGGGCGACGCGTTACGGGCGGGCGTGGTCCGGGGCGGGGGCGTAGGGGGCGCCGATGCCCCAGGCCTGGTGGAGGACCGAGGCGAACTCGCCGGCCAGGCGGTGCTCGCCCGAGGCGTTGGGGTGGGTGCCGTCGTAGGTGTCGCGGTGGATGTCGTACCCGGCGGGGCGCGCCCCCAGCAGGATCGGCGAGGAGGGTGTCGACAGGTCGGCGACGGCCTTGGCGAGGAGCTCGTTGAAGCGGTCGACCTCGGCGGCGAACGGCGCGTCCGACTCGGCCCGCACGTTCGGGATGACCGGCAGCAGCACCATGCGGATGCGGGGCCGGGCGGCGCGTGCGGCGGCGACGAAGCGGCGGGCGTTGGCCGCGGTCTCGTCGGCGGCGGTGTAGAAGCCGAGGTCGATCAGGCCGAGGGAGACGAGCAGGACGTCGGCGCGGCCGGCGGCGACGGCGCCGCCTATGAGGGGCGCCATGTGCTGCCAGCCCTCGCCCCAGCCGGCGAGGTGGCGGCGGGCCCGCTCGGGGAAGCCGGGGTCGGCGTAGTCGTGGCTGGTGGGGGCGTCGTCGCGGGGGTCGTAGAGGCCCGTGCGGGGGCCGACGACGGCGTACGGGCCGCCGAAGGAGGCGTTCAGGTGCTGCCACATCCGGTAGCGCCAGGTGTAGTCGCCGGCGCGTCCGATGGTCATGGAGTCGCCGACGAACATGAAACGCATCCGGTCATCATCGCGGATCACACGCCGCGCGCCCCTGTGATGCCGGACACGCGGGGCGCCCCTGGCAGGCTTGGGCACATGCGCCTGCTGCCGTCCCCGCCCCCGCCCCCGCCCGTGTCCGCGCCCCCGCCCGCCCGGCGGGCCCGGCGGGCCGCCGTCGCGGCCGCCTGCGCCGCCGCCTTCCTGGTGCCGGTGCCGGCCGGTCCGGCCGCGGCGGCGGGAGGGGCTGCCGCGGCGAGCCCGGCCCCGTCCGCTGCCGCCACCGGCTTCACCATCGCGGACCCGCGGATAAAGGAGTCGAGCGGGCTGGCCGCGAGCCGCGCCCACCCGGGCGTGTACTGGACGCACAACGACAGCGACGACGGCCCGTACGTGTACGCGGTCGACTCGGCGACGGGCAGGACGGTGGCCCGGCTGACCCTGGCCGGCATCGGCCGGCCGCGCGACGTCGAGGCGATCTCGCTCGGCCCCGACGGGCAGCTGTACGTCGGCGACATCGGCGACAACAGGGACGGCACCTGGGACCACGTCTGGATCTACCGCTTCCCCGAGCCCGCGAAGCTCGGCGACGCCACGGTGAAGGCCGAGCAGTTCACGGTGCGCTACGCGGACGGGCCGCGCAACGCGGAGGCGCTCATGGTGCACCCGGTGACGGGCCGCGTGTACATCGCGAGCAAGAGCGAGGACAAGGGCGGCCTGTACGAGGGCCCCGAGAGGCTGTCCGCGTCGGGGGCCAACGTCTTCCGGCGGGTGGCGGACCTGCCCTGGGTGACGGACGGCGCGTTCTCCCCGGACGGTGCGAGCCTCACCCTGCGCGGCTACTTCTTCGCGAAGACGTGGGCGTGGAAGGACGGCCGGCCGCAGGGGGAGGGCGTGTCCGTGGGCGCGCCGTGGCAGGGCCAGGCGGAGTCCGTGACGTACACCGCGGACGGGTCGGCGCTGATGTTCGGCGCGGAGGGCGCGAACAGCCGGGTGGTGGCCGTCCCGGTGCAGCCCGCGGCGGCCGGGGTGCCGGCCGGGCCGGGGGCGACGGCCGCGCCGGGCGCGCCGCCGGCCGCCGCCCCGGAGGGCGGTGGCGGCGGCGTGGGCCGCGGTGCGGCGGTGCTGGCGGTCGGCGCGCTGCTCGTCGTGGCGGGCCGGCGGCTGTTCCGTCGGCGCCCCCGCTCCTCGTAGGCCCCTCCTCGTAGGCCGCGCCCCGGCGGCCGCCGGCTCAGGCCGCCTTGACGAGGTGGCCGCGGGGCCCGGCGGGGACGAAGACGACGCCGCGGCGGCCGACGCTCAGCCGCAGGTTGCCGACCCGGGAGAGGACGACGCCGATCGCGGCGGCCGCGGCCAGTGACACGAGGCCGCCCGCGGCCATGCCGGTGCGGGCCCCGTACGTGTCGGTGACCCAGCCGACGAGCGGGGCGCCGATCGGGGTGCCGCCGGTGAACACCATCATGAACAGGGCCATGACGCGGCCGCGCATCTCGGGGTCGCAGGCCGTCTGGACGCCCGCGTTCGCGGTGACGTTCACGGTCAGCCCGAACATGCCGAGCGGGACGAGCAGCGCCGCGAACAGCCAGAACGACGGCGCGAAGGCGGCCGCGACCTCCAGGACGGCGAACAGCACCGCCGCGGCGACCAGTACCCGCAGCCGCGAGGTGCCGCGCCTGGCGGCGAGGAGCGCGCCGGCGAGGGAGCCGGCCGCGAGCAGCGTGTTCAGCAGGCCGTACGTGCCGGCGTCCTTGTGGAAGACGTCGGAGACGAATGCCGTCAGCCAGATCGGGAAGTTGAACCCGAACGTGCCGACGAAGCCGACGAGCACGATCGGCCAGAGCAGCTCGGGCCGCCCGGCGACGTACCGGACGCCCTCCCGGAGCTGGCCCTTGGCGCGCGGCTGCGGTGCGGTGCGGTGCAGCTCGGCCGGGCGCATCAGCAGCAGGGCGGCGACGGGCGCGGCGAAGGACAGTCCGTTCAGCAGGAAGGCCCAGCCGGATCCGACGGCGGTGATCAGGAGACCGGCGACCGCCGGGCCGACCAGCCGCGCGGACTGGAAGTTCGCCGAGTTCAGGCTGATCGCGTTGGCGATCTGGTCGGGGCCGACCATCTCGGAGACGAAGGTCTGCCGGGCGGGGTTGTCCACGACGGTGATCAGGCCGATCAGCAGTGCGGCGACGTAGACGTGCCAGACCTGGACGTGCCCGGCGAGGGTGAGCGCGGCGAGCGCGACACCGGTCAGGCCCATCAGGCTCTGCGTGGCGAGGATCAGCGGCCGCTTGGGCAGCCGGTCGGCGAGGACGCCGCCGTAGAGGCCGAACACCAGCATGGGCAGGAACTGCAGCGCGATGGTGATGCCGACCGCGGAGGCCGAGCCGGTCAGGGACAGCACCAGCCAGTCCTGGGCGATGCGCTGCATCCAGGTGCCGGTGTTGGACACGACCTGTCCCGTGGCGAAGAGCCGGTAGTTCCGGATCTTCAGCGAGCGGAACATCGAGGACTTCGTGTTCCGGCCCGCGGCGCGAGGGGTAGTGGTGGGTGTATGGCCGGGTGCGGAGGATGCTCCGTTTCCCGTACTCAAAGGCGTTCGCCTCCCGGTGTGGTTCCTACAGGTGGGCGAGCTTCTCCAGGACGGGCGCGGCTGCGCGCAGTCGGGCCCATTCGTCCTCGGTGAGCTCCGCCGCGAGCCCGGCCAGGAAGGCGTTGCGCTTGCGGCGGCTCTGTTCGAGCATCGCCTCGGCCTCCTCCGTCTGGCTGACCACCTTCTGGCGGCGGTCGTCGGGGTGCGGTTCGAGCTTGACCAGGCCCTTCGCCTCCAGGAGCGCGACGATGCGCGTCATGGACGGCGGTTGTACGTGTTCGCGCCGGGCCAGCTCGCCGGGCGTGGCCCGGCCGCACCGGGCGAGGGTGCCGAGGACCGACATCTCGGTCGGGCTCAGCGATTCGTCGACGCGCTGGTGCTTCAGGCGGCGGCCCAGCCGCATGACGGCGGAGCGCAGGTCGTTCACGGCGGCGGCGTCGTCGCCATGGGTCAGGTCAAGCATGTCCTTAGCGTAACTCATTACTCTCGCTAAAGACCAATCGGTTTCCCGCCCCGGCCGACGACCGGCCCGGTGTCACTCATAAGGGTGAGCGTGAGCCGAAAAGCCCCCCGCGTGCGCGTCCTGTGCGGTGACCCTTTCGCCATGGGGACACAGGTGTTCAGCATGCGCATGGACGGGGAGCTGCTCGACCGCCTCCGCAGACATGCCGCCAAACGCGGAATGAGCGTCCAGGACTATGTCGTCCGGACGCTCATCCGCGATGACTTCGACGAGCGCTTCAAGGCGGCCGTCGACGAGACCGAGAAGTTCTACGGCCGCACCTGAGGCGGCCGGGGGCTACGAGGTCAGGCCGAGGGCCGGCATCGCGTAGTAGAAGACGAACACCGCCGAGACGGCGTACATGGCCGCCGGCACCTCGCGGCCCCGGCCGGTCGCCAGCCGCAGCACGCTGAAGCTGATGAAGCCGATGCCGATGCCGTTGGTGATCGAGTAGGTGAACGGCATCATCACCATGGCCAGGAAGGCCGGGACGGCGATGGTGAAGTCGCTCCAGTCGATGTCCTTGACCGAGCCCGCGAGGATCAGGAAGCCGACGGCGACGAGGGCCGGCGTGGCCGCCTGCGACGGGACCATGGTGGCGAGCGGGGTGAGGAACAGGGCGGCGGCGAAGAGACCGCCGGTCACCACGTTGGCCAGGCCGGTGCGCGCGCCCTCTCCGACGCCCGCGGTGGACTCCACGAAGCAGGTGGTCGCGGAGGAGGACGTCGCGCCGCCGGAGGCGACGGCGAGGCCGTCGACCAGCAGGACCTTGTTGATGCCGGGGAAGGTGCCGTCCTTCTCGATGAGCTTGGCCTCGTCGCCGACGCCGAGGATCGTGCCCATCGCGTCGAAGAAGCAGGACAGCAGCACGGTGAAGACGAAGAGGCAGCCGGTCAGCAGGCCCACCTTGGAGAAGCCGCCGAAGAGGCTGACCTCGCCGAGGAGCCCGAAGTCGGGGGCGGCCACCGGGCTGCCCGGCCACTCGGGGACGGTCAGGCCCCAGCCGGAGTCCGGAAGCTGCACGACGGCCTGGACGGCGACCGCGACGGCGGTCATGGCCACGATGGAGATCAGGATCGCGCCGGGCGTCTTGCGGATCAGCAGGGCGAGGGTCAGCAGCACGCCGGCGACGAAGACCAGCACCGGCCAGCCGAGCAGGTGGCCGCCCGTGCCCAGCTGGAGGGGGACGGTGGTGTGCGCGGCGTCGGGGATGCGGGTGACGAAGCCGGAGTCGACGAGGCCGATCAGCATGATGAACAGGCCGATGCCGATCGCGATGCCCTTGCGCAGGCCGAGCGGGACCGCGTTCATGACCCGCTCGCGCAGGCCCGTCGCGACGAGCAGCATGACGACGAAGCCGGCGAGGACGACCATGCCCATCGCGTCGGGCCAGCTCATCCGGGGGGCGAGCTGGAGGGCGACGACCGTGTTGACACCGAGGCCGGCGGCGAGCGCGATCGGGACGTTGCCGATGACGCCCATGAGGAGGGTGGTGAGGGCCGCCGTCAGGACGGTGGCGGTCACGAGCTGGCCGCCGTCGAGCTGGTTGCCGTACATGTCCTTCGCGCTGCCGAGGATGATCGGGTTCAGCACGATGATGTAGGCCATCGCGAAGAAGGTGGCGAAGCCGCCGCGGACCTCGCGGGCCACGGTCGAGCCGCGCTCGGAGATCTTGAAGAAGCGGTCCACCCCGGACGCCTCGGGGGCCGGGGGCCGGGCGGGGGAGGCGGGGGCCGGAGCAGGGGCCGACGTGGTCATACGGTCCTCATTGCGTGGGCATTGGGGGTTCATACGAGAGAAATGGGCCATGCCCAAACCGTTTCAGTATGAACACATGAACGAAAGGGCGTCCATCTCCGCGCGTAGACCCCGAATTCCGCGGCCTAGACTGGTGGCCATGGCGAAATGGACAGCGAAACACGAGGCCCCCGAGCCCCTCGAAGGCCCGGTCGTCGCGACCGTCACCGGCGGCACGGTCCTCTGGTTCGCCCTCTTCGTCCTCCAGCTGCCCTTCTACGGCTGGTTCGCCGACCGCGGCCTGCTGTGGTGGGTGTGGTGCTGCGCCGCGGGCGGCGTCCTCGGCCTCATCGGCATCCGGTACGTGCGCGGCCGCGACGCCGCCCTCAAGCGGCACGCCGCCGAGCGGGCGGCGCAGCAGGACGGCGCCTGAGCCGCCCCTGAGCCGCCCCTGGGGCACCGCGCGGGCCGCAGCCCCGTACTCCTTCGACCCGAGGACGATTTCCCTCATCCCGAAGTCGGATCTTCCTACCGCTCGGCGGGTGAAGCCGCAGTTCCGGCTCTAACGTCGAAAGCATGACGCAGCGGGCGAAGATCGAATCGGGCGGTCCCGAACCGGGCGGCGGCACCGGAACGGGGAGCGGGGCCGCAACCGGGACCGGAAGGGGCAGCGGAGCCGCAACCGGGGCCGGGGCCGGGACCGGCACCGGGGCCGGGACCGACAGCGGCGGCATCGACGCCGGGGCCGAACTCGACCCCGTCCACCCCGTCAGCCCGCCCGCCCCCCGCTTCCGGCCCGCCGGGCTGACCACCGCGGAGGTCGCCGAGCGCGTCGCCCGCGGCGCCGTCAACGACGTGCCCGTCCGCTCGTCCCGCTCCGCCGCCGACATCGTCCGCGCGAACGTCTTCACCCGCTTCAACGCCATCATCGGCGTCCTCTGGGTCGTCATGCTGATCGTCGCCCCGGTCCAGGACAGCCTCTTCGGGTACGTGATCCTCGCCAACACCGGCATCGGCATCGTCCAGGAGCTCCGCGCCAAGAAGACCCTCGACAGCCTCGCCGTCATCGGCGAGGCCAAACCCAGCGTCCGCCGCGACGGCCGCACCGCCGAGGTGTCCACCTCCGAGATCGTCCTCGACGACGTCATCGAACTCGGACCCGGAGACAAGGTCGTCGTCGACGGCGTCGTCGGCGAGGCCGACGGCCTGGAGATCGACGAGTCCCTCCTCACCGGCGAGGCCGACCCCGTCCTCAAACGGCCCGGCGACCCCGTCATGTCCGGGTCCTTCGTCGTCGCAGGCGGCGGCGCCTTCACCGCCACCAAGGTCGGCCGCGAGGCCTACGCCGCCCAGCTCGCCGAGGAGGCCACCCGCTTCACCCTCGTCCACTCCGAGCTGCGCTCCGGCATCTCCACCATCCTCAAGTACGTCACGTGGATGATGATCCCCACCTCGGTCGGGCTCATCGTCAGCCAGCTCGTCGTCAAGGACACCAACCTCAAGGACTCCATCGCCCGCACCGTCGGCGGCATCGTCCCGATGATCCCCGAGGGCCTGGTCCTGCTCACCTCCGTCGCCTTCGCGATCGGCGTCATCCGGCTGGGCCGCAAGCAGTGCCTGGTGCAGGAGCTGCCCGCCATCGAGGGCCTCGCCCGCGTCGACGTCGTATGCCTCGACAAGACCGGCACCCTCACCGAGGGCGGCATGGACGTCACCGAGCTCCGCCCCCTCGGCGGCGCCGACCCCGGCTACGTCAGGAAGGTCCTCGGCGCGCTCGGCGAATCCGACCCGCGGCCCAACGCCAGCCTCCAGGCGATCATCGACGCCTACCCCGACAGCGCGGACTGGCGCTGCACCGAGTCCCTGCCCTTCTCCTCCGCCCGCAAGTACAGCGGCGCCTGCTTCAGCGAGGGCGACGGCGAGAGCTCCACCTGGCTCCTCGGCGCCCCCGACGTCCTCCTCCCGCCCGGCGACCCCGCCCTCGACGAGATCAACACCCTCAACGAACAGGGCCTGCGCGTCCTGCTGCTCGCCCGCGCCGCCCGCGAACTCGACGACGACCGCGTCGCCACCGGAGTCCGCCCCACCGCCCTCGTCGTCCTGGAGCAGCGGCTGCGCCCCGACGCCGCGGACACCCTGCGCTACTTCGAGGAGCAGGACGTCCGCGCCAAGGTCATCTCCGGGGACAACGCGGTCTCCGTCGGCGCGGTCGCCGGCAAGCTGGGCCTGCCCGGCGCCGAGAACACCGTCGACGCCCGCCGCATGCCGGCCGAGCGGGACGGCATGGCCCGCGTCCTCGACCAGAACGCCGTCTTCGGACGGGTCACCCCGCAGCAGAAGCGGGACATGGTCGGCGCCCTCCAGTCCCGCGGCCACACCGTCGCCATGACCGGCGACGGCGTCAACGACGTGCTCGCCCTCAAGGACGCCGACATCGGCGTCAGCATGGGCTCCGGCTCCGAGGCGACCCGGGCCGTGGCCCAGATCGTCCTGCTGAACAACAGCTTCTCGACCCTCCCGTCGGTGGTCGCCGAGGGCCGCCGCGTCATCGGCAACATCACCCGCGTCGCGACCCTCTTCCTGACGAAGACCGTCTACTCGGTACTGCTGGCGATCCTGGTCGTCTGCTCGCAGGTCGAGTACCCGTTCCTGCCGCGC
Organism: Streptomyces globosus; assembly: GCF_003325375.1. Taxonomy (GTDB): domain Bacteria; phylum Actinomycetota; class Actinomycetes; order Streptomycetales; family Streptomycetaceae; genus Streptomyces; species Streptomyces globosus_A. Next base: position 6,459,256 of record NZ_CP030862.1, on the reverse strand, counting down.
CACCTCACCCTCCTGTCGACACTGACGATCGGCGTCCCGGCGTTCTTCCTCGCCCTCGCCCCCAACAAGGAGCGGGCGCGCCCGCACTTCGTGAAACGGGTGATGCGGTACGCGATCCCCGGCGGGATCGTCGCCGCGACAGCCACCTTCACCGCCTACCTGGTCGCCCGCCACCACTACACCGGCCCGGAGGCGCTCCAGGCCGAGACGAGCGCCGCGACGCTCACGCTGTTCCTCACCTCGATGTGGGTCCTGGCGATCATCGCCCGCCCGTACACGTGGTGGCGGGTCGCCCTGGTCGGGACGATGGGCGGGGCGTTCCTGCTGGTGCTGGTGGTGCCGTGGCTCCAGGAGTTCTTCCAGCTGAAGCTGGTCGGCACGACGATGCCGTGGGCGGCGGTGGGCATCGCCGCGGCCGCGGCGGCCCTGATCGAGGTCACCTTCCGCTGGGTCGACCACCGCTTCCCGGCGTAGGACGGGGCTACGCCCCGCGGCGGGGCCGCGGCCTCAGCGGCCGCAGCGGACCCCGCTCACACCCGGCATGCACCCAGCAGTCCGGCAGCGCCCCCGACGCCGAATGCCGCACGATCCGGATCCCCTCCCCCCGGACCGGCTGCCGGCAGACGACGCAGATCCGCCCCGCCGGCGTCACCGCCCCTCCGCCGGGGGCGGGCAGGCGTACACGTCGGCGTCGAGCAGCATGCCCCCGTCCCGCCCCAGGACCGGCCCCCGGTAGACGGCGCCCACCCCGAGCGCCTTCCCACAGGCGACACACGCCCGCCCGAGCGCCTGCTCGGCGGACAGGTCCCAGAAGTCGTCGGGCAACGGTGCTTTGTGGCAGGCGGCGGTGGACTCGCGGGTCTCCACGGTGGTGCGCTCCCTATGGTCGTCAAGGGTGGTGGGACGACGGTAGGTACCGGTCGGACCCACGGAGGGTAGTGCCGCTACCCACTCGCCGGGAGGTAGGGCCACTACCCCTTGGATGATCAAGCGGTGAGGCCCAGGGCCAGTGTCAGCTCCCGTGCGTCCTCGCGGACCGTCGGTGGCCCTGCCTTCGCGAACTCCGGCAGCACCATCCGCGCATGCGTGCTGAACCGGACGGTCTCCGGGGACGTCCGGTAGGCCTTGCCGAGCAGGGCCACCGCGGCGACGCCCTCCTGCTGCATGCCGTAGGCCCGTGCAGCCTCGACGAGGTGCCGGGCACGTCGGGTCGCGGACGGCACCGCACCCAGGTCCAGCGCGGCAGCGGCCTCGACGGCCTTCCCCGGCTGGACGAGGCCCAGGTGGATGTCCAGGGCGTAGGCGTCCACGATGCCGTGCCCGAAGATCAGCCACGGGTGGACGTACGCTTCGCCGAGCTGCCGGGCGGCGTCCTTCGCGCGGTCCCAGTACCGCCACGCCAGCTCGGCCCGGCCCGTTTTGGCGTACGAGAGTGCGGCCGCCAGCTGGAGCAGGCCCCACCGGGCCAGGCCCTCCGGGTCGTCGCGGCGTTGCAGTGCGGCCGCCTGCTCGGCCAGCTCGACCCGCGCCTCGGCGGCGGTGTCGGCGTCGCGGTAGATGTGGTTCACGTACCAGGCCGCGCCCGCGATGGCACGGGGGCTGTCCGCGTCCTGCGCCGCGCTCATCGAGCGGTCCCCCGCCATCGTGATCAGCTCCGGCTCGGGCTGGAACGCGAGGTACAGCTGTGCGAGGTGGTAGACCTGCGCCTGTAGGGCGAGGACCCGCCGGCGCTCGGCCCCCTCCAAGGCGCGCACCGAGCGCTGCGCGTCGGCGAGGAGGTCCGGCAGGAGAGCGGCGACGCGGCTCCGGTGGTCGCCGTCTCCGTGCCACAGCTTCCAGGCCCGCCGCACCCGGGCGGCCAGCACCTCGGCGGCCTCCGGCTCGTCCTCGCCCGCCGTGAGCTGGTACGTGGTCAACGCCCGCTTGACGGCGGGGAGCGAGGCGTGCACCGCCTTCGTATACGTGGCCGCGGTGATCCGCTCGTCGCCGGTCAGGTCGGCGATGTCGCACTCGTAGACCGTTGCCATGCGGATCAGCATGGGGAGTCGGGGCATCCCGATGGCGCCCGTCTCGATGGCCTTCACCCACTCCGCCGAGCGGCCGACAAGGCCGCCGGCCACGGCCCGGGTCAGCCCGGCGCGGTCACGTGCCGCTCTGGCACGCCGGCCGAACGTCTGGATTTCGGGGACGGTGTCGTGCTGCTCGGGCATGCTGGACACTCCTTCTGACCTCGACACCCGACGGTACCGCTGAACGGCGTTACGGGAACCGGCAATCACTCCCTATCGTGCCGAACTCCGCAACGGAAAAGCACCGTTCAGCGGCGGCCGACCCGAACGGGATGCAGCCCTGCCGACAAAGTGCCTGGCTGGTTTCAGACCCCGCGCAGCCGTCGGTCGCGAGTGCGGGGGCGGTGGCAGGGTGCCCCGTGGGCCGGGAACTTGCCGGGATCCCGGCGCCCGTGACCGAGGGGAACTGACATGGCCGGGTTCAAGGTGCTGTCGGACGCGGAGATCGAGCAGGAAATCGCCGCCCTGCCCGGATGGGAGCGGCAGGGGGAGACGATCGTCCGCACGTACCCGATCCGCTACCACGCGGCGGTGGCCGCCATCGTCACCATCGCGGACCGCTCCCGGCGGATCCAACACCACGCGGACCTCGACCTCCGCATGGACCACCTGCGCGCCTCCATCACGACGCACGACGCGGGCCACCGGCTCACGCCCGCCGACTTCGACCTCGCCCGGCGGATCGACGAGATCGTGTCCGCACACCAGGCCATCCCCCTGGACTGACCTGTACACCCATGCCCCCCAGGGGGGCGCGGGTCAGGGAGTTGATGACGTTTCGCTGGTCATCGGATCTCGTTCCCAGGGTGGTCGCTGTCGTAGGACTCGCGTGCCCGTGCGATGCCTGCGCGGTGTTCGAGTGACCAGTCGGCGAGCGCCTTGACGAGGTGGGTGAGGCTCGCGCCGGTCTCCGTGAGCCGGTAGTCGACCTGGGCCGGCACGGTCGGGTAGACGGTCCGAAGGACCAGTCCGTCCCGCTCCAGCCTGCGCACCGTCAGGGTCAGCATGCGCTGGGAGATTCCATCGATGGCGCGCTGGAGCTGCCGAAAGCGTCGCGGGCCGTGGGCGAGTTCGACGATGACGAGGACCGACCACTTGTCACCCACCCGGTCGAGGACGTCCCTGATCCCGCAGTCGGGGTGGTCCGGCTGTCCGCACGGCTCAAGTTCGGCGGCTCCAGCGGTTCCAGGGGTTACACCGGTGTGCGTCAGTGACACGAAACTGCCTCCTTGTGAGCCGACCGCAGTCGGTTGAAGATCCTCACCGTAGTTACCGAAGAGAACCACGGTAGGAGACGGAACCACCATGATCATGGTCACCGGTGCGAACGGACAGCTCGCGTCCCTCACGCTCCAGGAGTTGGGCGAGCGCAGGGTGCCCGCCTTGGGCGGCAGTCGATCGCCCGCCGAAGGGCAGCGGCGCCTCGACTTCGACGACCCTGCAACTCTCGACCTCACGGGCGTTTCGACGCTGGTCCTCGTCTCGGCGGGGTATGCCGAGGACGACCAGGTCATCGCTCGTCACCAGGCCGTTCTTGACGCCGCGGTGCGCGACGGCGTGACCCACGTGGTCTACACCAGCCTCACCGGCGGCGGTGACCACCTCGGCTTCGCGCTCGCCCACCGGGCCACCGAGCACCTGATCAAGGCCAGCGGCCTCGACTGGACGATCCTGCGGAACGGGCTCTACGCCGAACTCTTCGCGACGCTGCTGATCTGGACCCCTGACGGCCTGGAATCAGCGTTCGGCGACGGCGCGCTCTCCGCGGTCGCGCGGGCAGACCTGGCCGCAGCCGCAGCCGTCGTGGCCGGCTATCCGACCGCGCACGCAGGCAAGATCTACGACCTGGTCGGCGAACCGATCACCGCGCCCGACATCGCCGAAAGCCTCGGAGTCACCCACCGTTCGATCGGGCTCGGCGAATACCGGGACCGGCTCCTCGCCGATGACACCCTGTTGCCGTTCCAACCGCCGATGGTCGCCTCGATCGCATCCAGTGTCCGCCACGGATTCCTCAGCAACACCACCCCGGACCTCGTCCAACTGCTGGGCCGACCGCTCACCGACCCGCTCACTGTCACCACCGACACCGCGGCCGCGATGCGCCCCGACGCCCGCTGACACCGATGGTTCACCGCAACTCACCTGGTATCACGCGCATCGAGCGGATCGTCCCCGACAACGGCTCCTGCCACCGCGCCGACGCTTTCGCCCGGTCCCTCCTCGGCCCACGGCACCAACGGATCACGCCGTACACGCCCCGCCACAACCGCCGGCCGCACGACTACGTGACCGCGTCACCCACGTCGTGGCCTCGTACACCGAGGCAAGGGGAAATCCTCTCGCCTTGTCCGCGCAGCGGATGGCAGGGTGCGGAGTGTGGGGATGCAGTACCGGATACGGGCCGACTTCGACGCGCAGACCATCGTGGTCTACCAGGCGTACCCGCCCGCCATCGCCGATGCGGCGCTGCGGGCGGGGCGGTTCACCGCGCCGTTCTCGTTCCGGCGGATGACGTGGGTGAAGCCGTCGTTCCTGTGGCTGATGCACCGCAGCAACTGGGCCCGCAAGCCCGGACAGGAGCGGGTGCTCGCAGTCCGCATGACGCGGGCGGGCTGGGAGGAGGCGTTGGCGCGGGCCGTGTTGACGACCGCCGACCCGGCGGCGGTGGCCGGGGCGGCCGTACACGTCCAGTGGGACCCGGAGCGCTCGCCGCGCGGGGCGGCGCTGAACCACTACAGCATCCAGGTCGGCATCGGCCGCCACCTGATCCGGACCTTCGCCGACGACTGGGTCGTCGGCCTGACCGACCTCACGCCCCGCGTCCGCAAGGCCGCGGCACTGGTCCAGGGCGGGCACGCCGCCAAGGCGCAGCGGCTGCTCCCAGCGGAGCGGCCGTACCCGCTGCCCCCGGCACTCGAAGCGGCCGTGTGCCGGAGCGGGTGACAACCTGTCTGGTCGGGGCGGCGACATGCCGCCTCGCGGCATGCTGACGCTCGTCGTCGGTCTTGTCCGGCTGCGGGAGCGTCCGTCTTGGAGTTGCGGTGTGAGGCGTCCGTTTGAGGGCGACGAGCCGCCTGCGTGGTCGCCGAAGGCCGCGGCCTGCCGGAGAACGACGAGTCATCGCTTCCCCCGCGCCGTCCGGCGTCTCGACGCCGGACGGGCGTGAGGAGTTCACTGGGAGACGGGACCTCACCCACTGACAGCAGACTCACCGGCGTCGGCGACCGGCCGGCCGACTGCCATGGCGTCCAGCCCGCGGCGATCGCGGGCTCCACGGCGGGGGCTGATACCACCAGCGTGGCGCGCACATGGCTGGGCTGCTTCGAGAAGCCCCCCGGTTCGTGGGGGCACGTACACCGATAGCGGCGTCAGGCGGTTTCTTCCGCACGGGTCGGGGCGGCGCAAGGCGGCCTCACCGGGAGAGGCAAGACGGGGCCGGCCGGAATCCGGTCCCTGGCCCGGGTGGTTTCCTGCCAGCCTGGGCGGAACCTGCGTGCATCACGTCATTAACCTTGGCTTAAACGGTTCCAAAAACGACTTGAAATGCCGGCTGTGGAATATTGGTCGGGTCGCGGACCGAGATCAGGCCAAATGTCCACCAAATTGTGCCGGACCTGGTGGACCCTTTTGCGCCATGGCGATCCGCGGCTGCGCCTTCTCGTCTTGTCCGGAGGGTGCTTGGGTGGGCAAACCTCAGTAGCTGCTCAATTCCGTTGACCATCCCGTCAAGATCGATAGTGTTCATTCTGTTCCACCGGACACGGCACTATGAAGAACATGGGGATGTTGCATGAAAATCAAGAACTCGGTTCGTGCTGCGCTACTCACCACGGCGCTGATATCCGGAACCGTGGCTCCGGCCTTTGCGGCAGGCGGCGGCCCCGCCGTCAGTACGACTGAAGAGGCTGTGGCCATAATCCAGAAGGCCACCGGGACTACCGATGTTGCCCCCGGCAGCCCCACGGGCACGGTCATGGCGACGGATCGTGGATTCGTCACGGTGACCACTCCCTCCAGCGCTGAAGGGCGGGTGGCCGTGGCGGCCTCTGACGGCTCGGCAGTGACGATGGGCTTACCGGCAGCGGTCGATGCCGCAGGTACAACCTCGGCAGCAGGGACTACCGTCTATCCCAACGCGGCCGCGCATACCGACCTTGCCGCGCAGGCCACCGTCGATGGTGGAGTCCGGGCCCTGGTCACTCTCAAGAACGCCGATGCCCAGACCACTCAGCGCTTCGACCTCGGGCTGCCTGAAGGCGCCACCCTGGTGGCCGACGGAGCCGGCGGCTACGACATCGTCACCTCCGCAGGAGGCGCGGGAGCCGTGGCCCGCGGCCACATCGATGCTCCCTGGGCAAAGGACGCGAACGGCAAGGCCGTTCCCACGAGCTACAGCCTCGACGGCCACACCCTCGTCCAAACCATCGAGACCGGCCCCGACACGGCCTACCCTGTGGTGGCCGACCCCCATTACACCTGGGGCATCATCAGCGGCACCGTGTACTTCAACAAGAACGAGACCAAGGTTCTTGCCCTCGGAGGAACTGTGGTGTCCTGGCTGCCGCACCCGGCCACGGTCGTCGGGGGTCGATCCCTCGCGGGTGTCGCGGGGTACGCAGTCGCGACCGACCAGTGCGTCAAGTTCAAGGTCAACCCCGCGCTGGCGCCCCTCACGCCGGCGGCAGCCCTGGCCGGAAGCGGCATCTACAGCGGCAGCGCCGGTGACGGATACTGCAGGTGACCAGACCGGCAACCAAGCGATCCTGAACTCGGAGTACGGCCGACCGCGGCGGCCGTGGACACATGTCTGCTCCCGAATCTGAAAGGTTGCGGAATGAATACTCTAACCGCTCTGGCGTCGGCAGCTTTCGGCTCCACCGTATACCTCGCGACTCTCTCGACGGTGAAATGGCTGAATCAGCTACCCCGGCGATTCAAGGTTTCGGGTCTGGTTGTCACCGGCATGGTCCTGTGCGCAATCATCGGGACCGTCGCGGCCGCAAGCCACAGCGTCGTACTCGGGTTCATCGCGGGCGCCGTCCTGACACCGCCTGCCCACCGGTGGATCATGCGACGACGCAGGCAGCCCGCCAGTTCTTGACCCTTCGGCCGCAGGCTGAAGGCCCTGTCGCCGACTCTGAGGACCGGGAGCTCCCGCGCAAGTCCTGAAGCGGTCCCGGCGAGGGATCCGCGCCGGCCGCGACCATTCCCGTCCGGCGCACGAATGCCGGTCAGCCATCGCATCTTGCCCTGTCACGGAACGCGTGAGTCGACCACCTGTTCCTGGCCGAGGTCTCCCGGTGGTTCACATAGTGAAGACAGGGCCTCCTGTCGGTTCAAGGCTGCGCAGCCAGCCGAACCGCCCCGGGAGGCCCTGTTGGCGATGGGGCGCCGGCCCGGCCGGCAGAGAGCCCTCCTTGTCCGGCGGGCGGTCGTCGCTCGGGGAGCCACTTCGGCGGCGTCGTGACTGCGCCTCTTGCTCACGTCACTCAAGGCGCTGCATGCAAGGCAGCCGCACCCGGGCCGGGAGCGGAGAGGGCGGTATCACTCAGGGTCGGACGCCCCCGCCGGCCCGCGCGCTGCCGCGCCCGCTCGGCCAGACCCGGCACGGGGAGCGCCGGGCCACTCAATACCGGCCCTAGTCGAACCAGCGGTCGCGGGCCAGTTCTGCTGTGCGGGACGGGTCCTCCAGGAGGGCGGCGACCTCGAAGCGGCGGGGCCACTGGCCCGCCGACCAGGCGAGGCCGGCTGCGACGCCCTCCAGGGTGGAGGCGTGCAGGACGCCGTCCGGGGTGCGGCGCCAGTCCAGTTCCACGCCGCCCGCCACCAGTTCGGCGTGTTCCAGGTAGGTGTGCGGGGTGCCCGGGCCGAGGAGGATGCGGACGGCCTCCGGGACCTCGTGTTCCTCGCCCGGGGAGCTGACCTCGGCCGGGACGGTCTCCGACAGGCGGCGGACCTGGAGGAGGTCGGCCAGGTCGGCGGCGCGGGTGGGGGCGACCGGCAGGAGGGGCATGCCCGAGGTGAGCGGCAGGAGGTCGGGGGCGTCGGCGATGACCGCGTCGGCGGCGTCCACGACGCGGACCTCGCCGTCGACCACGGCGCGCAGGTCGTCCGGGAGGGTGACCTGCTCGGGGTCCAGGTCGGCCAGGGCCCCGTACAGGGCGTGGAGTTGGCGGTCGGTGACCTCGCGGTCGGGGTCGGCGAGGCGGCCCAGGAGTTCGGCCGCGCCGCCGGGCTCGTCCAGGAGGGCGGACACCGAGGTGCGGACGCCGAGGGCGCGCAGGACCTGCTCGTCCTCGAAGCCGGTGGCGTCCGCGGAGGTGTAGAGGCCGACGAGCAGCGGGTCGGTGCCGGCGGCGCGCAGCCCGGCGGGGCGGCGGCCGTCCAGTACGGGGTGTCCGCGCAGCCACCAGGCGGTGTACGGGCGTACGGACCGGGTGGTGCCGTCCGGGAGCAGGATCCGCACGGGCTGGGTGAGGGCGTCGCGCAGCGGCGGCTGCGCGAGCATGGCGAGGGCCTGCGGCCAGCAGTCGTCGTCGACGAGGTCGAGGTCGCGGACGGCGGTGATCTCGGTGGCCACCGGCGGCAGCGGGGTGTCGGGGAGCTGGTCGAGGACGTCCTCGCACCAGACGTCGACGGCGTCGAGGAGGCCGACGTCGTCCGGTTCGGCGTAGTCGGTGTCGCGGGGTTCGAGCTCGTCGGGGTCGAGGACGACGTCGGCGGCGCGGACCAGCTGGAACTCGGCGAGCACGCCGCAGGCGGTCAGGGGCTGGGCGCCCCAGCGTTCGGCGAGTTCGGCGTCCACGTACGGGATCTCGTCCTCGCGGAGGACGGAGGCGAGGGGGGAGCCGGGCAGCAGCAGCTCGCCGGCGGGGGCGGGTTCGCCGTCCTCGTCGGGCAGGGCGAGGGCGCCGAGCCAGGGCTCGTCGCCGGGGGCGAGGTCGGCGTCGCGGACCAGGCCGAGGACGATGTCGGCGAGCTCGTCGGGGTCGAGGGCGTCCTCGTCCCACACCTCGCCGGCGTCGAGGGACGCGGCGACCGCGGCCCGCACCTGCGGGGTCGTCAGGATGGCGCGGGGCGTGGCGGGCAGGGCGCCCAGCTTCTCCAGGAGCGGGTGCGCGGCGTCCGGGTGGGCGACCTTCAGGCCGAGGCGGGCCAGGTCCTTCGGGGTGTCGGCCTCGGGGAGGAGGACGTGCCGCGGCCCGATGGTGGTGCGGCCGTCGGCGAGGGGGACGGGCAGTCCGGAGAGCCGGTCGGGGTCGACGCCGGCCAGGGTGCCGTACAGCCGGTGCCACCACTCGGGGGTGCGCTCGATGCCGGCGATCCGCTCGATGGCGTCGCCGAGCGGCAGCCGCCCGACCCCGAGGGTGCGCAGCTCGGTGCGGCGCTCCAGTCCGCCGGGCAGCAGCGTCGGCAGCACCTCGGCGAGGACGCGGACGGTGTCGGCTCCGGCGCCCTCGACGACCTCTGCTTCGAAGGGGCGCAGCGCGGCCCGTACCGGCTCGTCCCCGGCGGTGTCCGCGTCCGGGACGGCGGGGGCGGCCGGGGCGAGGAACGCGGTGCGGGGGAGGCGGGCGAGGACTGCGGTGCGGAGGGCGCCGTCGAGGGCACCCTTGCCGAGCGGCCCGGGGACGAGGTCGAGGAGGCCGGTGGAGACGGGCTCCCAGGTGGCGAGGAGTTCGGCGTACGCGTCGGCGGCCCGCTCGGTGAGGAAGTCGGTCAGCGGTCCGGGGGCGGGGTGCCGGCGGGCGGTGTCGAGCGGCAGGGTGGCGATGAGCAGGGCGGGGATGCCGAGCGGCTCGTCGGTGGGGGTCGGGGCGTGCACGACGGGGGCGGTGCCGGGGTGCAGCGGCGAGCCGTCGGGGTCGACGGGCACGGCCCAGGAGACGGTCCAGGAGGGGCGGAGCCGTTCCTCGACGGGCCGGTCCGCGAGCAGCGCGGGAGGGGTGGGGCCGGTGTGGCGGACGGTGCGCCAGCGGCGGGTTCCGCCGCGGGAGTCCTCGATCACCGTGTAGGCGCCGTCGGCGCCGCGGCGCAGGGTGCGGGTGCCGTCCTGCGGGGTGTCGACGGTGATCTCGTGGAGCCCGGGCAGGGTCAGCAGCAGGGCGTCGTCGATCCCGGACAGCAGCCTCTGTACGAGGTCCTCGGCGGCGGCGTCGCGCAGCGGGAGGACGACGACGGTGTCGTAGCCCTCGGGGGCGGTGCCCTCGGCGGGCAGGGGGAGGCGCAGCAGCGGGACGTGGCCGTCGCGGCGGCGGAGTTCGTCGCCGAGGCCGGGGCTGTGCGCGGCGGCCTCGCGGGCCAGTTCGCGGGCTTCGGCGAGGGACCAGCGGACGCCGCCGTGGCGGCCGAGGACGGCGGGCTCGTCGGAGACGGCGAGGACGGCGGCGAAGCCGACGCCGAAGCGGCCGACGGTGTCGCCGGAGGCGGCCGACTCGCGTTTGGCGGAGGCGCGCAGGGTGCTCAGCGATTCGACGCCGGCGGCGTCGAGGGGGGCGCCGGTGTTGGCGGCGGCGAGGACGGCGCGGCCCTGTCCGGCGGCGTGCAGGGTGAGCCGCAGGCGGCCGGGGACCCGGGCGCGGGCGGCCGCGTCGGCCGCGTTCTGCGCCAACTCGACGACGAGCCGGTCACGGTAGCCGCCGAGGGCCAGGTCCTCCTCGGCGTTGGCGTCCTCGCGGAAGCGGGCCGGGCCCGCACCCCACGAATCGAGGACCCCGCGCCGCAGCCGGGCCGTGCCGAAGGGGTCCACGCCGCCGGGGGCCGCCGTCACTCGCACGCTCACGCCGCTTCCTCCAAGAATTGCCGAGGTCTTGAAGGTATCGCGTGCGCAACCCGCACGGCGGGGCGGCCGGGCCCGGCGCCGCCCCGGGCGGGGCGGGCCGGGGACCGGCGGGGCGGTCGCCCGTCAGAGCTTCTCGATCACGTGGTCGATGCAGGCGGTCAGCGCCTCGACGTCGGCCGGGTCGACCGCGGGGAACATCGCGACGCGCAGCTGGTTGCGGCCGAGCTTGCGGTACGGCTCGGTGTCGACGATGCCGTTGGCGCGGAGCACCTTGGCGACGGCCGCGGCGTCGACGTCGTCGGAGAAGTCGATCGTGCCGATGACGGAGGACCGCTTGGCGGGGTCCGCGACGAACGGGGCGGCGTACTTGGAGGCCTCCGCCCAGCCGTACAGCGTGCGGGCGCTGGCCGCCGTGCGGGCGGTCGCCCAGTCCAGGCCGCCCTGGCCGTTGATCCACTTCAGCTGCTGGTCCAGCAGGAACAGCGTCGACAGGGACGGCGTGTTGTACGTCTGGTTCTTCAGCGAGTTGTCGATGGCGGTCGGCAGGGAGAAGAACTCGGGGATGTGCCGGCCGGAGGCGTGGACGCGCGCGGCGCGCTCCAGGGCGGCCGGGGAGAACGCCGCGAGCCACAGGCCGCCCTCGGAGGCGAAGGACTTCTGCGGGGCGAAGTAGTAGACGTCGGTCTCGGTGATGTCGACGGGGAGGCCGCCGGCGCCCGAGGTGGCGTCCACCAGGACGAGCGAACCGGCGTCGGCGCCGTCGACTCGCCGGATCGGGGCGGCGACGCCCGTCGAGGTCTCGTTGTGGGTGTACGCGTACACGTCCACCCCGGCCTCGGCGACCGGGTCCGGGTGCGTGCCGGGCTCGGAGGAGATCACGGACGGCTCGTCCAGCCACGGCGCCAGCTTGGCGGCCTTGGCGAACTTCGAGGAGAACTCGCCGAAGGTGAGGTGCTGGGACTTGCGCTCGATGAGGCCGGCGGTCGCGATGTCCCAGAAGGCGGTGGAGCCGCCGTTGCCGAGCACCACCTCGTAGCCCTCGGGGAGGGAGAAGAGGTCCCGGATGCCCTGGCGTACCGAGCCGACCAGGTTCTTGACCGGGGCCTGGCGGTGGGAGGTGCCGAGCAGGGAGGTACCGGTGGCGGCGAGGGCGTCCAGCGCCTCGGTCCGCACCTTGGAGGGGCCCGCGCCGAAGCGTCCGTCGGCGGGCTTGATGTCAGCGGGAATCTGGATCTCAGCCACGGGCGGAGCGTATCCGGTCGCGGACCGTCCGTCGGAGGCGCGTCCACCCGGTGAGACGAGCGCCGCACGGTGGAAGGGTGAAGGGGTGAGCGATTCCGGTGACCTTGAGCGGACATTGCGGGACGCACTGCGCGGGGAGGTGGACTTCGGGGCCGCGGCGCGCGCCCTGGTGACGATGGACGCGTCGAACTACCGGCGGGTCCCCCTCGGAGTGGTCGCCCCGCGCGACACCGCGGACGTGTCGGCGGCGCTGCGGATCTGCGCGGACGCCGGAGTCCCGGTCGTGCCGCGCGGCGGCGGCACGTCCATCGCCGGCCAGGCGACGGGCACGGGCGTGGTGCTGGACCTGACCCGGCACATGGACGCCCTGGTGTCGCTCGACCCGGCGGCCCGGACCGCCGTCGTGCGGCCGGGCCTCGTCCTGGACCGGCTGCGGGAGGCGGTGCGGCCGCACGGACTGGCCTTCGGCCCGGACCCGTCCACCCGTTCGCGCTGCACCCTCGGCGGGATGATCGGCAACAACGCGTGCGGGGCGCACTCGGTGGCCTGGGGGACCACCGCCGACAACGTCGCCGAGCTGGAGGTCGTCGCGTACGGGGGCGCCGTGCACCGCATCGGCACCGGCTGGGCGGGGGCGCCGCCCGGGCTGCGGGAACTGGTCGCGGGCAGCCTGGAGGTGCTCCGGACGGGCATGGCGGCCCCCGCCGGCGCGCCGTTCACACGGCGGATCTCCGGCTACGGCGGCCTGGACGCACTGCTGCCCGAGCGCGGGGCGCAGGTGGCCCGCGCGTTCTGCGGCAGCGAGGGCACCCTCGGCGTGGTCACCGAGGCCGTGGTCCGCCTCGTCGAGGCGCCCCGGGCCCCGGCCCTCGCGGTCCTCGGGTACGCCGGCGAGGGCGCGGCCGCGGACGCGGCGGCGGGCCTGCTCCCGTACGGGCCGCTCACCGTCGAGGGGATGGCCGAGGACCTGGTGCCCGGCGCCGCCGGCGCGGGACTCCTGCCCCGGGGCGCGGCCTGGCTGTTCGCGGAGATGCCCGACGAGGCGGCCGCGCGGCGCCTGGCCCGGACGGCGGACGCGCTCGACACGCTCGTCGTCGCCGACCCGGCCGGGCAGCGGGCGCTGTGGCGGATCCGGGAGGACGCCGCCGGCACCGCCACCCTGCTGCCGGGCGGCGGCCTGGCCTGGCCCGGCTGGGAGGACTGCGCGGTGCCGCCGGCCCGGCTCGGGGCGTACCTGCGGGACTTCCGGGCGCTCCTCGCCGCGCACGGGCTGCGCGGGACGCCGTACGGGCACTTCGGCGAGGGCTGCGTGCACGTGCGGATCGGCTTCGACCTGGTCTCCCGCGAGGGGGTGGCGCGCTTCCGGGCGTTCTCGGGCGAGCTCGCCGACCTGGTCGTCGCGCACGGCGGCTCGCTGTCGGGGGAGCACGGGGACGGGCAGGCGCGGGCGGAGCTCCTGCCGCGGATGTACGGGCCGCGGGTGATCGACCTGTTCGGCCGGTACAAGGACGTGTGGGATCCGCACCGCGGCATGAACCCCGGCATCCTCGTCCGGCCCGCCCGGCTCGACGAGAACCTCCGCTTCGAGGTCCTGCCGCGCACCGGGCTCGCCGCGGAGGTCGCCCGCTGCGTCGGCGTCGCCAGGTGCCGGTCCGCGGATCCGGGCGCGGCCGGGGTGATGTGCCCCTCGTACCGGGTCACGGGCGAGGAGCGGCACTCCACGCGGGGCCGGGCGCGGCTGCTGCACGAGATGCTCGCCGGGGAGCTGCTGCCGGACGGCTGGCGCTCCGCGGAGGTCGCCGAGGCCCTCGACCTGTGCCTGGGCTGCAAGGGCTGCCGCAGCGACTGCCCGGTGGGCGTGGACATGGCCGCGTACAAGGCGGAGTTCCTCGACCGGCACTGGGCGGGCCGGATCCGGCCGCTCGCCCACTACACGCTGGGCGGGCTGCCCGCATGGCTGCGGGTGCTCGCCGCGCTGCGGCTGGCGCGGCCGGCGGGGGCGCTGGCCGGGCTGCCGGGGGCGGCCCGGCTGGCCGGGTTGGAGCCGGGGCGGCGGCTGCCGGGGCCGGCCGCCCGGACGTTCACCCGCTGGTGGCGCGGGCGGGGCCCGTCCGGTGGGGCGGGGGAGGGCGTCCTGCTGTGGCCGGACACCTTCACCGAGTACCTGGCGCCGCAGGCGGGGCGGGCTGCCGTCGCGGTGCTGGAGGCGGCCGGGCTGCGGGTCGGGGTGCCGCCGGGGCGGGTGTGCTGCGGGCTGACGTACGTGTCCACCGGCCGCCTGGACCGGGCCCGCGCCGTGCTGCGCCGCACCCTGGACGCGGTCGGCCCGGTCCGCGGCCCGGTCGTCGTCCTGGAGCCGAGCTGCGCGGCCGCCCTGCGCGCCGACCTGCCGGCGCTGCTGCCGGGCGACCCGCGGGCGGCGCGCCTCGCGGCGGCCGTGCGGACGTTCGCCGAGGCGCTCCAGGAGTACGCGCCCCACTGGCGGCCCCCGCGCGTGGACCGGCCGGCGGTCGGGCAGACCCACTGCCACCAGCACGCCGTCCTCGGCGACGCAGCCGACCGGCGGCTGCGCGCGCTGGCCGGGCTGGAGGGCGGGCTCAGTGGCGGCTGCTGCGGCCTCGCCGGGAACTTCGGCTTCGAGCGCGGGCACCTGGAGGTGTCGCGGGCCTGCGCGGAGGAGCAGCTGCTGCCGTCGCTGCGCGCCGCCCCGCCGGGGGCGGTCGTCCTGGCAGACGGGTTCTCCTGCCGGACGCAGATCGCCGGGCTGGGCGGCGGCGTACGGGCCCGGCACCTGGCCGAGGTCCTCGCCGGAGCCCTGCCGGAGCGGAATCCTGCACAGGAGCGCCCGGAGCGGCCGCTGTAAGGAAGCACATGCTGCGACGGTCCTTACGGGGGCCTAGGGTGGAGGAATGCCCGTACCACCCGCCGGCCCGCCGGCAGCCAGCTCAGCGCCCCACTCCGCCCCTGCCCGCCCGGCCGGCCGCGAGGCCGGCCCCGCGGGCACGCACGCAGGTCCCGCCGTCCCCGCCGGCCCGGAACCGGAAGCCGCGGCAGCCGCCGCCTCCGCCCGGGCCGCGGGCCGCGGCGCCCGCCTCGGCCCGGTCGCCCTGGTCGTCGCCGCGGGCGTGTCCGTGCAGTTCGGCGCCGCCCTCGCCGTCGTGATCATGCCGCGGGCGGGCGCGTCGGGCGTGGTCGCGCTGCGCCTCGCGGCGGCCGCGCTGGTGCTGCTGCTCCTGTGCCGCCCGAAGGTCCGCGGGTACACGCGCGCCGACTGGGGCACCGTCGTCGCCTTCGGCGTGGCCATGGCCGGCATGAACGGGCTCTTCTACCAGGCCATCGACCGGATCCCGCTCGGCCCGGCCGTCACCCTGGAGGTGCTCGGCCCGCTGGTGCTGTCCGTCGTCGCCTCCCGCCGCCTGGCCAACCTGCTGTGGGCCGCTCTGGCCCTGGCGGGCGTCGCCCTGCTCGCCGGGCACGGCGGGGGCGGCTTCGGCGGCCTCGACCCGCTCGGCGCGGCCTTCGCGGTCGGCGCGGGCGCGATGTGGGCGGCGTACATCGTCTTCAGCGCCCGCACCGGCCGGCGCTTCCCGCAGGCGGACGGCCTGGCTCTCGCCATGGCGGTCGCCGCGGTCCTCGTCCTGCCGCTGGGCGTGGCCGAGGCCGGCTCCGCGCTGCTGGAGCCGAGCACGCTGGCGCTGGGCGCGGGCGTCGCCGTGCTGTCCTCGGTGCTGCCGTACACCCTCGAACTGCTCGCGCTGCGCCGGCTGCCCGCCCCGACCTTCGCGGTCCTGATGAGCCTGGAGCCGGCCATCGCGGCGACCGCCGGGTTCCTCGTCCTCGGGCAGGCGCTCGGCGCGCTCGACGCCCTTGCCATCGCGCTGGTCATCGCGGCGAGCATGGGCGCGGTCCGCTCCCGCGCGGGCGCGGGCGCACGGGAACGGACCGCCTGACCGCCGCGGGTCCCGGCCGCACCGTCAGCCCAGCGGCAGCTCCAGGTACGACGGCGTCGCCTCCGGCGAGGTGAAGGCCAGGGTGGCGCGCGGCGGGTTGACGTCCCCGTAGAACGGGTCGCGGGCGGCCGCCACCAGCATCAGCCGGTTCCCGCGCGGCACGTCGTACGCGGTGGCCTGGAGTTCGACGTCCGCGGCGACCAGGCTGCCGGGGGCCGAGTCCAGGTCGGCGTACGGGGCGTGCGTGACGAGGCGGCCCGTCCCGTCGGGCGCCACGTCCAGCAGGTAGGCGACGAACCCGGAGCGGGGGTTCGCCGTCCGGTACGTGACGCGCAGCCGGGGCGTGCCGCGCAGCCGGGCCGTCTCCGGCTCCGGGTCCCCCACCCACACCGCGGTGACGGCCCGGTCGATCTCCCCGGTCGGGTACGCCCGCGGCAGGCCCGCCAGCTCCGCGTGTCCGGACCGGGCGACCGCGTCGGCGACGACCGCCGGCGTGTCGACCCCGCACACGGCGCCCGCGCTCCAGCCCGCCTCGGGCGCGTCGGCGAGCTCGCCGCCGTCCGCCAGGTAGAGGCGGCGGACGTGGTCGGTGACGGACGGCCAGGTGGGCCGGGGCTCCAGGGTCCGGGACCACATGACCTCGCCGAGCACCTCGCCCTCCTCGTCGATGCCGTTCGCGGCACCCCGGAGGTGGTGGTCGAACCAGCGGTGCGCGGTGGTCCAGATCCGGTTGGGCAGCCCGGCCAGCCCTGCCGCCTCCGGGAGGGCGTGGTCGCCGACGGACAGGTCGATCCGCTTCGGCCCGGCCAGCTCCTCGAACAGCCGCAGCGTCTGGTTGGCGGGGAAGAGCGTCTCGTGCCAGGCGTGCGCGAAGTAGACCGGCACCTGCCGCCGTACGAGCTCCTTGGCGTGCGCGGACGGCGAGCGCTGCGCCGCCCAGCGGAGCACGGCCCCGATGTCGCGGCCCGCGGCGACGTCCTCGAACACGCTCTGTGCGCGGGGGCTCAGCCGGGCCCGGCCGGCGGACCGCAGCAGTGCCTCGACGGCGGCGGTGTGCCGGGTCCGGTTCTCGACGAGGACCTCGCCGAGGTCGCACCAGCCGCTGAGCGCGGCCACCGCGTCGACCCGGCTGTCGTGGGCGGCGGTGAGCAGGGCGATGGCCGCGCCGTACCCCTCGCCGAGGAACCCGATGCGGCTGACGGGCCCGGCGGTGCGCTCCACGAGGTGGTCCAGGGCGCGGCTGCCGTCGGCGGTGTCGAGCGGCCCGGCCACGTCCGCCTCGCCCTCGGAGGCGCCGAACCCGCGGGCGCTGTAGGCGAGGACGTTGTACCCGCGGGCCGCGAACACGCTCGCCTGGACGGCGTACGCGAGCCAGCCCAGGTCGCTCCACGGCGAGGGCATCACGACCAGGGGCCGCGGGGCGCCGCCGGGGTGCCGCCACAGCGCGCCGTCCAGGAGGTGGCCTTCGGCCCCGGCGACCTTGACGCGGCCGAAGGAGGCGGCGGCGCGGCATTCGGCGGCCTGGGCGGCGCGGGCGGGCGGCAGGCTGCCGGTGTCGCCGCTCTCCAGGGCGGCGGTGAACGCGGCGAGGGCGGTCGCGTCGAGGTCGGGGTGGAGCGAGAAGTCGGCTGGGGTCACGGCTTGTTCATCCTCTGCGTCGGTGACGTGGACGTGCGTCGGGTGACGTGGACGGCGGTGCGGTGCGGTGCCGGGGCCCGGCCGGGCCCGGGAGCGGGGGGCCGAAGCGTTCAGTATCCGCACCGCTACCCGGCGTGTTCGCGCCTTCGCGGTGGACGGCCGGATCCGGCCCCCGTGCGTTCGGGGCCGCAGCCCGCAACGCCTGCCGGATCCGGGCCTCGGCTCCAAGTCCCGCGGGATACGGCGGAGTTGCCACGGCTGGCGGGAACGCGGTGCTCCTCCGCCGAATCATGCAAGCACGCTTGATTGTTTTGCCGCGCGCTGCCACTCTTCCCCTCACGCCGAGAGGGGAGCCCCGTCGTGCCACTCGATCCGCCCGCCGCCGTCCTCGCCGATCTGCGCGAGGAGGGCATGGAAGTCGAAGCCCTGGTCACCGGTCTTCCGGACGCCGCCTGGGCGAAGCCCACGCCCGCAGCCCGCTGGACCGTCGCGCACCAGATCGCCCACCTGCACTGGACCGACCGGGCCGCCCTCGTCTCCCTCACGGACGCGCCCGGCTTCGCCCGCCTCGTCGAGGCCGCCCTGCGCTCCCCGGCGGCCTTCGTGGACGAGGGCGCCGAGGAGGGGGCCGCGCTGGCGCCGGCGGACCTGCTGGCCCGCTGGCGCGCCGGCCGCGCCGCACTCGGCGCGGCCCTGGCGGCCGCCCCGGCCGACGCCCGGTTCCCCTGGTACGGGCCGCCGATGAAGGCCGCGTCGATGGCGAGCGCCCGCCTGATGGAGACCTGGGCCCACGGCCTGGACATCGCGGACGCCCTCGGTGTGCGCCGCACCCCGACCGCGCGGCTGCGGCACGTCGCCCGGATCGGCGTACGAGCCCGCGACTACGCCTTCTCCGTGTGGGAACTCCCGCCGCCCGCCGAGGAGTTCCGCGTCGAGCTGGTCCCGCCGGACGGCGGGGAGCCGTGGACGTACGGGCCGCCGGACGCCGCCCAGCGCGTGACCGGGCCCGCCCTGGACTTCTGCCTGCTGGCCACCCGGCGCGCCCACCGCGCCGACCTGGCCCTGGCGGCCGAGGGCGCCGACGCCGACCGCTGGCTGGACGTGGCCCAGGCGTTCGCCGGCCCGGCGGGACCGGGCCGAGCACCCCGGACCGCCCGGTGACGGGCGCCGGACCGGGCGCCGGACCGGGCGCTGCGGGCGGACCGGAGCCCCGGCGCCCGCTGCGCATCGGGAACGCCTCCGGCTTCTACGGGGACCGCTTCGACGCCCTGCGCGAGATGCTCACCGGCGGCCCGCTGGACGTCCTGACCGGGGACTACCTGGCCGAGCTGACCATGCTGATCCTCGGCCGGGACCGCCTGAAGGACCCGGCCGCGGGCTACGCGAAGACGTTCCTGCGGCAGATGGAGGACTGCCTGGGCCTGGCCCGTGAGCGGGGCGTGCGGATCGTCGCGAACGCGGGGGGCCTCAACCCGGCCGGCCTCGCCGAGGCGGTCCGCGGCCTCGCCGCCAAGGCCGGCGTCCCGGTCTCCGTCGCGCACGTCGAGGGCGACGACCTGATGCCCTGGGGCGAGGGCGCGCTGACCGCCAACGCCTACCTCGGCGGCGCCGGGATCACGGCCTGCCTGCGCGCGGGCGCCGACATCGTGGTCACGGGCCGGGTCACGGACGCGGCCCTCGTCTCCGGCCCGGCCGCCTGGTGGTTCGACTGGGCGGCCGACGACCACGACCGGCTTGCCGGGGCCGTCGTCGCGGGCCACATCCTGGAGTGCGGCACGCAGGCCACCGGCGGGAACTACCCGTTCTTCACCGCGCACGACGTACGGCGCCCCGGCTTCCCCCTCGCCGAGATCGCGCAGGACGGCTCCTGCGTGATCACCAAGCACCCGGGGACGGGCGGCGCGGTCACCGTCGGCACGGTCACGGCCCAACTCCTGTACGAGACGCAGGGCGCCCGCTACCGGGGCCCGGACGTCACCGCCCGGCTGGACACCGTCCGCCTCGCGGACGCCGGACCCGACCGGGTCGCCGTCGCCGGCACGGCGGGGGAGCCGCCGCCGGACACCCTGAAGGCGGGGGTGACCCGTATCGGCGGCTGGCGCAACGAGGTCGTCTTCGTCCTGACGGGCCTGGACATCGAGGCGAAGGCGGCCCTCGTCCGGGAGCAACTGGCCGACGCGCTCGCCCCGGTGGCCTCCGTACGGTGGACGCTCGCCCGCACCGACCACGGGGACGCCGACACGCAGGAGGAGGCGAGCGCCCTGCTGCGGCTGGCGGTCCGCGACCCCTCCGCCGAGCGGGTGGGACGGGCCCTGACCTCCGCCGCCGTCGAACTGGCCCTCGGCAGCTACCCCGGCTTCCACGTGACGGCCCCGCCCGGTCCGGCCCAGCCGTACGGGATGTTCGAGGCCGGCGCCGTCCCCGCCGAAGCCGTCGCCGCGGCCGCGGTCCTCGCGGACGGCACCCGCATCCCGGTCCCGGCGGGCGGCCGGCCGCGGCAGGCCGCCCCGGCCGGAGCCCCCGCCACAGCCGAGCCACCCGGCCCCTCCGCCCCACCGAAGCCGCCCGCCCCGCCGGCCCCCGTCCGCCGCGCCCCCCTGGGCCTGGTCGCCGGCGCCCGCAGCGGCGACAAGGGCGGCGACGCCAACATCGGCGTCTGGGCCGAGGACCCCGCCGCCTGGCCGTGGCTGCACGCCACCCTCACCGAGGACCGGCTGCGCGACCTCCTCCCCGAGGTCCGCGGCCTGACCGTCACCCGGCACGTCCTGCCGAACCTCCGCGCCCTGAACTTCACCGTCGAGGGCGTCCTCGGCGCCGGCGCCGCCTCCGCCCACCGCTTCGACCCGCAGGCCAAGGCGCTCGGCGAATGGCTGCGCTCCCGCCTGCTCGACATCCCCGCCCACCTGCTGCCCGCCCCGGAGGGGACCGGACCATGACCCGCCTCAGCACCGCCGTGGACCCCCGCGCCCCCGAGTACGCGGCCGCCCGCGGCGCCGCCCTCGAACGCCTCGCCGCCCTCGACGCCGAGCACGCCAAGGCGCTGGCCGGCGGCGGCGAGAAGTACACGGCCCGCCACCGCGACCGCGGCAAGCTCCCCGCCCGGGAGCGGATCGAGCTGCTCGTCGATCCGGACACGCCGTTCCTGGAGCTGTCCCCGCTCGCCGCCTGGGGCAGCGACCACCCGGTCGGCGCGTCCCTCGTCACCGGCATCGGCACCGTCGAGGGCACCGAATGCGTCATCACCGCCAACGACCCCACCGTCCGCGGCGGCGCCTCCAACCCGTGGACGCTGAAGAAGGCCCTGCGGGCCAACGAGATCGCCCTGCGCAACCGGCTCCCGCTCATCAGCCTCGTCGAGTCCGGAGGCGCCGACCTGCCCTCCCAGAAGGAGATCTTCATCCCGGGCGGGGCGCTCTTCCGCGACCTCACACGCCTGTCGGCCGCCGGCGTGCCCACCGTCGCCGTCGTCTTCGGCAACTCGACCGCCGGAGGCGCGTACGTCCCCGGCATGTCCGACCACACCGTCATGATCAAGGGCCGGTCGAAGGTGTTCCTCGGCGGTCCGCCGCTCGTGAGGATGGCCACCGGCGAGGAGAGCGACGACGAGTCCCTGGGCGGCGCCGACATGCACGCCCGCACCTCCGGCCTCGCCGACCACCACGCCCTCGACGAGCCCGACGCGATCCGACGCGCCCGCCGCATCGTCGCCCGCCTGGAGCACCGCCGCGCCCACCCGGCGCCGCCGGCCGCCGAGGAACCGCTGTACGACGCGGAGGAACTCCTCGGGATCGTCCCCGAGGACCTGCGCACCCCCTTCGACCCGCGCGAGGTCATCGCCCGCATCGTCGACGGCTCCGACTTCGACGAGTTCAAGCCCCTCTACGGCAGCAGCCTCGTCACCGGCTGGGCCCGCCTGCACGGCTGGCCGGTCGGCGTCCTCGCCAACGCCCGCGGCGTGCTGTTCAGCGCCGAGTCGCAGAAGGCCGCCCAGTTCATCCAGCTCGCCAACCAGCGCGACATCCCGCTGCTGTTCCTCCACAACACCACCGGCTACATGGTGGGCAGGGAGTACGAGCAGGGCGGCATCATCAAACACGGCGCGATGATGATCAACGCCGTCTCCAACTCCCGCGTCCCCCACCTGTCCGTCCTCATCGGCGCCAGCTACGGGGCCGGCCACTACGGCATGTGCGGCCGCGCCTACGAGCCCCGCTTCCTGTTCGCCTGGCCCAGCGCCAAGTCCGCCGTCATGGGACCGCAGCAGCTCGCCGGGGTGCTGTCCATCGTGGCCCGGCAGTCCGCCGCCGCGAAGGGCAATCCGTACGACGAGGAGGCCGACGCCGGGATGCGCGCCTTCGTCGAGGCGCAGATCGAGGCCGAGTCCCTGCCGGTGTTCCTCTCCGGGCGGCTGTACGACGACGGGGTCATCGACCCCCGCGACACCCGCACCGTCCTCGGCCTGTGCCTCTCGGCCGTCCACAACGCCCCCGTCGAGGGCGCCCGCGGCGGCTTCGGCGTCTTCCGGATGTGAGTGACCGACCCATGACCACGACCACGACCGTGCCGATCACCTCCGTCCTCGTCGCGAACCGCGGCGAGATCGCCGTCCGCGTCTTCCGCACGGCCCGCGCCATGGGCCTCGCGACCGTCGCCGTCCACTCCGACCCCGACGCCGGAGCCCTGCACGTCCGCGAGGCCGACGCGGCCGTACGCCTGCCGGGCGCCGCCCCGGCCGACACCTACCTGCGCGGCGACCTCCTCGTCGCGGCGGCGCGGGCCGCCGGCGCGGACGCCGTCCACCCCGGCTACGGCTTCCTCTCCGAGAACGCCGCCTTCGCCCGCGACGTCCTGGCCGCCGGCCTGGCCTGGATCGGCCCGCCGCCCGACGCGATCGAGGCGATGGCCTCGAAGACCCGCGCCAAGGAGCTGATGCGGGCCGCCGGGGTGCCGCTCCTCGACCCCGTCGACCCGGCGGCGGCCACCGCCGCCGACCTGCCGCTGCTGCTGAAGGCCGCCGCGGGCGGCGGCGGTCGCGGCATGCGCGTCGTCCGCGACCTCGACGCGCTGAAGCCCGCGCTCGACGCGGCAGCAGCCGAGGCCCGGTCCGCGTTCGGCGACGGCGAGGTCTTCGCCGAGCCGTACGTCGAGCGCGGCCGCCACGTGGAGGTGCAGGTCCTCGCCGACGGGCACGGCACCGTGTGGGCGCTCGGCACCCGCGACTGCTCGCTCCAGCGCCGCCACCAGAAGGTCGTCGAGGAGGCCCCGGCGCCCGGCCTCCCCGACGCCCTGCGCCGCACCCTGCACGAGGCGGCCGCCGCGGCCGCCCGGGCCGTCGGCTACCGGGGGGCGGGCACGGTCGAGTTCCTGCTCGCCGCCGACGGGCGCCCGTACTTCCTGGAGATGAACACCCGCCTCCAGGTCGAGCACCCCGTCACCGAGGCCGTCCACGGCGTCGACCTCGTCGCCCTCCAGATCCGCATCGCCGAGGGCGCGGCCCTCCCGCCGGAGCCGCCCGAGCCCGCCGGACACGCCGTCGAGGCCCGCCTGTACGCGGAGGACCCGGCGCAGGACTGGCGCCCGCAGGCCGGCACCCTGGCCGCCTTCGACATCCCGGCGGCCGCCGCACCCGTACCCGTACCGGCCGCCGCCGGCGGCCCCGCCGGGACCGCCGCGGTCCGCGTCGACGCCGGGTACGCCGCGGGCGACCGGGTCGGCGTCCACTACGACCCGATGCTCGCCAAGGTCGTCGCCCACGCCCCGACCCGCGCCGAAGCCGTCCGCACCCTCGCCCGGGCCCTGGCCGGCGCCCGGATCCACGGCGTCGCCACCAACCGCGACCTCCTCGTACGCACCCTGCGCCACCCGGAGTTCACCGCCTCCACCCCCGACACCGGCTTCTACGACCGCCACCTCGCCGCGCTCACCGCGCCCGCCCCCGACGCCGGCCGGGCCGCCGCCCTCGCCGCCGCGGCCGCCGCGCTCGCCGCCGCCGCACCCGCCGCCGGCGCCCCGCTCGCCGCCCGCCTGGGCGGCTGGCGCAACATCCGCTCCGGCCCGCAGTCCCGCCGCTACCGCATCGGGGACACCGAGCACGAGGTCCGCTACCTGCCCGTCCGCGGCGGGCCGCCGCAGTTCCCGGACCTGCCGGACGTCCGCGTCCTGGGCGCCGCACCGGACCGCGTCGTCCTCGAAGCGGACGGCGTCCGCCGCGTCTTCCACGTCGCGCACCGGCCGGACCGCGGGCCGGACCGGGGAGCGGACGGCGGGCCGGACCGGCTCGACGGCGCGGGCGAGGTCTGGGTCGACACCGCCCCCGCCCCCGGCAGCGACGCCCCCGCCTCCCACACCCTCACCCCCGTCCCCCGGTTCGCCGAGCCCGAGGACGCGACCCCGCCCGGCTCCCTGCTCGCCCCCATGCCCGGCACCGTCGTCCGCGTCGCCGAAGGCCTCGCGCCGGGCGACACCGTCACCGCCGGGCAGCCCCTGCTCTGGCTGGAGGCCATGAAGATGGAGCACCGCGTCACCTCCCCCGCCTCCGGCACGCTCACCGCACTCCACGCCCGCCCCGGCCACCAGGTCGAGGTCGGCGCCCTGCTCGCCGTGGTCCAGGAGGAGGAACCCCGCCCATGAGCCCCGCCACCGCGCCCGCCGCGGAAACCGAAGAGCACCGCGCGCTGCGCGCCGCCGTCGCCGCCCTCGGGCAGCGCTACGGCCGCGACTACCACGCCCGCATCACCGAGGAGGGCGGCCGGCCCGCCGAACTGTGGGCCGACGCCGCCAAGCTCGGCTACCTCGGCGTCAACCTGCCCGAGGAGTACGGCGGCGGGGGCGGCGGCATCGCCGAGCTGTCCATCGTCCTGGAGGAACTCGGCGCCGCCGGCTGCCCGCTGCTGATGATGGTCGTCTCCCCGGCCATCTGCGGCACCGTCATCTCCCGCTTCGGCACCCCGGCCCAGAAGCAGGCCTGGCTGCCCGGACTCGCCGACGGCAGCCGCATGATGGCCTTCGGCATCACCGAGCCCGACGCCGGCTCCAACTCCCACCGCATCACCACCACCGCCCGCCGCGACGGCTCCGACTGGGTGCTGACCGGCCGCAAGGTGTTCGTCTCCGGCGTGGACCTCGCCGACGCCACCCTGATCGTGGGCCGCACCGAGGATGCCCGGACCGGCCGGCTGAAGCCCTGCCTGTTCATCGTCGACCGCGACGCCCCCGGCTTCTCCCGCTCGCCCATCGACATGGAACTGCGGGCGGCGGAGAAGCAGTTCGAGCTCGTCCTGGACGAGGTGCGGCTGCCCGCCGCCGCACTCGTCGGCGCCGACGACACCGGCGGCGGCCAGGCCGAAGCCCCCGACACGGGCCTCCTCCAGCTCTTCGCCGGCCTCAACCCCGAGCGCATCATGACCGCCGCGTTCGCCGTCGGCATCGGCCGCCACGCCCTGGCCCGGGCCGTCGAGTACGCCCGCACCCGGCAGGTGTGGACGGAGCCGATCGGCGCCCACCAGGCCATCGCGCACCCCCTCGCCGCCGCCCACATCGAACTCGAACTGGCCCGCCTGATGATGCAGAAGGCCGCCCGCCTCTACGACGCCGGCGACGACGCGGCTGCCGGAGAGGCCGCCAACATGGCGAAGTACGCTGCTGCCGAGGCCTGTGTGAAGGCCGTGGACCAGGCGGTCCACACCCTGGGCGGCAACGGCCTCACCCGCGAGTACGGCCTGGCCTCCCTGGTCACCGCCTCCCGGGTGGCCCGCATCGCCCCCGTCAGCCGCGAGATGATCCTCAACTTCGTCTCGCACCAGACCCTCGGCCTGCCGAAGTCGTACTGACAGCACCGACCCGGGCGGCGGCCCGCGGCCC
This sequence comes from Streptomyces globosus, assembly GCF_003325375.1. Classification (GTDB taxonomy): domain Bacteria; phylum Actinomycetota; class Actinomycetes; order Streptomycetales; family Streptomycetaceae; genus Streptomyces; species Streptomyces globosus_A. The sequence goes on along the minus strand of NZ_CP030862.1, from coordinate 6,433,712 downwards.
GCGGCCGCCGCCCGGCCCGGCCGGAACCGGACCCGCACGAAAGGAGCGGCATGCAGGACGACGCCCTCGTCACCGCCGCGCACGCACACGGCATCACCACCCTGGCCCTCGACTCCCCGGCCAACCGCAACGCCCTCTCGGCCCCCCTCGTGGCCGGGCTGCGCGCGGCGCTCGCCGCGGCCGCCGCCGACCCGGCCGTCCGCGCCGTCGTCCTCACCCACACCGGTGGCACGTTCTGCGCCGGAGCCGACCTGAAGAACCCCTGCGACCCCGCCGACTTCCTCGCCCTGCTCCGCGAGATCGCCGAACTGCCCCGGCCCGTCGCGGCCCGCGTCACCGGGCACGTCCGCGCGGGCGGCCTCGGCCTGCTCGGCGTCTGCGACGTCGCCGCGGCCGGGCCGCAGTCCACGTACGCCTTCACCGAGACCCGCCTCGGCATCGTCCCCGCGGTGATCTCGGCGCCGCTGCTGCCCCGCCTGGAACCGCGCGCCGCGGCCCGCTACCTGCTGACCGGCGAGCCCTTCGACGCCGCCGAGGCGGCCCGCATCGGCCTGCTCACCGTGCACGGCGAGGACGTCGACGAGGCACTCGCCCCGGTCCTGGACGGCTTCCGCAAGGCCGGCCCCGAGGCCCTCGCCGCGACCAAGCGGCTCGTCACCGCCCCCGTACGGGCGGCGCTGGCCGCCGACGGGGCGGCCCTGGCGGAGCTGTCGGCCCGGCATTTCGGCTCCGCGGAGGCCCGCGAGGGCATCACCGCCCGCATGGAGCGCCGCGACCCGGTGTGGGCGCTGTGACCGGCACGCCGGCCGCGGCCACGGCAGCGGCGCCGGCGGAGGGCCCGCCCGACGACCGGCCCGGGAACGAGCCGAAGCAGGCCCGCAGCCGCGTCACCCGCCGCCACCTCCTGGACGCCGCCATCACCTGCCTCGCCGAACACGGCTGGGCCGGCTCCACGGTCGCCGTCGTCGCCGAGCGGGCCGGCGTCTCCCGCGGCGCCGCCCAGCACCACTTCCGCACCCGTGAGGACCTCTTCACCGCGGCCGTCGAGTTCATGGCGGAGGAGCGCTCGGCCGCCCTGCTGCGCGAGCGGCGGCGCGCCGAGGCCGCGGGCGGAGGCCCCGGCGGCCGCGCCGCCGTGGTGGAGGCGCTGGTCGACCTCTACACCGGGCCGATGTTCCGGGCCGCCCTCCAGCTGTGGGTCGCCGCCTCCCACGAGGAGCAGCTGCGGCCCCGCGTCGCCGGGCTGGAGGCGCGCCTGGGCCGGGAGACGCACCGGATGGCCGTCCAGCTGCTGGGCGCGGACGAGTCGGTGCCGGGCGTACGGGAGACCGTGCAGGGCTTCCTCGACATGGCCCGCGGGCTGGGCCTGGCGAACGTCCTCACCGACGACGCGGGCCGCCGCGCCCGGGTGGTCGCCCAGTGGACCCGCATCCTGGACGCCGCCCTGGGCTGACGGGCGGCCGGCCCCGCCCGCCGCCCGCCGCCCGGGGCGGGTCGCGGTCAGGCCGTCCTGGCGATGTCCGCGTAGCCCTCGATCTCCTGCGGGTTGCGCCTGCCCGGGCCGGTGTAGCGGGCGGACGGGCGGACCAGGCGGCCCGTGCGCTTCTGCTCCAGGATGTGCGCGGACCAGCCCGCGGTGCGGGCGCAGGTGAACATCGAGGTGAACATGTGCGCCGGGACCTCCGCGAAGTCCAGCATGATCGCCGCCCAGAACTCCACGTTCGTGGCGAGCACCCGGTCGGGGCGGCGGGCGTGCAGCTCCTCCAGGGCGGCCTTCTCCAGCGCGGCGGCCACCTCGTAGCGGGGGGCGTCCAGCTCCTTGGCGGTGCGCCGCAGGACGCGGGCGCGCGGGTCCTCGGCGCGGTAGACGCGGTGGCCGAAGCCCATCAGCCGCTCGCCCTTGTCGAGGGCCTTCTTCACGTAGGCGACGGCGTCGCCGGTGCGCTCGATCTCCTCGATCATGCCGAGCACGCGGGACGGCGCCCCGCCGTGCAGCGGCCCCGACATGGCGCCGACGGCACCCGACAGGGCGGCCGCGACGTCCGCGCCGGTGGAGGCGATGACGCGCGCGGTGAAGGTGGAGGCGTTCATGCCGTGCTCGGCGGCGGAGGTCCAGTAGGCGTCGACGGCCTTGACGTGCCGCGGGTCCGGCTCGCCCCGCCAGCGGATCATGAACCGCTCGACGACGGACTCGGCCTTGTCGATCTCCCGCTGCGGGACCATCGGCAGGCCCTGCCCGCGCGCGGACTGGGCCACGTACGACAGGGCCATGACGGCGGCGCGGGCCAGGTTGTCGCGGGCGGTCCGCTCGTCGATGTCGAGGAGCGGTTTCAGCCCCCAGACGGGGGCGAGCATGGCCAGCGCGGACTGCACGTCGACGCGGATGTCGCCGGAGTGGACCGGGATCGGGAAGGGCTCGGCGGGCGGCAGGCCGGGGTTGAACGCCCCGTCGACCAGCAGGCCCCACACGTTCCCGAAGGAGACGTGGCCCACCAGGTCCTCGATGTCGACACCCCGGTAGCGGAGGGCTCCGCCTTCCTTGTCGGGTTCGGCGATCTCCGTTTCGAACGCGACGACTCCCTCGAGCCCGGGTACGAAGTCGGACATCAGGCGGCTCCTCAGATAGTGCGGACACACGCGGTTGCCGGCGTGCCTCGCGGTCCGGCGCGGTCATCCCCGTTGATGCCCGGTACGGCCGGCGCCCACCCGCGGGGGGCCTGGCGACCGGCCCCAAGATTTTGGCGGCTCCGGATCCCGGGCGGAAGCGTGACATACGGCACACTCGCAGGAGCACCCTTGCGGCAGGATGGCATGCGTGACCGACATGGACCTTGATCCCTCCACCATGCGCAAGCAGTACCGTTCCGAGATCGTCCTGGAGGACGGCCTCGACGAGGACCCCATGCGGCAGTTCGCCCTGTGGTTCCGGCAGGCAGCCGACTCGCACCTGTTCGAGCCGAACGCGATGGTCGTCTCCACCGCGGACGCCGCGGGCCGGCCCAGCTCGCGGACGGTGCTGCTGAAGCAGTTCGACGCGCGGGGCTTCGTCTTCTACACGAACTACGGCTCCCGCAAGGGCCGCGAGATCGACGCGAACCCGCAGGTCTCGCTGCTCTTCCCGTGGCACCCGATCGCCCGGCAGGTCATCGTCACCGGCACTGCGGCCCGGGTGGGCCGCGACGAGACCGCGGCCTACTTCCGGTCGCGGCCGCACGGCTCGCAGCTGGGCGCCTGGGCGAGCGAGCAGTCCCGGGTGATCCCCTCGCGGGCCGAGCTGGACCGGCGGTACGCGGAGCTCGCGGCCCGGTATCCGGAGGGCGAGCAGGTCCCCGTGCCGACGGAGTGGGGCGGGATCCGGGTCGCGCCCGACGAGGTGGAGTTCTGGCAGGGCCACGAGAACCGGCTGCACGACCGGCTGCACTACGTCCGGGCGGGGTCGGGCTGGCGCATCGAGCGCCTGTGCCCGTAAGGGGCCGCGGCCGCGGGGCCGCGCCGGGCCGCGGGCGTGCGGAAACGCAGGCGACCCGCGGGCTCCGTCCTCTCCTGCAGTGAGAGGAGCCGGCCGGACGTGCCGGCGAGCCCGCGGGTCGGGTGACTGCTGTGGTTTGGCGCCGGGCGTTGTCCGCCGGGCACCGCACTGGGTGCGTTGCGACGACGGGCCCTAGCCCGCAGTCACCTCACGCGTCCGGTAGTCGTACATTTCCGGAACCACCTCCCTTCTCGTGTACCGCAGACACTAGGACGCTCCCGCCGGGGTCTCAACCGATTTCTTTCGGGACGATTCGGGGAATGCGGTGTGGGCTGCGTCACGTTCCAGTTCAATGATCTGACGTGCCGCACACGCGAAACACCTGCGGGGGTGCCAGGTGAGTGCTTCCGGACAACCGACCCACGATCTGCTTGCCGCGCTGCTGGACGGGATGGACGCCGCCCTGTGCGCGTTCGACGCCGACGGCGTGGTCACCCACTGGAACCGCGAGGCCGAGCGGATCCTGGGCTGGACCGCGGCCGAGGCGGTGGGCCGCAAGGGCTTCTCCGGCTGGGCGGCCCGGCCCGCCGACGCCCAGGACGTCGAGGACCGGCTCATGGCCGCCCAGGACGTGCCCGGCAGGCAGGTCCACGAGTTCGCGCTGCTGACCAAGGACGGCGGGCGGGTCCTGGTGCGGACGCAGTCCGCCGGCGTCCCCGGAGCGGACGGCAGGCCCGCCGGCGTGTACTGCGCCTTCACCGAGGTGCACGCCCAGATCGACCTGGAGCGGTCCATCGCGCTCAGCGACGCGCTGATGGACGACGCCTCCTGGGCCGTGGTCCTCGTGGACGTGGACCTGCGGCCCGCCGTGGTCAACGCGCGCGCCGCCCGCGCCTTCGGATCCGGGCGCACCGACCTGCTCGGCCGCCCGCTCGGCGACCTGCTGGCGCAGGGCGCCGACGAGCTGGAAGCGGCCCTCCAGCACGTGCTGGCCGAGGGGGCCCCGCCGGGCCCCGCCGAGATGTGGGTGTCGGTGCGCACCCCGGAGGGCGAGCGGCGCTGCTGCTGGCGGTGCGGGTTCGTACGGCTGGGCTCGCCGCTGGCGGAGGAGCCCGTACCGCTGGGCGTGGGGTGGCTGTTCCAGGACGTCACCGAGGACCGGCAGGACGCGCTGGACACCTCCCGGCTGCGGTTCCGCACCGCCCAGCTGCACCGGGCGGGCCGGGCGGCCGCCGAGTGCGAGGACCCGGCGGAGGCGGCCGGGGTGCGCCTGGACTTCGCGCTCGCCGGGTTCGCGGACCACGCCCTGCTGGACGTGCTGGAGCCGTCCGCCGACGGTCCGGGGAAGCCGCCGCGGCTGGTCCGGACGATCACGGCCCCGCCGGCGCCGGCCGGGCGGGGGGCGCGGCCGGTGCCGTACGAGCCGGGGCACCCGGTGCTCCAGGCGCTGGACCGGATCGGCTCGGTCCGGGCGAGCGCCACCCGGGGGGAGACCGCCGAGGGCTGGGCGCGGGGGCGGCTGTGGCCCGAGGGCACGGCGCACGCCCTGTGCACGGTGCTGCGCAGCCGGGGCCGGACGCTGGGGGCGCTGACGTACCTGCGGTCGGCGTCGCGGTCCGCGTTCGACCGCGCGGACGCGGCGTACGCGGAGGAGGTCGCGGGCCGGGTGGCGGCCGACCTGGACCTGGCGCGCACCGCGCCGGAACGGCCGTAGCGTGCGGGGCGGCGGCGGGGGTCGGCGCGGGTGCCGGTCAGTGCCGGTAGAAGATCCGGTCGCCGTACTCCTGCATGACGCGGCCGTTCCACTCGTGGCCGCCATCGACGTTGCCGGAGCGCAGCAGCGGCGGCTCGATGCCGCGCGCGGCGAGCTCGCCCGCGGCGGCGGCCATCACGGCCTGCATGATCGCGCTGGTGACGACGGTGGAGGCCGGGGCGAAGGGGGCGTCGATGCCGTCGAGGGTCAGCTCGGCGTCGCCGACGTCGATCTTGCTGTCGAGGACGATGTCGCAGTGGTCCCGCAGGAAGGTGCCGGAGGAGTGCCGCGACTTCGTCCCGGTCGTGTAGGCGACCGAGGTCACCCCGACGACCTTCAGGCCGAGGGCGCGCGCGTTGACGGCCATCTCGACGGGCAGGGCGTTGCGCCCGGACAGGGAGATGACGAAGAGGACGTCCCCGGCGGTGGCGGGGCTGCTGTCGAGGACGGCGCCGGCCAGCCCGCCGACCCGCTCCAGGGCGCTGCCGAGCGTGGCGGGCATGACGTCGACGCCGGCGGTGCCGGGGACGGCGAGGAAGTTCATCAGGGCGAGCCCGCCCGCCCGGTAGACGACGTCCTGGGCGGGCAGCGAGGAGTGCCCGGCGCCGAAGGCGAAGAGCCGGTTCCCTGCGGCGACGGCGTCGGCGACGGCCGCACCGGCTTCGGCGATGCGCCCGCCCTCCTCGCGCTGCACCCGCTGGAGCAGGGTGATCGCGGCGTCGAGGAAGCGGTCGGCCGGCTTGCTTTCGCTCATCGCGGTGGAGCCCTTCCGGGGATGGGGTGCGTCCGTGTCCGCCGCTCACCGTGCGGTCTGGACCAACGCGCTGTCAATACGGGGGCGGGGGGCTTGCGGAGGTCGAGACCGGCTCGCGGAGGCCTGGGGACTCCGCGGCAGGCGCGGGACGGTTGTCGGCGCGATGCGTCAGAATTGGGGTCAGGGCCAGCGCACGATAATCCGAGGGGCACGAATGTCCGGACTGATCGACACCACGGAGATGTACCTCCGCACCATCCTCGAGCTGGAAGAGGAAGGCGTCGTCCCCATGCGCGCCCGGATCGCGGAGCGGCTCGACCAGAGCGGCCCGACGGTCAGCCAGACCGTGGCGCGGATGGAGCGCGACGGCCTCGTGGCGGTGGCGAGCGACCGCCACCTGGAGCTGACGGAGGAGGGGCGCCGCCTCGCGACGCGCGTGATGCGCAAGCACCGGCTCGCGGAGTGCCTCCTCGTGGACGTCATCGGCCTGGAGTGGGAGCAGGTGCACGCCGAGGCCTGCCGCTGGGAGCACGTGATGAGCGAGGCGGTGGAGCGGCGCGTGCTGGAGCTGCTGCGGCACCCGACCGAATCGCCGTACGGGAACCCGATCCCGGGTCTGGAGGAGCTGGGCGAGAAGGCCGAGGCCGACCCGTTCCTGGAGGACGGCATGGTCGCCCTGTCCGAGCTGGAGCCGGGCACGGAGGGCAAGACGGTGGTCGTCCGCCGCATCGGCGAGCCGATCCAGACGGACGCCCAGCTGATGTACACGCTGCGGCGGGCGGGCGTGCAGCCCGGCTCGGTGGTGAGTGTGACGGAGTCGCCCGGCGGGGTGCTCGTCGGCAGCGGCGGCGAGGCCGCCGAGCTGGAGGACGAGATCGCCTCGCACGTCTTCGTCGCCAAGCGCTGACCGCACCGCCGCTGCGGCCGCGGCGGCGGTGCCGGTGGTGTCAGGGGGTCCCGGCGCCTTGCGGCGCCGGGACCCTTCCTCCCCTTGTCGACCCGGAGCCCCGAGCTCTCAAGGTCATCCCCTTCGGACCGTCTTCCCCGAGCGGCCCGCCTCCCTGCTCAAAGGATCTCCTTCGGCAGCGGCGGCCAATCCTTGAGCAAGGTCACTCGAAAGAGCGGTGTTGGGCGGCGCAAAGCCGTTTTCGAATGCAGGTTCGATAGTCTGCCGTGGACGAAGGGGGTGCATCTGCGGTGGTACAGCGCATCGATGTGACAGGGGCCGACGGCGTGCGCCTGGCCGCCTGGGAATTCGGCCCGGCCGCCGACGCCGCGGCTCCCCGCGTCCTGTTACTCCACGGCCTGATGGGCCGCGCCCACCACTGGGCCGGCACCGCCCGCTGGCTCGCCGAGGGCCGCCGCGTCATCGCCCTCGACCAGCGCGGCCACGGCCACAGTGCCCGCCCGCCCGCCGGGGCGGACCCTGGCGCCTCCCTCGGCCGCGAGGCCTTCGTCGCGGACGCCGAGGCCGTGATCGAACAGCTCGGCCTCGCCCCCGTCACCGTGATCGGCCACTCCATGGGCGCCCTCACCGGCTGGCAGCTCGCCGCCCGCCGCCCCGACCTGGTCGCGGCCCTGGTCATCCTCGACATGCGCGCCTCGGCCCTCGGCGAGGCCTCCCAGCGCGACTGGGAGGACTGGTTCCGCCGCTGGCCCCTCCCCTTCCCCAGCCAGGACGCCGCCCGCCGCTGGTTCGGCGAGGACGACCCGCGCGTGGAGCGGCCGGACCCGGGCCGCGGCGCCTTCTTCGCGGACGTCATGCACGAGACCCCCGACGGCTGGCGCCCCGTCTTCTCCCGCCGCCAGATGCTGACGGCGCGTGAGACCTGGGTCCACGACGCCCACTGGGACGAACTGGCCCAGGTCGCCTGCCCCACCCTGGTCGTCCGCGCCCTCGACGGCGAACTGGGCCGCGCGGAAGCCCAGGAGATGGTCCGCGTCCTGCCGTCGGGCCACTACGCGGAAGTCCCGGACGCCGGCCACTACCTCCACCACACCCACCCGGAACCCTGCCGCACAGCCCTGGAGCCCTTCCTGCAACGCCTGCAACCCGTCCGCGGCTGACCGCACGATCGGGCGCGGTGCCCGCCATCCCGTCAGGCGAACCCGTTCGACGGCAGCGGGTGCTCCCCACGGGCGACTCCGTGCGGCGCGCGCGAAGCGGAGGGCCCGGGGCGTGGTAGGTCTCCTCCCGGGGAGGCCGGCCACGACAGCGGGAGCAAGGGTGCGGCGCATTCTCGTCATCGACGGCCATCCGGACGCGGGCAGCTACTGCGCCGCCCTGGCGAGCGCCTATGCGGAGGGCGCCGGGGCGGGCGGGCACGAGGTCCGGCTCATGCGTCTGAGAGACATGAGCTTCGATCCGATCCTCCACGGCGGCTTCACCCACCCGCAGCCGCTGGAGCCCGATCTCGTCGAGGCGCGGGACGCGGTCCGCTGGTGCGAGCACTTCGTGATCGTGACGCCCTGCTGGTGGTGGCATGTCCCCGCGCTGCTCAAGGGATTCATCGACCGGGTCTTCCTGCCCGGCGTCGGGGTGGAGTATCTCAGGCGGCCGCCGTACATCCGCAAGCTGCTGAAGGGGCGCTCGGCGCGGGTGATCTACACACAGAACTCCCCGCAGGTGGTGGCCTTCCTGGCGCGCGAGGACCTGTTCTGGCGCAACATGCGCCGCGCCTTCCTGCGCCATTGCGGATTCCGCCCGGTCCGTCGCACCCTCCTGGCCGGAATGCAGTCGGCAAGCCGAGAGCGGCGTGAACGCCGGCTGCGGGAGGTCCGCGCGATGGGGCGCGCCGGCCGGTAGGCGGCCGAGGTGCGGCCGGCCGCCGTCAGCCCGGAAGGCCGGCACCCGGCTCCACAGCGCCTGGTCGATCGAGATCGCCGCCGCCCTCGGCGCCGTCCTCTTCACGGCGCGGATCACCGCGGGCCCGCGGCCGACCGCGCCGGACGGCACCCACGCGAGGGGGGTGCCGGGCCCGCAGGCCCCGCACCCCCCTCGCACCTTCGCGGCCGGGCTCAGCCCTTGCTGACCGCCTGGAGGATCTCCGGCAGCTGCCGGGCCACCCGCGGCGCCGCCAGCCGTACGCCTCCCCAGGCCGCGGCCGCGCCCCAGGCCGCGCCGAGGGGCAGCAGGAGCCAGAACGCGGACTCCATCCGCGCCACCTCGAACCAGATCGCCAGGCCGATGACCGGCCCGGACAGGACCAGCGACGCCAGCAGGCCGCCCGCCATGCCCGCCCAGGCCAGGCCCGCCTGCCCCGGGGCGACGCTCTTGAACGCCCCGTCCGTCGGGATCGAGTACGGGAACCGGGCCGAGGCCAGCGCGCCCGTGCACATCATCGAGCCCATCACCGCGAGCGCCACGCCCAGGCCGGCCGGGAAGGCCCGCCAGTCCGGGACGACGGCCGCGGTGGCCGCCGTGACGAGGACGGTGTACGGCACCGTGATCAGCGCGAGCGCGTAGGCGCGGGCCCGCAGCTCCTCGTACGCGTCGCGGGTCGTCGAGATCGTCTGCGCGACCATCCAGAACGCCGACGTGTCCTGCCCGAACTGGTTGTACATCTGCAGGCCGAGCATGCCCGTGCCGAAGCACACCAGGTAGATGGAGCCGTTCCCCTGGAGGGCGTTGAACACCGGGATGATCAGGCCGAGCGCCAGGGACGACACCCACGCGGCCTTCGTCTTCGGGTCCCGCACCACGTACCGCAGCGTGCGCTGCATGGTCGCGCCGGTCCGGCCGCCGGGCAGCAGGCCCCACAGGCCGCCGCCCGCCGATCCGCGTTCGGAGGAGGCCTGCGCGGCGACCGTCGAGCCGTCCGGGGTCACCATCACCCGGGTCAGGCTGCGCTCCCACAGCCACACCAGCAGCGCCAGCCCCGCGAGGGTCAGCGCCAGCTGGGCGGCGGCGGTCGCGTACGCGCCCCGGCTCGCCGAGTCGACCATGCCGACGGCGGTGGCGGGCGGCAGCCAGCGCACCACCGCGCCGGCGGGCTGGAGCTGCGCCAGGCCGCCCGTCTCCATCAGCCGCTGGCCCGCGAAGTTCGCGAGCTGGGCGCCGATCGCGATGACGATGCCGCTGAGCAGGGCGAGGTCGCGGCCCTTGCGGCTCGTCAGCAGCCGTACGTTCGCCGTGGCGACGGCCCGCGCCAGCGTCACGCAGCCGAGCAGCAGCAGCGGCACGGCCACCACGGCGGCAGCGGTGCCCGCCGCGCCGCGGGCGACGGCGACGACCGAGCCGACGGCCACGCACACCGTGAACAGGGGGCCGATGCCGATCAGCGAGGAGGCCAGCAGGGCCCGCACGAGCGGCCGCGGCCGCAGCGGCAGCATCACCAGCCGGCTCGGGTCGAGCGTCTCGTCCCCGGCGGGGAAGAGCAGCGGCATGAACGCCCAGCCGAGCGCGAGGACCGCGGCCAGCAGGACCACGACCGTGCCGCCGTGGGCGTGGCCGCGCAGGGCGGACAGCCCGAGGGCGAGGCCGAGGCCCACCAGCAGGGCGAGGGCCAGCGACCCGAAGTAGGCGGCCTTCCGCTTGGACGACCCCTTCAGGCCGTTGCGCAGCAGCGACAGCTTGAGGCGGACGAACACCGCGGCGGGGTCGGGCGCATGCGCGCCGGCCGCAGCCGCAGCCGCGGACGGCGGAACCGGCGCGGACGGGGAGGCGGGGGCGGGGGCTGCGGTGTTCATCGGGCGGCCTGCCCGCCCAGCCAGTCCAGCGACTCGCCGGCGGTGCGGCCGCCCGCGCCGACGAGCTCCAGGAACGCGGCCTGCAGCGTGGGCGCTTCGCCCCGTACGAGGGCCAGCGGGCCCGCGGCCCGGATCCGGCCGCCCGCCATGACGGCGACCCAGTCGCACAGCGACTCGACCAGCTCCATCACGTGGGAGGAGAAGACGACCGTGGCACCGGAGGCGGTGTAACGTTCCAGCACCCCGCGGATGGTCTGCGCCGACACCGGGTCGACACCCTCGAACGGCTCGTCCAGGAACAGCACTTCGGGGTTGTGCAGCAGAGCGGCCGCCAGCCCGATCTTCTTCCGCATGCCCGTCGAGTAGTCGACGACCAGCTTGTGCTGCGAGCCCGCCAGGTCCAGGACGTCCAGCAGCTGCGTGGCCCGCTTGTCGGTCTCGTCGCCCGGCATGCCGCGCAGCCGGCCCATGTAGCCGAGCAGTTCACGGCCCGACAGGCGCTCGAACAGGCGCAGGCCCTCCGGCAGGACGCCGATCCGGGACTTCACCGCGACCGGGTCCGCCCACACGTCGTGGCCGGCGACGAGGACCCGCCCCATGTCCGGCCGGAGCAGGCCCGTCACCATGGACAGCGTCGTCGTCTTCCCCGCGCCGTTCGGGCCGACCAGGCCGATGAACCTGCCCGCGGGCAGCTCCAGGTCGATGCCCGCGACCGCCACCTGCTCGCCGAAGCGCTTCCACAGCCCCTCGACGCGGACCGCCGCCCGCCCCCCGTACGGCGTCTCGGGCGCGCTGCCCGCTCCGACCGCCCCGCCCGCCGCATCACCCTGGTTCGGCATGCGCCCGCCTCTCGTCCATGTCCCCGTGGTCCTACATCCACGACGATAGGGCGGCCGGAAGAGGCGCAGCAGTTACGAATGTCATGTCTTTCCCGAGCGGAACGCACCCGCCGACCTGCACGTGTGTCCCGCCGGGCGCGCCGGCGGGCGGCCGGCGGGACGGCGTCAGGCGCTGCGCCGGGCCCGCTCCGCGGCGGCCTCGCGCCCGCACGCGTAGGCGAGCGCGTCGATCAGCTCGTCGGTGTCCGGCAGCCACCGGTTCGCGGGAGTGGGGCGCCGCGCCCACTGGACGACGCCCCGGCCGCCGACGCGGGTCGGCGGGGCGGCCACGTACTCGCCCTCGCCGCGCACCTTCAGGTCGATCGCGGAGGGGGACCAGCCGAACCGGCGGACCATGTCGGGGACCTTGGCGGCGGCGCCCGGCAGGACGAAGAACAGCATCCGGTGGCCGGGGGTGAGCGTCACCGGCCCGAGGGTGCGCTGCATGCGCTCCAGGCGGGCCAGGGCGAGGAATCCGGCGGTGTCGGGGACGTCCAGCGCGTCGAACGTGCGGCCCGTCGGCAGCAGGATCGACGCGTCGGGGCGCTTGCCCCACACCCGCCGGACCTGCACCGCGCTGCCCGTGGCGACCGCCGCCCAGTCCTTCACCGCGGCGTGCGCGCCCGGCGCCGCGCAGTCCGCGGCCCCGCAGGAGCACAGCTCGCGCCCCTCCGCGTGCTCCAGCCAGGTGCCGGCGAAGACGTCCCAGTGCCGCTCTTCCGTGTACCGCACGGCATGGTCCAGCAGCTGCTCTCCGCGCTGCTGGGGGATGGGTGCGGTCTCCGTGACTCCGATGGTCTCTTCCACGCCCTTCACAACTGGCGCCCCGTCGCGGGGTTACGGGGCCGGGCCGGCCCGGGGACGCTGCATCGATCCTGCATGCGGGGCGCACTGAAGCACGGGCGGGGGCGCGTGGGAGGCCGGGGCGCCGCGGTTGGGTAGCGACACGACGCTAAGCGGATGATTCTCCACACATCAGGCGGGAAGTGATCTTTCCAACGATCACCCGCGGCCTCTGGGGGTTTTCATGGCAGCCAGGCCTCTCGTCGCCCGTCAGCCGAACGAACGGCTGCAGGCACTCATCCAGGAAGCCGGGTGCTCGAACGCCGGGCTCGCCCGGCGCGTCAACATGTGCGGGGCCGAGCACGGCCTCGACCTCCGCTACGACAAGACGTCGGTGGCGCGCTGGCTGCGGGGCCAGCAGCCGCGGGGCCGGGCGCCCGGCATCATCGCGGAGGCGCTCGGCCGAAAACTGGGCCGGACCGTGACGATCGACGAGATCGGCATGGCCAACGGCAAGAACCTCGCCTCCGGGATCGGCCTGCAGTTCTCCCCGACCGTCGGCGGGGCGATCGAGCAGGCCAGCGAGTTGTGGCGGAGCGACGTCGGCCGGCGGGACTTCCTGTCCGGGTCGAGCGTCGCCGCGTCGGCGCTCGTCGAGCCGAGCCGGGACTGGCTGATCAGCGGGGCCGACGTGCAGGTCGCCCGCAACGGCGGCTCGCGCGTCGGCATGTCGGACGTGGAGGCGGTCCGCGCGACGACCGACGCGCTGAAGGAGCTCGACCACCGCTTCGGGAGCGGGCATGTCCGCCCGGTCGTGGTGCACTACCTCAACTCGGTGGTGTCCGGGCTGATCGGCGGCTCGTACCGGGAGCCGGTCGGGCGGGCCCTGTTCGCGGCGGTGGCCCGGCTCACCGAGCTCGCCGGGTACATGGCGGTGGACACGGGCCAGCCGGGGCTGGCGCAGCGGTACTACATCCAGGCTCTGCGGCTGGCGCAGGCCGCGGGGGACCGCGCGTACGGCGGGTACGTGCTCGCGGCGTCCATGAGCCACCTGGCGGCCGAGCTCGGCAACCCGCGGGAGATCGCCCAGCTGGCGCGGGCGGCCCAGGAGGGCACGCGCGGCCAGGTCACGCCGCGGGCCGAGGCCATGTTCTACGCGGCCGAGGCGCGCGGTCACGCGCTGATGGGCGACGCCCGGGCGACGGCGGTGCTGGCCTCGCGGGCTGTCGGCGCCCTGGAGCGGGCCGAGCCGGAGTCCGGGGACGACCCGGTGTGGATCCGGCACTTCGACGGGGCCTACCTGGCGGACGAGCTGGCCCACTGCCACCGCGACCTCGGGCAGCCGGAGCAGGCGGCCCGGCAGGCCCGGGAGGCGCTGGCCGCGCTGCCGGCCGGCAAGGAGCGCCGGCGGGCGATCGGCCTGCTGCTGCTCGCGGCGGCGCAGGTGCAGCAGCGGGAGGTGGAGCAGGCCTGCCAGACCGCGGGACGGGCGGCGGAACTGCTGTCCGGGCTGCGCTCCAGCCGGGGCGTCGAGTACCTGGACGACTTCCGGGCGCGGCTGGACCCGTACCGGGACGAGGCGGCGGCGCGGGAGTTCGCCGCGAGGCTGGAGGCGGTGGCCTAGTGCTGTGGCCGGGAAGGGCGGGCGGTATGTCCGCCTCTGCCCGGAAGCATGTTCGGGGTGGACCTGACGGGGCGGGCGGGGTCCGGGTAGCGTGAGTCGCCGGTTTCGCAAGTGACGGAGCAGTCGGCGAAGGAGTCCCGGTGACGGAGAGCGGACAGGGCAGCGGCCAGCAGGGGGCCCCGCAGGCCGGTGCGCAGTGGAACCCGGACCCCCCGTACCCGGACCCGGCGTACCCGGACCCCCCGTACCCGGAGCCATCCGCCCCGCATCCCGGCCACCCGCAGGCCTACCCGGGCCCTCCGGCCGCGGGACACCCGCAGGACCCGGGCGGCGGCTTCCTGCCCGCCCCGGACCACGCCCCCCAGGGCCAGTCCTTTCCGGGCCAGTCCTTTCCGGGCCAGGGCTTCCACGGGCAGGCGGCGCAGGGCCAGGCCTTCCCGAACCAAGGCTTCCCGAACCAGGCCATCCCGGACCAGGGCTTCCCGGACCAGGGCTTCCCGGACCAGGGCTTCCCGGACCAGGGCTTCCCGGACCAGGGCTTCCCGGACCAGGGCTTCCCGGACCAGGCCCACCCCCACCAGGGCGTGCAGGGTCCCGGTCTCCCGGGCCCGGATGCGCCGCCGGCCGGGCATGTGCTGGGGCCCGGGTACGAGGGGCCGGGGCAGCCGCACGGGTACGGGTACCCGCCGCTGCCGGAGGCCGTCACCCAGTACATCCCGCCGGTCCCGGCGGACCCGGGCCCCGTTCCGCCCGCCGGTCCCGGCGGTCCCGCCGCACACGACGAGGCGGCGACGCAGTACATCCCGCCGGTCCCGGCCGGACCGGGAGCCGCTCAGGGGGCGGGCCCGGACGAGGCGGCGACGCAGTACATCCCGCCCGTCACCGGCGACTTCGACGCCCTCTTCCGCCAGGACGGAGCCGACGGCCACACCCGGCAGATGCCGCCCATCCAGGAGCCGGTGCTGCGCCGGCCCCCGCCGCGCCCGCTGCCGCATCCGCAGCAGTACGCCCGGCAGCCCCAGCCCCAGCCCCACCCCCGGCCCGGCTTCGCCGCGCCGCCCCCGCCTCCGCCGCAGCCTGCGCGGCGGGTGCCGCCCGCGGTGATCGCGGCCGTGGTGATCGGCCTCGCCGTGGTGGGGCTCGGCGTCGGTGCGATGCTGAGCGACCCGAAGGCGCAGAACAACGACCCGGCCGCGGCCGCGGCGGCGCCGTCCCCCACGGGTTCGGCCGCGGCGGCCGTCGAGGCGCCCGTGGACCCGGCCCGCTCCCAGGCGGTCCAGTTGGACAAGGTGCTCGCGGACAGCGCCGACAGCCGGGACTCGGTCATCAAGGCGGTCGACGACATCAAGGGCTGCCGCAACCTCGGCACGGCCGCCGACGACCTGCGCAGCGCCGCCCGCCAGCGCGAGGAGCTCGTCACGCGCCTCCAGGAGCTCCAGCTGGACAAGCTGCCGAACCACCAGCGGCTGTCGGCGTCCCTCACCAAGGCGTGGAAGGCGTCGGCAAAGGCCGACAACAGCTACGCCGCCTGGGCGGAGGACGTCGCCGACGACAAGAAGAAGGGCTGCAAGGACGGCCACGCCCGGAACACGGACGACGCCGCCGACGGCAACAAGGCGAGCGGGGAGGCGACCCGCGCGAAGGAGTCGGCGGCGGCCCTGTGGAACCCGATCGCGGCCAAGTACAGCCTCCCGAAGCGCGACAAGTCGCAGCTGTGACGCCCGGCCGGGGGCGGTGGGGCCCGCCCCCGGCCGTCCCGCGCATGCCAGGCCAGGTCAGGCCGGGCTCGGGGCCTGCTCCAGGGCCCCGGTCATGTCCCGCGCCTCCTCGCCCGGCTGGGCGACGAGCCGCCCGGAGCGAACGACCTGGAAGGTGACCTGCCCGTTCACCATGCGGGGGTAGGCGGCGATGGCGCGCATGTCCTCGCGCCGCCAGCTCAGGTCGGGCGTCAGGCCCCCGGTGTGCACGGGTTCCGCCTGCTTCAGGGTCCGGGCGATCTTCCGCGCGGTGACCTCCTCGCCGGGCTCCTGCCGCTTCAGGACCTCGCTCAGCACGGTGTACGCGATCCAGGCGGTCTGCGTGCCGCTGTCGTCGGGGTCGACGGCGTGGTCACCGAAGGCGTGCTCGGAGGCCACCCGGCGCATCGGCTCCCACAGCGGGTCCGTCGAGACGGGGTACCAGCCGGTGACGAGGGCCCCCTCGAAGGGGCTGTCGCGGCCGCCGGTGCGGTCGATCAGCGCCTGGCTGACGCTGCCGAGGACGGAGGCGATCTGCGGGCTGCGGCGCGGGTCGCCGGCGCGGCGGAAGGCGTCGAAGAAGGTCTCGGTGCGCTGGCCGAGCACGGCGGTGACGCAGCCGCGCTCCTTGCCGGACGGGTCCTTGCCCGCCGCGCCGTCCAGGGCCTGGCGGGCCTGCGGGACGAAGTCGGCGGTGTCCTCGGCCGCCCGGATGTCCTCGGCGCCGCCCGCCTTGCCGGCCGGGTCGGCCTTCAGGCCGGCGTCGAGGAGGACCGGCATGGAGTCGCCGGCGAGGGTGTCGGGCCGCACCAGGGACACCTGCTCGCAGACCCGGCCCAGCTGGTGGCCGGCGCCCGCGAGGAGGACGGGCTGGCCGCCGTTGACGGGGAAGGACAGCGGGCTCTGGAACTCCTCGGAGGTGACGCCGTAGCCGCCGATGAAGGGGATGCCCTCGGATTCGAGGGGGGCCATGAAGGCGCGCCCGTGCTGGCTGTAGGAGCCGACGACGGCCACCGCGTTCTCCGCGACGGCCTTGCGGGCGCAGTCCGCGGCGCCGCTCGGGGTGTTCTTCTCGTTGCAGGTGATCACGCGCAGCCGGCGGCCGTTGATGCCGCCCCTGGCGTTGGTCCAGCGCTCGTACGCCTTGGCCATGCCGACCATGCCGGGCATGTTGGTGGCGGCGGTGTCCTGCGGGGCGAAGGTCATGACGGTGATGGTGTCCCCGGCGGGCCCGGAGCCCGACGGGATCACGCCGCATCCGGCGGCCAGGCATGCGGCCAGCGCCGATGCGAGCACGGTGCGGTGGATGGGGGTCGCGCGTCGCCGATCGGTCATGTTCATGCACCATTCCGGCCCGGGGGGAACGCGGGAGTGAGAGTGGTGCAACGGACGGTGACGGCCGGGTGAAAGCCAGGGGGTGTACGCGCCCCGCGCCTCCACCGCAGGTGCCTCAAGATCGCATCAGAGGGGAACGTACGATCGAAAGCGTGACATTCGCCCAAGGTTCGAAGAACACTTCCAAACGCGGCGGCCGCTCCTCCACCATGGGCGGCATGCCCCTGAACGACATGCCGTGGTGGCGCTGGCGCAGCAACGTGCGCTCGGCGCTGCACATGATCTCCGACCCGGTCTTCCAGAAGGAGACCTGGCTCGCCGGAGTCGAGGGATACGGGGACGTCACCGACGCCGTGTACCGGCTCGTCGAGGACACCTGGCTCGACAGCTGGTCCGCCGACAGGTACGTCGGCACGATCTTCCGCGACGCCCACGAGGCGGCCCTCGTCGACGCGGCGGTCCTGCGCGTGCTCCGCATCCTGCACCAGGTCGGCCCCGACGCCCCCGTCTCCGCCTACCTGGACCACCCGGACTGGCCCGAGGCCGTGCGCGCCGCCCGCGAGGCGCACGTACGGATGGCGCGGTCGGACGGCGACGACCCGGATGCGGCGCCGCGGTCGCTGGAACTGCTGAGGATCCTGACCCGCGGCGTGTGAAAAGCTGTGGGGTCATGAGCGACGACCCGCACACCGAGGCCCCCCAGCAGTACGTACTGACCCTGTCCTGCCCCGACAAGCAGGGCATCGTGCACGCCGTGTCCAGCTACCTGTTTATGACCGGGTGCAACATCGAGGACAGCCGCCAGTTCGGCGACCACGACACCGGCCTGTTCTTCATGCGGGTCCACTTCTCGGCCGAGCCGCCCGTCTCGGTGGAGAAGCTGCGGGCCAGCTTCGCCGCGATCGGCGACTCCTTCCGCATGGACTGGCAGATCCACCGCTCCGACGAGCGGATGCGGATCGTCCTGATGGTCTCGAAGTTCGGGCACTGCCTGAACGACCTGCTGTTCCGCACCCGGATCGGCGCCCTGCCGGTGGAGATCGCCGCCGTGGTCTCGAACCACACCGACTTCGCCGAGCTCGTCGCCTCGTACGACATCCCCTTCCACCACATCCCGGTGACGAAGGAGACGAAGGCGGCGGCCGAGCAGAAGCTCCTGGACATCGTCCGTGCCGAGAACGTCGAACTCGTCGTCCTCGCCCGCTACATGCAGGTCCTCTCGGACACCCTGTGCCGGGAGCTGAGCGGCCGGATCATCAACATCCACCACTCCTTCCTGCCGAGCTTCAAGGGAGCGAAGCCGTACCACCAGGCGCACGCCCGGGGCGTGAAGCTGATCGGCGCGACCGCCCACTACGTCACGGCCGACCTCGACGAGGGCCCGATCATCGAGCAGGAGGTCGAGCGCGTCGGCCACGAGGTCACCCCGGACCAGCTCGTGGCGGTCGGCCGCGACGTGGAGTGCCAGGCCCTGGCCCGGGCCGTGAAGTGGCACAGCGAGCACCGCGTCCTGCTGAACGGCAGCCGCACGGTCGTCTTCGCCTAGGCCCGGCACCGGCACCGGCACCGGAGCCGCCGCCGGGCCGCTGCCGGGCCACTGCCGGGCCCGGCCGCCCCGGCCGCCCGGTCAGAGGCGGCTCAGCGAGGCGGCGGCGAACAGCACGTCGCGGATCGCCTCGCGGTCGCCGTCCTGCCCGACGGCCGCCTCCTCCGGGGAGATGTGCCCGGCGGCCAGCTGGCAGAACTCGGCCCCGTCCAGCGCGATCCGCGCCACCGTGTGCTCCGGCGACGGTGCGGCCGCCGGGGAGTCCAGCGCGATGTCCCAGCTGCCGCCGCCCGAGCCCTCGATCTCCAGGCGCAGGGTCCGGCCCGGCGCGCCCGCCTCGGCGAGCCGGCGCGCCGGGGCAGCGAGGCCCGTCCGCCGCCGGTGCGCCAGCGCGCTCGGCAGGAGCCGCGCCGCCAGGTCGATCATCCGGTTCAGGTCCGGCCCCGACGGCGCGTCGTACGGGTAGTCCACCGCCTCCGCGATGTCCCAGGCGTGCACCCAGCACTCGAAGGCGCGCTCCAGGAAGGCGTCGCCGAGCGGCAGGGCGAACGGCCCGTAGTCCACGGTCAGCCCGGCCGCGCCCCGGCCCGCGAACGAGACGGTCCGCAGGAGGGCGTGCCCCTGCTCCCGCCACGGCTTGCGGACGTGCCGGGTCGGCGGCTGCCCGGCGGAGCTCCAGTAGTGCTCGGTGCGGGCGGTCGCCCCGCCCTGCTGCGGCGCCCCGCCGCCGAGCGGGTCGTCGAGCCCGAGGGCCGCCGCGACGAGCCCGTCCACGGTCATCAGGTGGCCGATGACCCCGGCGACCGTCGTGCGGCGGGTGCGCCGCCGCTCCTCCTCGAACCACTTCAGCCGGACCGGGGTCTCCCACTCGCCGTCGCCGAAGTCCCGCAGCAGCGCGTCGAGCCGCGCGGTCTCGGTGTCGTACGGGCCCGCCCACGCCGGGACGGGGATGCGGGCGGGCCGCTTGCCCAGGCACTCCTCCAGGACGCGCGACCGCAGCATCGGCTTGAGGTCCAGACTCTCCTCGCGGTGCAGCAGGCCGACCGCGTCGCGCAGCCGCAGCGCCTCCTCCGCGCAGGGCGCGCACTCGGTGAGGTGCTCCTCCACGGCCTGCGTCTCCTCGGCGGAGCACGCGGCGAGCGCCCACGCGCCGAGCAGGGACTTCAGCACGGTGTGCGAGCGGGGCTCGGGGGCCCGCCCGCCCGGTGCCGGGGACTCCGCCGCCGTCGGGGGCGCGCCGTCCGGCGCCGGGGGCGGGTCCTGCGGGGGCGGCGCGTGCGCGGGGTCGAGGGTGCCGGCCGCGCCGCGCGGGCCCGGTATCCGGGGCGCCCCGCCGACCTGCTGTTCTTCGGGGCCGGGGCGGCGGCCGCCGGGGCCGCCCGGGCCGCCGGGGCCGTCGCGTCCGTCGTCGGGACCGTTCATCGGGGGGTTCCATATCCGGGCGGGCCGTATCCGGGCGGTGCGGTGTCCTCCTGCGGGAGGGCGTTGGCGGTCGACAGCAGCTGCAGGCCGAGGCGGAGCCGGCGCCGGGCCTCGTCCTCGCTGATCCGGAGGTCCGCGGCGGCCTGCCGGTAGTCGCGGCGCTGGAAGTACGCGAGTTCCAGCGCGGCCCGCAGCGGCGCGGGCATGGACGTGACGATGTAGTCGGCGCGGGCGGCGGCGTTGGCGCTGCGGACCTTCTCCTCCAGCTCCTCGCGGGAGCCGCGGCCCCGCTCGGCCTGGCGGAGCCGGTCCACTGCCCGCCCCTGGGCGATCCGGGCCACCCAGGAGCGCATGGAGCCCTGCCGGGGGTCGTAGGCCTCCGGGTGCTGCCAGATGTAGCCGAACACCTCGCGGGTGACGCGGTCGGCGCCGCCCTCGTCGCCGAGGACCCGGTGCGCCAGGCCGTGCACGAGGGACGCGAACCGGTCGTACAGCTCTCCGAGTGCGGCGGCCTCGCCGCGGGCGAGGCGCTGCTGCATGCGGCGGTCCCAGCGCGGTGGTACGTCCTTCGGCATTGTGCTGCCCCCAGCCGTGTGTCGACCCCACGAATGTACTGGCCACGGGCCCGTGCGCGAATCTTTTGGCGGAAGCCGCCCCGTAAGTGCGGCGCCGTGCTAGCACGCTGACGGGCCTTCGGGGGACGGCGGCGACGGCGCACCGGGCGGCGGCACACGCGACCGCGGGTGCGCGCCCCGCCGCGCTCCTCGTGCGCGGGTTCGATGCGGCCACCTGCGGGGCACCTCGGCTTAACGTGCGGGCCATCGAGGGCTTACGCTCTCGCCTTGTCTTGAACTGCACCCCACCGCACATGTGAAGGCGGAACGCCGCTATGGACAGCGCAGAGTACGAGCGCAAGATCGCCGCCCGATTCGCCGCCTTCGACCAGGACGGCAACGGATACATCGACCGCGAGGACTTCAGCGCGGCCGCCCGGGCGGTCCTGGCCGAATTCGGCACGACGGCACGGTCGGAGAAGGGCCAGGCCGTCTTCGCGGGCGCCGAGGCCTTCTGGCAGGGCATGGCCGGCATCGCCGACGTCGACGGCGACCAGCGGGTGACCCGTGAGGAGTTCGTCACCGGCGCGGCGAAGCGGCTGCGGGACAACCCGCACCGCTTCGCGGAGATCGCCCGCCCGTTCCTCCACGCGGTGCTCGCCGCGGCCGGCGGGGACGGCGCGGGGACGCCCCCGGAGGCGGCGGCGCGCGTGCTGCACGTGCTCGGCACGCCGGCGGAGCTCGCCGGGCAGGTGGCGGCGGGCCTCGACACGGACGGGGACGGCCTCATCGCGGAGGACGACGTCCTGGCGGCGTTCGCGGCGTACTGCGGCGTCGAGGCCCCGGACGCCTGACCTCCGTTCTCCGGCCACCTGGGCCTCCTGACGCCTCGGACGGGAACGGCCACCTCTCCCGACGACCGCAGATCCCCGGGAGGGGTGGCCGAACCGGACGTGGTCAGACGCCGCTGGCGATCTGGCCGAGGCCGTTCCATGCGTTGACCTGGCCGTTGCCGAGCCAGACGCTGTAGGCCGTGCTGGTGCCGCTGCTGCGCAGCAGGTAGTCGGCGTGGGTGTCACCGTCGAAGTCCGCGAAGTGAACGCGGTTGTGTTCGGTGGTCACCCCGGAGGCAACCTGGCCGATGTTGGTCCAGCCGCCGCCGACGTCACCCCCGCGGTTGATGTGGACGTTGACGGAGCCGTTGGGGTTGATGGCCCAGTAGTCGGCCTTGCCGTCGCCGTCGAAGTCGGCGAGGCGTATGCGGGAGCGGTCGGTGGTGGTGCCGGTGGCGACCCTGCCGATGCCCTGCCAGGCGTTGGGGCCGCGGTTCAGCCAGACGTTGACGTTGCCGTTGTCGGCGATGGTGAGGAAGTCCGAGCGACCGTCACCGTCCCAGTCGGCGAAACGGATCTGGTCCTGCTTGGTGGTGACGCCCGTCGCCACGATGCCCAGGTTCTGCCAGCCGCCGGCGCCGTCGCCTCCGCGGTTGATGTGGACGTTGACGGAGCCGTTGGGGTTGATGGCCCAGTAGTCGGCCTTGCCGTCGCCGTCGAAGTCGGCGAGGCGTATGCGGGAGCGGTCGGTGGTGGTGCCGGTGGCGACCCTGCCGATGCCCTGCCAGGCGTTGGGGCCGCGGTTCAGCCAGACGCTGACGTTGCCGTTGCCGGCGATGCTGATGTAGTCGGGCTTGCCGTCGCCGTTCCAGTCGGCCCACCGCACCTGGTCACTGCCGCCGACCTCGTTCGCAGCCGCGGAGCGCCGCGGTTCGATGGTCTTGGCAATCCACTGGGTGAGGTCGTCGGTGCGGGCGGCGATGGCGCCCGTACGGGTTTCGGCCGGGTTGCTGCCCAGGCAGCCGCCCTGCCATGAGCGGCTGTTGACGGCGACGAGTTCACCTGCAGCGTTGAGGAGGGGGCCGCCGGTGTCGCCCTTGCAGACGGCGTCGGTGCCCTTGCCCGTGATCGCCAGTGTGGTGGCAGTCGCAGAGTCGAGGCTGAACGTGCCGGTGTGGAGCTTGTCCGGCACCCACTCGGTCTTCGTCCTGCCGAAGCCGGCCGCGGTGAGGTCGCCGCCGGCCGCCGGGAGGGTGGCGGAGACCTTTGCGGTGGCCGCGTCCCTGGCCGGCAGTACGAGACGGGCCAGGACCAGGTCGCGCTCTGCGCGGGGGGCGAGCTCAGTGATCTCGCGGGTCTCGCCGTTGGCGAGCGTGACGGTGGCCTGCAGAGCGGGGGCCCCTGCGGGGACCTGCTCGCCCGGGTGGGCGGCGAAGCAGCTGGCGGCGGTGGCGACCCACCACTGGTCGACGAGCGTGCCGGTGCAGCCGCGCGCGTTCGCCTCGTCGCCGATGTTCAGCTTCACGACAGGCGCGTATTGGCCGGATGGGGCTTCCGGGCCGGTGAGGGCATGGGCCGGGGCGACGACGGCCAGGCCGGCGGCGACCGCGGTCGCGGTCACGACGAGGCTGGTCGTCCGCGTCGGATGGGGGCGGAGAGCAGACATGGGGAACGTCCTTGTCGGTGGGATTCGGTGCGCACTGCGCGAGCAGCTCGGTCAGGGCCGGCTTACGGGCGCTGAGTTCGCCGCAGTGCGGCTGCCGCACTCCGCGGTGCGGACGGTGGCGGCCGCGCCCGTGCCACGGTGCGTTGCCGTGGTACGGGCGGGCCTGCGGGCGGCGATCTATCGGGTGAAGGTGGCGGTGATGTCGGTCGGGCCGGCGAGGGTGCCGGGGATCGCGCGCCAGTCGGTCCAAAAGCCCAGCGTCGAGTCGAGGGTCGTGCTCTGGACCTTGCCGGCCGCATCGGTGGCGTAGACGTGGACGTTGTTGGCTGCGGAGGTACTCGTGATGCGGGTCAGGCCGCTGCCGCCGATCTTGTTCCAGGCCGGCTTCCAGCTCCCGGCCAGGTAGTCGCCGGTCTGCGCGTAGAGCGCGCCGTCGGAGGCGATGGCCTGTACGTGGACGGTGTGGCCGATGCTGGAGACCGCGATGTCGTCGGCACCGGCGAGGTTGCCGGGCAGTTCGCCCCAGACCGTCCAGGTGCGGCTGCGGCTGTCGAAGTCGCGTCCGTAGACCTTGCCGCCGTTGATGCCGTAGAGGCGGACGAAGGGGCCGGCCTTGACACTGGCGATGCCGGTCAAGCCCGTGGATCCGGCGACCGGGGTCCAGGTGTCGTTCCAGCGGCCGGCGTTGTAGTCGCCGATTTGCGTGTACAGGCCACCGTTGGAACCGATGATCTGGACGTACAGGACATTGCTGATCATGGCGGCGGAGACGTCCTTGACGCCGGTGGCGCCACCGGGGATGGCAGTCCAGCTGCCCCAGACGCGGCTGCGCGGGTCGTACGTGCGGTCGTAGACCTTGCCGTCGGCGACGCCGACGTAGCGGATGACGCCGCCGTGGTCCACCGCGGCGAGGCTCGTGACGGTGGCGCCGCCGACGTTGGCCCACTCGGTGCCGAAGGTGCCGGTGTCCAGCTTGCCGTTCTGGCTGAACAGGGTGCCGCCGGCGGCCGCGGCCAGCGTCACCTTCGAGGGGGCGACGGCGACCGCGGCGGCCACGTCGGAAGCCCCGGTGAGGCTGCCTTGGACCTCGTTGAAGGCGCTCCACTTGCCGGTGGCGGTGTTCATCGACGCCTTGCTGATCCTGCCGTCGCCGCCGACGGCGTAGAGCTCGACGCCGCTGCCGGACGGGATGCTGCTGATGCGGGTGAGGCCGGTGCCGCCGACCTTGGTCCAGGTGTCGTTCCAGCGGCCGTTGTCATAGTCGCCGAACTGGGTCCAGATGCCGCCGTCGGAGCCGATGATCTGGACGTGGACGTTGTTTCCTACGGTGCTGGAGGAGATGTCGACCGCGCCGCTGACGCCGCCCGGGACCGCACCCCAGGGAGACCAGGTGCCGGTGCGGATGTCGTAGTCGCGTCCGTAGACATGGCCGCCGCCGATGCCCTGGACACGCACAGTGGTCCCTGTGGCGGCGCTGGTGATGTGGGAGAGCCCGACCGCCCCAACGGCGGTCCAGGCATTGTTCCAGCGGCCTGCCCGGTAGTCGGCGGCCTGCTGGTACAGGTTGCCGTCGGAGCCGACGATCAGCACGTGGACCGTGTCACCGACGAGGGCGGCGGAGATGTCCTTCGCTCCGGCGGCGTTGCCCGGAACCTGGCCCCAGCCGGACCACCTGCCGGTCGCGAGGTCGAGGTCCCGGGCGTGGACGTGGCCGCCTGCGATGGCGTAGGCACGGACCGCGTCCCCGTGGCGGACCGTGCTCACCCGGGAGACGTCCTGGCCGTCGACCTTGCTCCACGACGAACCGTACTCGCCGTACCCGAGGTCGCCGAACTGCGACCACATGGTGCCGCCGCCACCAGCGAGCAGGGCCACCTGGTCGCCGTTGCGGGGAGCGGTGACCTGGCCGATCCACGCCCCGAGGTCGTCGGCACGGGCGGACACGGCTCCGGTGCGGGTCTCGGCCGCGTTCGTTCCGAGGCAGCCGCCCTGCCAGGAACGGCTGTTGACCGCCACGAGTTCCCCGGCGGCGTTCAGCAGCGGGCCGCCGGTGTCGCCCTTGCAGATGGCGTCGGTGCCCTTGCCGGTGAGGGCGAGGGTGGTGGCGTCGGATCCGTTCACGGTGAAGGTACCGGTGTGGAGGCTGCCGGGCACCCACTCGGTCTTCGTCCGGCCGAAGCCTGCCGCGGTGACCTCGGTGCCCGCCGCCGGCGCGCTGCCGGCGAGCTTGACGGGGGCGATATCCACTACGGGGGCGGCGAGGCGGGCCAGGACCACGTCTCGGTCGGAGGCACTCGCGGAGACCTCGACGATGTCATGGCTCTGCCGGCCCAGCACGGCAGTCGTCTTCAGGGCGGGCTTTCCGGCAGGAACCGGCTTGCCGGGGGTGGCTGCGAAGCAGCTCGCGGCGGTCAGGACCCAACGCGGGTCCACCAGAGTGCCGGTGCAGCCCCGGTTGTTGGCCTCGTCGCCGATGGTCAGCTTTGCGGCGTAGGCGTGCTGGGCCGCCTGGGCTTCGGGTCCGGTGATCGCCTGTGCGGGGCCGGCCGATACGAGGCCTGCGGCGACCGCAGTGGCGGACACGAGCAGACCGGTCATCCGCGCGGAGCGCAGAGGGGGTGCAGACATACTTCTTCCTTTGGAACAGGGCGCCGGAACGTGGGCTTTGCTCGTGCGCCAGGGGCATACGGTGAGGCCGGCGCGCCGAACGGGGTTTTACTTGGCGGTCCTGATTTCCAGGAGCATGAAATCGCGGCCCTGCTCGTCCGCAGTCTCGCCCACAGCCGTCCAGGCGTTCTTGTCGACGGTGAACGTCTTCTCTTCGTCGCCTGCGGACATGTCGACCTGCGCGGCGTACGCGTTGCCCTTGACACCGAAGACCGCGGGGATCTCCAGGCTCAGGTAGCCCTTGTCTCCGGTCGTCTTGAAGCAGATTTTCTCGTTCGCGTGGGAGAAGACCTCCATCAATTCGGCCGCACCCGTGCACTCGGCCAGAAGGATGTGTCCATTTCCGCTCTTGAGCTTGATCTTCTGCTCCGCGAGGATTTTGTCGGCGTTCGGGTACGCGCCGTCCTCGATGGCGAAGCCCGGGCCCTCGTCGGCGATCGGCTTCGTTGCCGGGGCTTCCGTCCCGGCGGGGCTGGTCAGGCCGCCCAGTACTGCGACCCAGGTCAGGGCACCGACAGCGGAAGCTGTGGCCGCGATTCGCAGGATCGTGCTCCGTGCCTTCATTTCGTCCTCGTTTCGATACGGGCGGTTCTCGCGACACGCGAAGTCCGAAGTGCCGCGGGTCGGACAAGCCTCATCCGGGAGGCGGGCATGCGCGTGGTGCGGCCCTTGGGCGTGGCTGATCGGCGTGGCTGATGCGGAATTCGACCTTGCATTTTCAGCGCCTGGCGATCTTGTGCATGAAATCAAGCCGTATACCGGCCAGCCAAGCGAATATATGCGACATTTTGTGTTATATCGCCCGACGGAAGTGTGACTTGCGGCACGCACGAAGATGGTTGTGGCGGTTTTGCGAAAACCGGAGAGCGAAATCAAGCCATCTTTCGGAGGGTCTGATGGTTGGACTCCGGCCAGGTGCGTTCAGGTGGCATGTACTGCATAAGGTCAGGTAGCCGCCGCCGGTGAATATCCCGGGCGTGCTTTTCCGTCCACCTCGACCTCGATCGAGGACACGACATCAAAGAGGTGCATCTGTGCAGGAGACGTTCTGGAGTCGGCGCCGATTCACGACCGCTCTCGCGGCGAGTGCGGCCGCTGTCTCCACCCCCTGGCTGTTCACCACTCCGGTACGGGCAGCCACCCGCGCCGCCGCCCCGGCGGGCGACGCCCTGACCCTTCCGGACACGGACCGGGCCAAGGTCGTCAAGGCATGGATCCTGGGCGGCCCTTCGGTCAAGGGAGCGGCTGCCTACACGCTGAGCGGCACCGACGAGGAGATCACCACCTTCCTCGCCGAGCAGTTGCCGAAGGCAACCCGAATGGACAACCGAGTCGCCGCGTTCACCTACCTGGGCTACGGGGGCAAGAGCGTCCGCCGGGACGCCGGCGCCGCCCTCAGCGGTGGGGACGACGCGATATCCGCGTTCGTCAAAGACGGGTTCCGTTCCTCCGTCACCGAGGACATGCGGGTCTCGGCCCTCAGCGTCATGGCCAATGGCGGCAAGAGCGTCAAGCGCGACGGCAACGCCGCGCTGACCGCCGGTACGGACCAGGCGCTGGAGCAGTTCCTGCTCACCGGTCAGTACAACGCCCGGCTCGAGGACATGCGGGTGGAGATCATCCGCAGCCTCGCCACGGCCGGCCCGGAACTCAAGAAGTACGCGAACAGGGCGCTGAGCGGGACCGCGGAAGACGTGCAGTGGTACCTCGACACCGGCCAGCACATCGCGCGGGCCCGCGACCAGGAGGCTGCCACGATCGCGCAGCTGGTTGCCGTCGTCGAGCGTGAGAGCGCGCGGGCGCGGCAGCAGACCGACCTTGCCGTCGAGGCGTCCGCGCGGGCGACGACAGCGGCGAGCAAGGCCAAGGAGCAGGCCGAGAAGGCCGCGTACGAAGCCGAGCAGGCAAGGGACGACGTCCGCAGGTCCGCCGAGGCGGCCCGCCAGGCCGCCGGCGCCGCCAGTCGCGCCGCGTCCGCTGCCCGCACGGCCATCCGTGCCTCGTCCGCCGCGGTCCAGGCTTCGCAGCGGGCGTCCTGGGCGGCCACGGCGGCCTCCCAGGCAGCAGCCGCCGCCGGGTCGGCCGCCACCCGTGCCTACCGTGCCGCGATCGCCGCATCGAAGGACGCGGCGAAGACCGAAGAGGCGAAGAACGCCGCTGTCGCCGCCCGCGATGCAGCCGCGAGGGCGTATTCCGCGGCCAAGGCGGCCGACGACGCGGCCGTTGCCTCGGAGCAGTCGGCCGAAGCCGGCCTGTCCGCCGCGGCCGCGGCACGCGACGCCGCGGCCGCCGCCAAGGCCTCCGCCCAGGCGGCCGGCGCCTCCGGTGTGGCCCAGGACGAGGCGGCCGAGGCCAAGCGTCAGGCCGCGATCGCCGGCGCCGCCGCCAACCAGGCGACCAATGCCGCCTCCACGGCCCAGGCCCTCGCCTCGACTGCGGCGCGGGCCGCACGTACCGCCAACAATGCGGCCAAGTCCGCTGCCGGCCACGCCGAGAAGGCTGCCGATGCCGCAGAGGAAGCCGTCAAGTACGCGGGCAAGGCGATCGACTTCGCCAACAAGTCCACCGCACACGCCGACGAGGCGGTCAAGGCGGCCAACCTTGCGACCAAGGCTGTCGAGGACGCGATCACGGTGGAGAGGAACGCCCGTGCTGCCGAGGCGGCAGCACTGGAGGCGGACAGGGTGCAGGGCATGAAGGAAGCCGCGCAACTCGCCCAGCAGGACAAGAGGGAACGTGCGGCTGCCCTGAACAAGCGCACCCAGGACCTGCAGACCGCGCAGGCCACCAAGGACCTCATAGCCAAGGCCGAGCAGGCACTCGAAAACGGCGACCTCGCCGCCGCTGCAACCCTCGGCCGCCGGGCAGCCGTCGCACTGATCGACTCCAGGGGCACCTGGACCCGTCAGGCCGCCCGCTTCGCGCTCGCGGGATCCGACGACGACGTCTTCTCCTGGATCTACCTCGACCGGCAGCTCGCCCAGGCCCAGGACGATCGCGAGACCACCCTCTTCATCGCCCAGGTCGCCGAGCCGGCCGTGGCCAAGGCGGCAGTCCAGGCCCTCTCGGGCGGCACGCCCGCAGTAGGGGACTTCAACACCTCTGGCGTCATCAAGTCCCGCGCCGAGGACAACAGGGTCAACATCCTGAAGATCCTTCACGAGAAGCCCGGCAAGGCCGTCACCGATGCCGCCAACGACGCGCTCGACGCCAACACGCCCGAAGCCCTCCAGAAGTTCTTCGACGAAGACCTGCCCAAGGCGGTCGAGCAGGACGACGCAGTCGCCACCATGAAGGTGGTCGCCACCGGCGGCGCTTACTCCAAGGCCTACGCCGACGTCGCCCTGGAGGGGCCGGCCTGGATGCGCCGGCGTTTCGTCGAGTCCGTCCGGTACCGGGCCGCCCAGCTCGACTACGACTCGCTCAGCCACGCCGCCGCCATGCAGGCGACCATCGCGACCGCGGCCAGGACCGCCCAGGAGGCGCAGCACGACGCAGCCCTCGCCTCCCAGGTCGCGGCGGTGGCCAGAGACGCCGGCGCCAAGGCGCAGGAGTGGGCCCAGAAGGCACTGGACTCGGCGAAGCAGGCCGAAGGCTACAAGGAGCAGGCCCGCAAGCACGCGGATGCTGCGGACAAGTCCGCTGCCGAGGCCCAGGCCTCCGCCAACAAGGCCAAGGACGCCGCCGCCACCGCTCAGAGCGCCTCCCGCGCGGCGAACCTCTCCGCCAATCGCGCCATCGACGCGGCCCGTAGCGCACTGGCTTCCGCCCGGAGTGCCGCGGCGTCCGCTGCCACCGCCCACCAGGCCGAGCTCGCCGCCGGCCGGGACGCCAAGGCGGCTGCGGCAGCCGCCGCCCAGGCACGCCGGACCGCCGCGGACAAGCGAGAGGCCGAAGTGCGGGAGGCAGCGCGTGCCGCTGCCGAGCAGGCGCAGAGGGACCGGGACGCCAACCGCGAT
Source organism: Streptomyces globosus (assembly GCF_003325375.1). Classification (GTDB taxonomy): domain Bacteria; phylum Actinomycetota; class Actinomycetes; order Streptomycetales; family Streptomycetaceae; genus Streptomyces; species Streptomyces globosus_A. The sequence continues at coordinate 6,404,044 of NZ_CP030862.1, read as the reverse complement.
CCCTCCGACTCGCCGACCCACGACACGGTCAACCCCAAGGGGAGCGAAGGTGGGCAGGAGGAATGGTGGAACGACGCCAAGTGGTGGGCTGACAGCGCAGACAAGGTGAGCACGGCCGCAGGACTCCTCGCCGCGGGGTTTGCCGTCTCCTGCGTGTTCTTCCCGGCCGCACCCGTTCTCGGCAGCATCGCCGCGGTCTGCCTCGGTGTCTCCGTCGTCGCCGCCGGAGTCAGTGTGATCGCCTCGGGCATCGAGTACGGGTTCAGCAGCGGCGCATTCGTCTCATCCGCCAGCCGCGCGGCATTGGGGCTCGTCACCCGCGGCGGTGGTCGGGCGGCAAGTGTGGTGGCCAAGCCGGTCGTCCGCACCGTCGAGAAGGCCGCCGAGTCCGTGTCCAAGGTGTTCTACGACCTCGTCGCCTGACGGTCGGCCCCTTACTGCCCCCTGCTTCGGCCGATGCGGCACCGACCGGTGATGAAACGTTTCCGCCGGTCGGTGCCGCCGACGCGACCGGCATGAGCCATCTGTCGCTCCGCGCGACCTCCCACAGAGAGAAGACATGACTTCAGCACGCAGGAGACGGGTACTTCCCGGCCTCCTCCTCGTTTTGAGCCTCACCGCGACCGGCACCGCCGCAGCTGCCGACGGCCAGGGCCTCGCCCCGGGCGCCACAAAGACGGCGGCGGAGGCCGCCTCCCGCAAGGCGGCCGGCAACCCCAACGGTCCGGCCGGCGCTGCCACCCCCGGCAAAATCCAGCCCGTCACCATGAGCCCGCAGGAGAACTGCGAGCCGACAGCTGCCGGCTCCCGCGAGCGCAAGGCGGGCGCGGTGCAGGCATGTGTCACGACGAGCACCGCACCGAAGGCCCCGGTGGGGCGGCAGTTCCTCTCAACCGCACCCCAGGCGCCCGCCGCCGCACCCCGGGCGGCCGCGGCCGCCCCCGACCCCGGCAGCTGCGTGATTACCACACCCGGTACGTGGTGGCACGGCCGATACGGGTACTGCGTATACGGCGTGACCGTCCTCTACACGCTCAAGGACGGCAACGGCAGGGTGGTCGGCACCGGGACGCTGAACGTTTCGAGCAGTGCTGTCCTGCCCGCCAAGGGCACGACGTGGAAGGAGAAGATCTCCGTGACCATGACCGGTGCGACCGGTGCCGTCACGACGCTGAACGTGAAGTTCAAGGCTGACTGCACGGCGGGCTGCAAGGTCAAGACGGCGGCCCCGTGGTACACGAAGGGGGACCTGATCAAGGATCAGGTCCGCAGCGGCGACGTGGCGTACGAATCCACGCCGCCGGCCGGCGCGGCAGTCGACTTCACGACCTCGTACAAGATGTACGTGACCTCTCCCGGCGCCCAGATCGTCGACCCGAGCGCCTCGTGGAGCAACCCGGAGAAGATCCGCTGCGACGACGCCGTCCGGGACACGACGGCCACCGGCACGCCCGACCCCGGCTGCGTCGTGCCCGGCGTCATGCCGGTCGTCAGGATGAGCGACCAGCAGAGCCCCGCCGGAGCGGGGGCCGCAGCAGCCGCCTACCTGTGGGCCCAGAACAACCTCGCCGGCTGGGGACGCGACAAGCCGTTGACCCGGGCAATGGCCGACGTGGCCGGCCGGACGGCTCGGACCTGCGGCGCCTTCCGGGCCCGGACGGACCTGGTTGCGTCCGACACTTGCGGCGAGTTCCCCTTCGCGGTCACCCGCGAAGGAGGAGTCGACGGCGCTCAGTGCGCCGAGACCCTTCCCCGTCACAGCACCCGCGGTGGCTGGGTCGTCGATGTACTGGATGGCGGCGCGGGCAGCCCCTGCATGCGCGCTCACGTCCCGGTCGCGGACCGGCAGGTCGCCGACGGGCAGCTGTCCGAAGGCTTCGCAAACCAGCGCGTCGTGGACGGCGACCAGTTCAAGCTGGAGATAGCCGGCTCGATTGCCGAGCCGCAGGCCGTCTGCCTACAGAACGCGCCGACCGGGTCGTTCCGTTCCGGCAACGGGTGGATCAAGAACACCACCGATCCGGTGCCGCACGTCAACAAGACCACCCCCACGCCCGGCCCGCCCGGTGTCCGGGCGGCCGCGGCCCAGGCCTGCCTAAGCACCCCGACCGTGGAGGGCAGTGACGCGAAGGGTGACATCACCGGCTGGGCCGACGCCGAGCTGTTCCGTCAGGCCAACCTTTCCACAGCGGGGCTTGCCCGGTGCCACCTGATAGCCAACATCCTCGGCGGAACCGGCAAGATCGATGACGGTGGGCAGATCAATCTCGTCCCGTGCTGGCAGTCGGGTATGAACACCGGAACCCCCAGCATGCGGACCTATGAGGCCCTTGCCCAAAAGTCGGCGAAGGCGGTGAAGGACGGCGGGATCCTCGGGCCGAACGACGCAATCTTCTACGAGGTGACGCCTGACTACCGGGATGGCACCAGCACGATCCCCGTGGGTGTCAAGATGAGTGCAAGGATCGAGCGGTCGGACGGCACGTCTCAGCTGCTGTTCCCCGATGTCTACATCACCAACACGTACAAGAACACGGGGCAGCTGAACCTCGGAAACTAGCCCCGTCTGATTCACGCGCCACCGGGAGCCGGAATGAGCCGTACCACCCCACCGCGGCCGATTGACATCACCGTGGTCTTTCCCCAACTGGCCCCCCTGGCGCGCAGGGCGACCCGGCTGCATCCCCGTCCCGGGTCTCCGACACCGCACGACAGCTCGGTCGGCGGGCCACTGTTGTGGCCCGTCGACGAGCCGTGGCCGCACTGCGACGAGTGGCACGGCGGACCGGGTCCGGTTGCCATGCTGCCTGTGGCCCAGCTGTACGTGCGCGATATACCCGTGTTGCGGCCGCCCGGCCACGCGGATCTGCTCCAGGTGTTGTGGTGTCCCTTCGACCACGAGTCGGACAACATGCCGCTTACCGTCGTGTTCTGGCGATCCGCCGCCGAGGTCTCCGACATCCTCGACGCGCCACCCGCGCCGTACGCGGTGGACGACGACGGCTACGTGCCGGTGCCGTGTCTGCTCACGCCGGAGCAGATCACCGAATTCCCCAATCCCATGGAACTGAGCAAGGAGTTGCAGCACCGGCTGGCAGACGCGAGCACATGGCAGGAGAGCGGGGTGGACAACCCCTACGTCCGTGCCCCGGAAGAGCTCTACGAGAACGAATTGTCCGTCGCGCCCGGCTGGAAGGCAGGCGGATGGTCCCGCTGGGGCCTCACCGATCCCGTCCCGCGTAGCTGCGCTGCATGCGGCACCGAGATGGAGCCGCTGCTGACCATCGCGTCGTCCGAGTGGAAATCCAACACCCGAAGCTGGATCCCGTACGAGGACCAGGCCGGCTCCACGCCGACCCCCGACAACTGCCAGCCGTGGAACCCGACCGGACTCGACCTGGCCCGAGGCTACGACCAGCAACTGCACGTCTGCCCGGCGTCCCCGGACCATCCGCACATCAGCCTGGTCCAGTGAGGTACGGCGGCGGGCCGTCGGCTTTGGCGGGTGACGGCGTGGCGGCGTCCGTCTTCGGGGTGCCCGTGGCCGGTGTTTCCGAAGGTTTGGTCGGGCCCTTGGGTTGGGCTGCCACAGGCAGCTCCCAGATGTGGTCGGGTGTGACGATCGTGGTCACGGCGTTGCCGATGAGGGTGCTCAGGCTGCCCTCCTTCTTGTCGATGTCGGAATTGACGATGACGACGAAGGTGGTGCGCTCCTGCGGGAGCCGGACGGCGATGGTCTCGTAGCCGGGCAGTTCGCCGTTGTGCCCGATCCATCCGTCGAACTCGGCGATGCCCAGCCCGTACCGGACGCCCTGGTGTCCCGTCGGCAGCATCCGCACCCGCTGGGCCTGGGTGCCCGGCTCCAGGAGCCGGCCGCCGTCGGGCAGGCGGCCGGAGGCCATGACGGGGGCCCAGGTGCGCAGGTCGTCCAGGGTGGACGTCATGGCGCCGGCGGCCCACGCCCAGCTCGGGTTCCAGCCGCTCGCGTCGGTGGTCTTCCCGCCCGGCGCGAAGTCCGTGTAGCCGTGCACGTACGGCTCCGGGATCTCTGCACCGACCGGGAGTGCGGTGTTGTCCAGCCCGGCCGGCTCCAGGACCTCCTCCCGGATGTGGTCCCTGAGCGGCAGTCCGCCGACCTTCTCGACGAGCAGCCCCAGCAGCACGGTGTTGGTGTTGCTGTACTCCCAGCGGGCGCCGGGCGCGAACTGCGCGGGGTGCTTGAACGCGGTGTCGAGGAGTTCCTGCGGGCTCCAGGCGCGGTCCGGGTTCTGCTTCATGGCGTCCAGGAAGCCCTGGTCCTCGGTGTAGTTGTAGAGGCCGCTGCGCATGTCGGCGAGCTGCCGGACGGTGATGCGGTCGCCGCCGGGTACGCCGTCCACGTACCGGCCGATCGGCTCGTCCAGGCCGACCTTGCCGTCGTCGGCGAGCCGGAGCACGGCGGTGACGGTGAACGTCTTGGTGATGCTGCCGATACGGGTGTGCAGGTCGGTCTTCATCGGGGTGCCGGTCGCGGTGTCGGCGGTGCCGAAGGCCCGCTCGTACGAGCCGCCGCCGTCGGTCCACAGGCCGACGGAGACGCCCGGGATGCCGGCCTTGCGCATCGTCTCGGTGATGGCCTCGTCGAGGCGCTCGGCGGTGGCGGGGTCGATGTCCACGCGCCCGGGGAGTGCCGCGGCGGGTGCCTGGCCCGTGCAGAGCGCGGCGAGCAGCAGGGAGGCGGCGGCGACGGCGGGGACGGCCCGGTGGCGGCGGCCCATGGCGGATCACCCCTGTCTCGCAGGTGTGCCGGGTCCCCGAGCTGACTCACCCCATCGTAGGAACCTGCTGCTTCGGCGGCGACCGCAGCGTGCGGCTCAGGACCGGGTGAACCGCTCGCGGAGCTTGTACTTCAGGACCTTGCGCAGGGCTTCGCTGCGGGGCAGGGCGTCGAGGAGCTCCAGCTGCTCGGGCAGTTTGTGCGGGGCGAGGCCCGCGGCGCGCAGGTGGGCCGTGACCCGGTCCAGGGTGAGCGGGGCGGCGCCGGGGGCCTGCTCGACGACGGCGCAGACCCGCTCGCCGCGCTCGGGGTCGGGCAGGCCGATGACGGCGGCGTCGCCGACGCCGGGGAGGCCGTGCAGGAGCTCCTCGACCTCCTTCGCGGAGATGTTCTCGCCCTTGCGGATGATGACGTCCTTGCTGCGGCCGGTGAGGACGAGGTGGCCGGACGGGGTCAGCCGGCCCAGGTCGCCGGTGCGCAGGAACCCCTCGGCGTCGAAGGCCTCGGCGGTCGCGGCCGGGTCCAGGTAGCCGCGGCAGACGGCTTCGCCGCGCAGCCGTACCTCGCCCTCGGCGCCGGCCGGGAGCGGGTCGCCGGCGGGGCCGGTGATGCGGATCTCCATGCCGGCGGGCGGGCGGCCCTCGGTGTGGGCGAGGTCGTCCTCGCTGTCGTCGGGGCAGCCCATCGTGATCATGGGGACTTCGGTCATGCCGTAGCCGTGGGCCAGCCGGCAGCCCAGTTCGCGGACGACCGCGTGGTGGACCTCGGGCGGTTTCGGGGCGCCGCCGCCGGCCATCAGGCGGAGGGTGGGGACCAGCTTCCCGCCGGGCCGCTTGCGCTGCTCGGCGAGGAACATCGTGTAGAAGGCGGTGGAGCCGCCGGCGATGGTGACGCCGTGCCGCCGGTAGCCGTCCAGGGCGTCCGGCAGCGCGAATGTCTCGAAGAGGACGGCGGGGAACCCGTACAGGAGCAGCATCACGAGGTAGTCGGGCCCGCCGATGTGGGCGTACGGGAAGGCGATGGAGCCGGTGTCGCCGGGGGCCGGGCGCAGGGCGTGGGCGAGGCAGGACCCGCCGGCGAGCAGGGAGCGGTCGGTGTGCAGGACGCCCTTGGGGTCGGAGGTGGTGCCGGAGGTCCAGTAGATCCAGCGCACGCCGGTGCCGTCGGCGGGCGGCGGGGGCAGCAAGGCGGGGTCCCCGTCGGGCAGGTCGGCGGGGGCGTGGACGCGGAAGACGCCGCGGGCGCCGAGCCGGGCGGCCATCGCGGTGTGGTCGAAGCCGCGCCAGACACCGGGCACGGCGAAGAACTCGGCCTGCGACGCGCGCAGGGCGAAGCCGGTCTCGCGCTCCCGGTAGAGGGGGATCACGGGGGACTGGACGGCGCCGAGGCGGGCGAGGGCGAGGGAGAGCAGGACGGTCTCGATGCGGGTGGGCAGCTGCCAGGCGACGACCGTGCCCGGCCGGACCCCCCTGCCGTACAGGCCGGCGGCGACCCGCTCGGCGCGGTCGCGGAGGGCGCCGAAGGTCAGCGTCCGGTCGCCGGCCGGGTCGGGTGCGGCCTGGATCAGGGCGGGCCGGTCGGGGGTGAGGGCGGCGCGCCGGGCGACGAGGGCCCACAGGGTGGGGGAGGCGCCGAGGGCGTGCGGGGTGTCCGGGGCGGCGGGCGGGGCCGGGTCCGGTCCGGTCCTGCTGTGCGGCGTTTCCGGCATGGCGGGCCACCTCCCATTGCTGACGCTCCGTCAGATCTCGCGCAGAGCGTAGGGCGCGGGCGCTTGCCGGTCCAGGGGTGCGGGGCTAGCGTGGAGCCGGTTCTTTTCTGACGCTCCATCAGATCCGGTCGTTCCGGCTGCCCGCCCGGGCCCGGCCCGCCCGGCCCGCGGCGAGGGGACACCATGGAACTGCCCCGCATCATCAGCGTCGACGACCACGTCATCGAGCCCGCCCACCTCTTCGACGTCTGGCTGCCGGCCAAGTACCGCGACCGCGGCCCGAAGCCGCTCACCGCCGGCATCGGCGAGCTGGAGTACCGCGGCGGCAGGTACGTCGTCTCGATGGACCCCGACGGCCCCCCGGCCGACTGGTGGATCTACGAGGACCTGCGGTTCCCGTACAAGCGGAACATCGCCGCCGTCGGCTTCGACCGCGACGACATGACCCTGGAGGGCATCACCCGCGAGGAGATGCGCCGCGGCTGCTGGGACCCCAAGGCGCGCCTGGAGGACATGGACCTCAACCACGTCGAGGCGTCCCTCTGCTTCCCCACCTTCCCCCGCTTCTGCGGCCAGACCTTCGCCGAGGCCCGCGACAAGGAGGTCGCCCTCGCCTGCGTGCGCGCCTACAACGACTGGATGGTCGAGGAGTGGTGCGGCGACAGCGGCGGCCGGCTGATCCCCCTGTGCCTGATCCCGCTGTGGGACATCGGCCTCGCCGTCGCCGAGGTCCGCCGCAACGCCGCGCGCGGGGTGCGCGCCGTCACGTTCTCCGAGATCCCCACCCACCTCGGCCTGCCCTCCATCCACTCCGGTTACTGGGACCCCTTCTTCGCGGTCTGCCAGGAGACCGGCACGGCCGTCAACATGCACATCGGGTCCTCCTCCCAGATGCCCGCGGCCTCCCCCGACTCGCCGCCCGCCGTCCAGGCCGCCCTCAGCTTCAACAACGCGATGGCCTCGATGACGGACTTCCTCTTCAGCGGCGTCCTCGTGAGGTTCCCGCAGCTCAAGCTCGCCTACAGCGAGGGCCAGATGGGCTGGATCCCGTACGCCCTGGAGCGCGCCGACGACGTGTGGCGCGAGCACCGCGCCTGGGGCGGCGTCCGCGACCTGATCCCCGAGCCGCCCTCGACGTACTACTACCGGCAGGTCTTCTGCTGCTTCTTCCGCGACAAGCACGGCGTCGCCTCGATCGACACCGTCGGCCGCGACAACGCCACCTTCGAGACCGACTACCCGCACGTCGACTCCACCTTCCCGCACACGAAGGAGGTCGCCCTCGACCACGTCGCGGGCCTCGACGACGAGACCGTCCACAAGCTGATGCGCGGCAACGCCATCCGCATGCTCGGCCTGGACCTGGTCTGAGGCGGGCGGCGCCGTGGACCTCGCCGAAACGGAGGAGGAGCGGGAGTTCCGGGCCGGGCTGCGCGCGTGGCTGGCCAAGACCCTGCCCGAGCTGCCGCCCCGGCCGTCGCCCGACGACTGGCCCGGCCGGCGCGCGTACGACCTCGGCTGGCAGCGCCGGCTGTACGACGCCGGCTACGCCGGCCTGCACTGGCCCGCGGCCGCGGGCGGCCGCGGCGCGGGACCGGCCCGGCACCTGGCCTTCCTGGAGGAGGCCGAGCGGGCCGGCGCCCCGTACGTCGGCGCGAACTTCGTCGGCCTCCTGCACGCCGGCCCCACCATCGCCGCCGAGGGCACGCCCGCGCAGCGGGCCCGCTGGCTGCCGCCCGTCCTGCGCGGCGAGGAGGTGTGGTGCCAGGGCTTCAGCGAGCCCGGCGCCGGCTCCGACCTGGCCTCCCTGCGCACCCGCGCCGTCCGCGACGGCGACGCGTACGTGGTCACCGGCTCGAAGGTCTGGACCTCGCACGCGGAGATCGCCGACTGGTGCGAGCTGCTCGTCCGCACCGGCCCCGACGCGCCCCGGCACCGCGGCCTCACCTGGCTCGCCATGCCGATGGACGCGCCGGGCGTGACGGTCCGGCCGCTGCGGACCCTGGCCGGGTCCGCGGAGTTCGCCGAGGTGTTCCTCGACGGGGTGCGCGTCCCCGTCGCGTACCGCGTCGGCGCCGAGGACGACGGCTGGCGCGTCACCATGACCACCCTCTCCTTCGAGCGGGGCACCGCCTTCGCCGGCGAGGTCGTCGCCTGCCGCCGCACCCTGGGCGCCCTCGCGCGGGCCGCGCGCGCGAACGGCCGCTGGGACGACACCGTGCTGCGGCGGCGCCTCGGCCGGCTCGCCGCGGAGTTCGCGGCGCTGTGGCGGCTCACCCAGTGGAACGTCTCCGCCGCCGAGCGCACCGGCGGAGTACCCGGCGCCGGCGGCTCCGTCTTCAAGCTGGCCTACTCGCAGGCCCGGCAGGAGCTGTACGACGCCGCCGCGGAGGTCCTCGGCGCCGACGCCCTCGCGCTGGAGGAGGAGTGGGTGCGCGAGCGCCTGTCCTCGCTGTCCTACACGATCGCCGCGGGCACCTCGCAGATCCAGCACACCATCGTCGCCGAGCGGATCCTCGGCCTCCCGAAGGGCCGGTGAGCGTGGACTTCCAGCCGACGCAGGAGCAGGAGGACCTCCGGGCGGGCGTACGGGCCCTGCTGTCGCGGCGCTTCGGGCGCGAGGCCCTGCGGGCGGCGGTGGACCGGGCGGAGGCCGGGGGAGCCGGGGGCGTGGACCGCGGACTGTGGCGGGAGCTGGGCGGCGCGGGCTTCTTCGCGCTGCGGCTGCCCGAGGCGGACGGCGGGGTGGGGCTCGGGCTCGCCGAGGCCGTCCTCGTCTTCGAGGAGGCCGGGCGGGCCCTGCTGCCCGGCCCGCTCGTCGCCACGCACCTGGCCGCCGGCCGTGTCGAGGGCGCCGCCGACGGCACGGCCGTCGTCACGGCCTTCGACCTCGGCGACCGCCCCGCCGCAGCCGCGGGCCCGCCCGGCCGGCTCGTCGCCCACCTCGCCGAGGCGGACGCGGTCCTCGGCGCCGGCGCCGGCGGCTGCACCGAGGCTCCCGCCGCGCTGCTGCCCGCCGCCCGCCCCGTGCCGTCCGCGGACCCGCTGACCCCCCTCCACCGCGTCCCCCCGCCGGGCCCCGGCCCCGACGCCCGCCTGCGCGACGAGGGCGCCCTGCTGACGGCCGCCCTCCAGCTCGGCAGCGCCCTGCGCACCGTCGAGCTCGCCGTGCGGTACGCGGCGCAGCGGGAGCAGTTCGGGCGGCCCATCGGGGCCTTCCAGGCGGTGCAGCACCTCTGCTCGGGCATGCTGGTGCGGGCCGAGGTGGCCCGTACGGCCGTGTACGCGGCGGCGGTCTGCGCGGACGCGGCGGACCGGGCGGGCGCGGCCGGGGCGGCGGGCGCGGCGGGCTTCGGGGCCGCGGTGGCGGCGGAGATCGCCGGCGCGAAGCTGCTGGCCGACCGGGCCGCCGCCGCGAACGCCCGGGACTGCCTCCAGGTGCACGGCGGGATGGGCTTCACCTGGGAGGCCGACGTCCACCTGCACCTGAAGCGGGCCTGGGTGCGGGCCGAGCAGTGGCGTACGGCGGCCGCCGCGGAGGAGGCCCTGGCCGCGGAACTCCTCGCCGACGCGCAGGAGCGGGGGCGGGAGGGGGCCTCGTACGCCCGAGATGGCAGCCTGTGACGAACCAGGCCCGCGGGCCGGGCACGGGCGCGACGACGCGGGACGCATGTCTGATTACGGAGAGTTGATATCGGTTTGTGTCCTACGCGGGGGCCTGGACGGCCCGGCCCGCGGGTACTGCTCCGGTACGCTCCCGGGAATGCGAGCGGTAGCGCGGCGTGAGCGTCGCACAGTATGCACCATGCCTACTCCTTCGCGCTGGAATATGCCCGAAGCGCTTGTTGTGGTGACTGTATGTCAACCATGCTGCTCGACAAGGGGGTCACAGTCGGTGATCCCGTCCTGTCGCGAGGCGAAGTGTCCGCCGGTTCGGATGGTGTGAGCGGTGCAGGTGCTTCAGGTGCAGCTGGAGGTAGGACCGGACCCGGCCGAGGTCGGCCGGGCCCGACGATGGGCCCGTTCCCGGCTCGCGGGATGCGGGATAGGGGACGACGAGCCGCTCGCGGAGACGCTGATCCTGCTGATCTCCGAGCTGGTCACCAACGCCGTCGTGCACACCGGCTGCCCGGCCGTCCTGCGCATGCTCCTCGGCGAGCCGGCGGTGCGCGTCGAGGTCGCCGACGCCAGCGGCCGGGCCCCGTCCCGGCGGCAGGCCGGCGCCGGGGACACCGGGGGCCGCGGGCTGGAGCTCGTCGACGGACTGGCCGACCGCTGGGGCTGGCAGCGGGAGGGCGCCGGGAAGCGGATCTGGTGCGAGGTCGACCGGGCCGCCGCCGGACCGGCCGACAGCGCTCCGGACGGCCGCCCGGAGCGGTCCCGCGAACCTTTCGGGTCGATCCGGGAACCGCGCGTGTACCTCTAACGAGGTGTTGACGGTACGTCAACTGTTGGTAAACCCTTGTCCTGAGCGATTCGTCGCGAGGGGACGCCAAGGACAGCCTTGACGAGTGCGGGTCGCGGGGTGGCGGCTGCCGCGCCGGGTTCGGGGCGTGCGCGGCTGCTCGCCGCCGGCTGCCCGGGGCCGCGCCGCTGTCACGGGGACCGCCGTCACCGGGACCGCAGTCACCGGGGCGGCGCGACCAGCCCCCGGTCGTAGGCCTCGATCACCAGCTGGACCCGGTCGCGGGCACCGAGCTTCGTCAGCAGCCGGGCGACGTGCGACTTCGCCGTCGCCACGGAGATGAACAGCTCCTGCGCGATCTCCGCGTTCGACAGTCCGCGGCCGACCAGCGTCAGGACCTCCTGCTCCCGCTCCGTGACGGCGGCCACGCGCGCGGCCGCCGGCGCCGGTCCGGCGACGAAGTCCGCGATCAGGCGGCGCGTCACACCGGGTGCGAGCAGCGCGTCCCCCGCCGCGACGACCCGCACGGCGGCCAACAGGTCGTCCAGGGCCATGTCCTTCACGGCGAACCCGCTCGCGCCTGCGCGCAGCGCGCCGTGGACGTGGTCGTCCTCGTCGAACGTCGTCAGGATGAGGACGCGGGTGCCGCCGGGGGCCGCGGTGATGCGGCGGGTGGCCTCGATGCCGTCCATCTCCGGCATGCGGATGTCCATGACGACGACGTCGGGGGCGAGCTCGGCGGCGAGCCGGACGGCCTCCGCGCCGTCGGCGGCCTCGCCGACGACCTCCAGGTCGGCGGTGCCGGCCATGAGGACCCGCAGCCCGGACCGGACGAGCGGCTGGTCGTCGGCGAGGAGGACGCGTACGGTGCCGGAGCTCATCGGGCCTCCTCGGCAGCGGGGGCGGTGGCGGGGGCGGTGGCGGCAGGGACAGCGGTGGCGGGCAGCGGGAGCACGGCGGCGACCCGGAACCCGCCGGCGGGCAGCGGGCCGGCGTCGAGGCTGCCGCCGAGGAGGGCGGCCCGCTCGCGCATGCCGGTGATGCCGAAGCCGCTGCCGCCTTCCTGCGCGGGGCTGCTGCGGCCGTCGTCGGTGATGTCGAGGGCGAGCGCCCCGTCCTCGTACGCGACACCGACACGGCAGTGGCGGGCGCGGGCGTGCCGGACGGTGTTGGTGAGCGCCTCCTGGACGATCCGGTAGGCGGCGAGCTCGACGTCCTGCGGCAGCGGCCGCCGCCGCCCCGACACGGCGACGTCGATACGGAGTCCGGTGTCGCCGGCGGTGGCGGCGGCGAGCCGCTCCAGCCCGTCGAGGCCGGGCGCGGGCGCGAGTGGGGCGGGCCCGCCGCGGCGCAGCGCGACGAGGGTGCGGCGCAGGCTCGAAAGGGTGTCCCGGCTGGTCGCCTCGATGGCCTGGAGGGCGTCGCGGGCCTGGTCGGGCCGGGTGTCGATGACGCGGCTGCCGACGCCGGCCTGGATGGCGATGATGCCGATGCTGTGGGCGACCATGTCGTGCAGCTCGCGGGCTATGCGCAGCCGTTCGTCGGTGAGCGCCTGCTCGGTGGCGGCCGCGTGCGCCTGCGCGGCGGCCTCGCGGCTGCGGCGGACGGAGTCCCCGACCAGCCAGGCGAGGACGACGACCGGCAGCTGCCCCTGGACGAGCACAAGCGCGGGCCCGCCTTCGACGGGCCGTGCGAGCTGCACCAGGATCAGGACGAGGACGGTGGCCCCGACCGCGGCGAGCGCGGCCCGTCGGCTCCGGACCACGGCGACCCGCCCGAGCGCCCCGGCGGCGGCGAGCACGGGGACGGAGGCGACGCCGGGACTGTAATAGAGGAAGACGACGGCGACGCCGAAGCCGAGCGTGAGTACCAGCGTCGCGAGCGGCGCCCGCCGCACGAGCAGCGTGGCGGTGAGCACGGAGGCGGCGGCGAGCATCGCGGCGGGGTCGGCGATGCGGTCGCCGACCCCGAGGGGGACGCGCAGCACGAGGTTGCCCAGGACGAGCGTGGCGAGCCCGGCGCCGCCCCACAGGGCGGCGGTCCGCCACGCCGACCGCGCGGCCCGCCCCCCGCCGCCACCCGCTGTTGAGGTCTCCATGCCCCGACCCTAACGACCGCGCGGGACGCGGCCGTCGGCCCACGGGATGCATCCCGCGGGCGGAGGCGGCGCCTCGGCCGGCCGGTCACAGGATCGCGACCGGGGCGACCGGGGAGCCCACCGCGCCCGCGAACGGCTCCGGGGCAGCGGTGAGGAGGAAGGTGTACCGGCGTGCTTCTGCACAGGCTGTGGACAGTTCCTCCAGGTTCCAGTTCTGGCCCTGGTGCATGCCCATCTCCACCAGGTGCAGGGCGTGGACCGGGAGCCAGAGGTCCTCGGTCTCCGGGGGGAAGACCTCGAAGGTCAGGGTGTCGTTGGCGACGGCCGCCACGTCGCGGGCGTGGAACCACTCCGGGGTGCGGATCGACAGGCCCGGGGAGGGGAAGGCGTAGCCGTGGCGGTCGCCGGCCAGGCAGAGGGCGATCTGGCCGGTGCGGACGAGGACGATGTCGCCGGGGCGGACCGTCGTGCCGGTGAGCGCCTCCGCCTCCGCCAGGTCCTCCGGGGTCACCGCGTGCCCGCCCGGCAGGCGGTCCACGCCCTTGGCGCGCGCCACGTCCAGCAGGATGCCGCGGGAGACGATCGGGCCGGCCTTGTCGATGCCGCTGAACTGCGCCCGCCCGTGCGCGGTGATGGTGTCGGCGGGGCGGCCGTTGTAGATGCGGCCGGAGTGCGAGACGTGGGTGAGGGCGTCCCAGTGGGTGCCGGCCTGGAGGCCCATCGTCACGGTGTCGTCGCTGCACGCCACGCCGCCGGGCCCGAAGAGCTCCTGGTTGATCTGCACCATCGTGTGCAGCGGGTTGATCCGGCCGGGGATGAGGCCCGCCTGGACGCCGTCCTCCTTCAGCGGGAGGGCGAGCGGGATGCGCCGGCCGGTGCGGATCTCGGCGGCAGCCGCGCGTACGACCTCGTCCGTGATCAGGTTCAGCGTGCCCCTCTCGTCGTCGGCGCCCCAGCGGCCCCAGTTGTTGACGCGCTTGGCGATCCCGTGGAACTCGGCGGGCAGGGCCATGGTCCTCATCAGCTCCTCGCGGCGGAGGGGCACGGGGGCTTGTGCACCCGTGTCCGGCTGCCCATAAAATCTAACGGTCCGTCAGAAAGCGCGGGAAGGGGTCCGGCGTGGGGAACTTCTTGGCAGGCAAGGTCGTGGCCGTCACCGGCGCCGGGCGCGGCATCGGCCGCGCCGTCGCCCTCTCCGCGGCCGCCGAGGGCGCCAAGGTCGTCGTCGGCGACCACGGCGTCGGCATCGCCGGCGGCGACCCGACCGGCGAAGTCGCCGAAGCGGTCGTCAAGGAGATCCAGTCAGCGGGCGGCGACGCCGTCGCCGTGACCGACGACATCTCCACCATGGACGGCGGCCGCCGCCTCGTCGACACCGCCCTCGCCCGCTACGGCCGCATCGACGGCGCCGTCTGCGTCGCCGGGATCCTCCGCGAGCGAATGCTCTTCAACATGTCCGAGGAGGAGTGGGACCCGGTCATCGCCACCCACCTCAAGGGCACCTTCACCGTCTTCCGCGCCGCCTCCGCCGTCATGCGCCGGCAGGGCTGCGGCACCCTCATCGGCTTCACCAGCGGCAACCACCAGGGCTCCGTCGCCCAGGCCAACTACAGCGCCGCCAAGGGCGGCATCATCTCCCTCGTCCGGTCCGCCGCACTCGGCCTGCACAAGTACGGCATCACCGCCAACGCCGTCGCCCCCGTCGCCCGCACCCGCATGTCCGCGAACGTCCCCATGGAGCTCAAGGAGATCGGCGAGCCCGAGGACGTCGCCGCGCTCGTCACCTACCTCCTCAGCGACAAGGCCGTCGCCGCCGGCGGGGAGCGCATCACCGGCCAGGTGTACACCGTCGCCGGCCCCAAGATCGCCGTCTGGGCGCAGCCCCGCGAACTGCGCGCCGGCTACGCCGACGGCCCCTGGACCCCGCAGCGCATCGCCGACTTCCTCCCCGGGACCGTCGGCACCGACCCCATGCCGATGCTCGACCGGCTCGACGCCATGGCCAGGGCGGCGGCCGCCAAGGAACGCCCCAACGCCCGCCCGTAGAGGAGGCCCGGACGTGGACTTCGCCTTCGGCGCCGCCGACGACGCCCTGCGCGCCCGCGCCCGCGCCTGGCTCACCGGGCACCTGGTGGGCCCGTACGCCCGCGCCGCCGGCCTCGGCGGGCCCGGCAGCGAGCACGAGGAGGTGGCGGCGCGCCGCGCCTGGGAGCGCGAGCTGGGCCGCGGCGGCTGGATCGGCCAGGGCTGGGCCCTGCCCGCCGGGAGGTACGGGCAGCAGCGGCTCTCGCTCACCGGGCAGGTCGTGTGGGCCGAGGAGTACGCCGCCCACCGGGCGCCCGCCCGGGTCGGCCACATCGGCGA
Organism: Streptomyces globosus; assembly: GCF_003325375.1. GTDB lineage: Bacteria > Actinomycetota > Actinomycetes > Streptomycetales > Streptomycetaceae > Streptomyces > Streptomyces globosus_A. The sequence goes on along the minus strand of NZ_CP030862.1, from coordinate 6,388,713 downwards.
GAACCTCCTCGCCCCCACCCTCGTCGCGCACGGCACCCGCGAGCAGCAGGACCGCTTCCTGCCCGGCATCGCCCGCGGCGAGGAGCTGTGGTGCCAGGGCTACAGCGAGCCCGGCGCCGGCTCCGACCTCGCCGGGGTGCGGACCTCGGCCGTCCGCGACCCCGCCGACGGGCTGTGGCGGGTCACCGGCCAGAAGACCTGGACCTCCCTCGCGCGGGACGCCGACTGGTGCTTCGTCCTCGCCCGCACCGACCCGGCCTCGCGGCGCCGCCGCGGCCTGTCGTTCCTCCTCGTGCGGATGGACCAGCCCGGCCGCGTCGAGGTGCGGCCGATCCGGCAGATGTCGGGGACCGCCGAGTTCAACGAGGTCTGGTTCGACGGGGCCGTCGCCGCGGCGGCCGTCGGGGGCGAGGGCAACGGCTGGGCCGTCGCCACCGGCCTCCTCGCCCTCGAACGCGGCGTGTCCACCCTGGTCCAGCAGATCGGCTTCGCCGCCGAACTCGACCGCGTCCTCGCCGCGTACGCCGCCCGCACCGGCCCCGCCGGCCCCGCGGACGGCGGGGGCGCCGATCCCGTCCTGCACGACCGGCTCGTACGCCAGTGGGCCGAGCTGCGCACGATGCGCTGGCACGCCCTGCGCACCCTGGCCGCATCCGCATCCGCCTCCGGACGCGCCCCCGCCGATCCGGGCGCGCCCAGTGTCGCGAAGCTCCTGTGGGGCGGCTGGCACCGGCGGCTCGGGGAGCTGGCGGTGGCGGTCCGCGGTGCCGCGGCCGCGGCCGGGACGGTGCCGTGGGCGCCCGGGCTCCCGTACGAGCAGGGGCTCGGGGAGGACCAGCGGCTGTTCCTGTTCAGCCGGGCCGACACGATCTACGGAGGCTCGGACGAGATCCAGCGGAACATCATCGCCGAGCGGGTGCTCGGCCTGCCCGGAGAGGCACGGTGAACGCATGAGGGGTGTCGTGTTCGACGGCAGGGAGGTCCGGGTCGTCGACGACCTGGAGGTCCGCGGTCCCGGACCGGGGGAGGTGCTCGTCGCGGTGGCCGCGGCCGGACTGTGCCACAGCGACCTGTCGGTCGTCGACGGGACGATTCCCTTCCCGCGGCCGGTGGTGCTGGGGCACGAGGGCGCCGGCATCGTCGAGGCCGTAGGGGCCGGTGTGACGCATGTGGCGCCCGGGGACCACGTCGCCCTGTCCACCCTCGCCAACTGCGGGGCCTGCGCGGACTGCGACCGGGGCCGGCCGACGATGTGCCGCAAGGCGATCGGGATGCCGGGGCGGCCGTTCAGCCGGGCCGGGGAGCCGCTCCACCAGTTCGCGTCGAACTCCGCCTTCGCCGAACGCACGGTGGTGCGGGCGGTGCAGGCGGTGCGGATCCCGCAGGACGTGCCCCTGACGTCGGCGGCGCTGATCGGGTGCGGCGTCCTGACGGGGGTCGGGGCCGTCCTCAACCGGGCGCGCGTCGGGCACGGCGAGACGGTCGTCGTCATCGGCGCCGGCGGGATCGGGCTCAACGTGCTCCAGGGCGCCCGGCTCGCCGGGGCGCGGACCGCGGTCGCCGTCGACGCGAAGCCGGCGAAGGAGGCGGCGGCCCGGCTCTTCGGCGCCACCCACTTCGTCGACGCCTCCGCCGGCGGCGCCGAAGCCGCCGTACGGGAGATCCTGCCGACCGGCGCGGACCACGCCTTCGAGTGCGTCGGCGACGTCCGCCTGATCCGGCAGGCCGTCGACCTGCTGGACCGGCACGGGCAGGCCGTCCTGCTCGGGGTGCCGCCGGCCGGCGCGGAGGCGTCCTTCCGCGTGTCGTCGATGTACCTCGACAAGACGATCATGGGCTGCCGGTACGGGTCCTCCCGCCCGCAGCGCGACATCGCCCTCTACGCCGACCTCTACCGGCAGGGCCGGTTGCTCCTGGACGAGCTGGTGAGCGCGGCCTACCCGGTGGAGGACTTCGCCAAGGCCGCGGACGACGCCCGGCACGGGCGCGTGGCACGCGCCGTCCTCACGTTCTGACGCGGGGCCCCGCCGCGCCCCGGCCCGCCTCGACCGCTGCCCCGGCCCGCCGCCCCGACCCGGGAGCGGCGGGCCGGGGCAGCGCTGTGCGCGGCGTCACGCGGTGAAGCGGCCGAAGCGGCCCCGGTGGAACAGCAGCGGGCCGTCCCCGCCGGGCGCGCCGAGCGCCTCGACCCGGCCGACGACGATCAGGTGGTCGCCGCCGGTGTGCACGGCGTGGACGCGGCAGTCGATCCAGGCGGGGACGCCGGCGAGGAGCGGCGAGCCGGTCGCGGGCGCGGGCGTGTGCGCCACGCCTGCGAACTTGTCGCCGCCGCTGACCGCGAACTGCCGGCACAGCCCGTCCTGCCGCTCGCCGAGGACGTTGACGCAGAACACCCCGGCGCGGGCGATCCGCGGCCAGGTCGCCGACGTCCGCGCCACCATGAAGGCGACCAGCGGCGGGTCGAGGGAGAGCGAGGCGAAGGACTGGCAGGCGAACCCGGCGGGAGTGCCGTCCTCGTCGGCCGGGGCGGCCACGACGGTCACCCCGCTGGCGAAGTGCCCGAGTACGGCCCGGAACTCGGCGGCTCCGACGGGCGCGCGCTCGTCCGCGCCGACGGCCCGCAGGTCGGCCCGGGGCAGCGCGGACGGCTCGCGCGCGGCGGAGGCGGAGCCCGCGGACCTGAGGTACCGGACGGCGGCGGCCGCCATCCCTGCGTGTCCCATCACACGACGATTGAAGCTGACGGGCCATCAGATAGGAAGGGGCGCGCACCGGGATGCCCTGCGCCGCCCGGGCCCCGGACCCGGCCCGCCCGCGCTGGGTCCGCCGTACGGGTGAACCGGGCCGGCAGGCCCGCCCGGCGGGCCGGGCGCGCCGCGGCCGCTCGGCAAGGTGGCCCCGGACCTGTCCCGACCACCCGCGCCGCACCCGCAGGAGGAACCGTGCTCGGAACCGACTTCACCCATGGCTCACCGAACTGGCTCGACCTCGGGAGCCCCGACACCGCCGCGGCCGGCGCGTTCTACAACCGCGTCTTCGGCTGGGACCACGAGCCGGGCCCCGCGGAGGGCGGCGGCTACGGGTTCTTCCGCATCGGCGGCAGGAACGTCGCGGCCCTCGGCCCGCTGACCGAGGAGGGCGCGTCCTCCGCCTGGATGGTCCACTTCATGGCCGAGGACATCCAGGACACCGTCCGCGCGATCCGCGACGGCGGCGGCCGCATCCGCATGGAGCCGACGGACGTGATGGGCGAGGGCTGGCTCGCGCAGGCCACCGACCCGCAGGGCGCCGAGTTCGCCCTCTGGCAGCCCGGCAAGTCCGGCGGGCTGGAGGTGGCGTCCGCCGAGAACAGCCTGCTGTGGGCCGAGCTGCACGTGCCCGACCCGCTCGCCGCCCTCGACTTCTACGGCGGCGTCTTCGGCTGGCGCAGCCAGGAGATGCAGACGCCCGGGATGACGTACCGGGTGCTCAGCGTCCGCGAGGGCGACCAGGAGCAGGCGTCCTTCGGCGGTGTCGCCCCCATGGGCGACGCCGCCGGCGGCGACCGGGGCGGCGAGCGGCCCCGCTGGGTGCCCTACTTCCACGTCGCGGACGCCGACGCCACCACCGCGGCGGCCGACCGCGCCGGCGGGAGCACCCTCATGCCGCCGGTGGACGTCCCGGACGTCGGCCGGATCGCCTGGCTGGCGGACCCCTTCGGAGCGGTGTTCGCCCTGCTCAGGCCCGACCCGCGGATGTAGCGGGCGGCCCCCCCAGCCGCGGCCCCGCCCGCTCAGCGGCCGAGGAACTTAGGCGTACGGCGCTCCACGAAGCCCGCCACGCCCTCGGCCGCGTCGGCCGTCGCCATGTTGATCTCCTGCGCGGCGGCCTCCGCGGCCAGGGCCGCCGCCCGGTCCCCGTCCAGGGAGGCGTTCACCAGCTGCTTCGCCAGGGCGATGGCCCGCGTCGGCCCCTGCGCGAGGCGCTCGGCCCACTCCCGCGCGCACCGCTCCAACTCGCCGTCGGGCACGACCCGGTTGACCAGCCCGAGCCGCGCCGCGTCGGCGGCCGGGACGGCGTCCCCGAAGAACATCAGCTCCTTGGCCCGCTGCGGCCCCACCAGCCGCGGCAGCAGGTACGCGCCCCCGCCGTCGGGGACCAGGCCGCGGCGTACGAACACCTCCACGAAGCGGGCCGACTCCGCCGCGACCACCAGGTCGCACGCGAACGCCAGGTGCGCCCCGATCCCCGCCGCCGTCCCGCCCACGGCGGCGACCACCGGCTTCTCGCAGTCGAGCACCGCGGTGACCAGCCGCTGCGCCCCCTGCCGGATCATCCGCGCCACGTCGCCGGCGACCCGCTGCCCGCCCCCGCCGCCCGTACGCGGTCCCGCCCGCAGATCGGCGCCCGCGCAGAACCCGCGGCCGGCGGCGGTGAGGACGACGGCCCGCACGGCGGGGTCGGCGGAGGCGGCGTCGAGCAGCCCGATGAGGCGCTCGCGCTGCTCCCACGTGACGGCGTTCATCGCCTCGGGGCGGTTGAGGGTGATCCAGGAGACACCGTTCTCGATGCGGTGCAGCACCTGCTCGTCGAGGGGGCGCCCGGCGGGCCCGGCGGCGGTCACCGGCACACGGCCAGCGCGTCCAGAGCCACCGCGCCCTGCCCGCGCGGGAGCACCATCAGCGGGTTGATGTCCAGCTCCGACAAGGCCCCGTCCAGCTCCATCGCCATCCGCTGCACCCGCAGCACGACCTCGACGAGCGCGTCGGTGTCGGCGGGCGGCGCCCCGCGGACCCCGTCGAGCAGAGCCCGTCCGCGCAGCTCGGCGAGCATGGCGCGCGCCTGGTCCTCGCCGAACGGCGGCACCCGTACCGCCGCGTCGTGCAGCACCTCGACGAGGACCCCGCCCAGCCCGACCGTGACCGTCGGCCCGAACAGGGCGTCCCGGGTGACGCCGACGACCATCTCGACGCCGCGCTGCACCATCTGGCAGACGAGGACACCGTCGAGCGGGGCGTCCTCGTAGCGGGCGATGTCCGTGAGCTCCCGGTAGGCGTCCCGGACCTGGCTCGCCGAGGTCAGCCCGATCTTCACCAGGCCCAGCTCCGTCTTGTGCGCGAGCTGCGGGCCCGACGCCTTCATGACGACCGGGTAGCCGACCAGCCCGGCCGCCCGCACGGCGGCCGCCGCGCTCGTCACGAGCTGCTCGCGCGGCACGCGGATGCCGTACGCCCGCAGCAGCTGCTTGGCGGCGTGCTCGCTGAGCTGCTCGCCGGGCCGCATCAGCGCCTGCGCCTTTCGGTACGAGGGGGAGGGGGTGCGGGGGGCGTCGGCGAACGGGGAGCGGTAGCGGGCGGTGAAGCGGTGGTGGCCGAGGTAGGCGCGCACGGCGGTGATGCAGTTGCCGAAGGTGCGGAAGGTGGCGACGCGGGAGGAGCCGAGGAGGGTGGTGCGGTAGGCGTCCTCGGTGCCGACGGGCGAGCCCCACACGACGCAGACGGGCTTGTCGGTGTGCTCGGCGGCGTCGACGAGGTCGCGGACGAGGCGGTCGCTCAGCGGCGGGAACGGCCCGGTGATCGGGCAGACGAGCACGCCGACGGACGGGTCGGCGAGGATCGCGTCGATGATCTTCCGGCCGCGCTCGTCGCCGACGGGGTGGCCGCCGTTGTCGATCGGGTTGGCGGTGCTCAGGTACGCCGGTATCCACTGGTGCAGCTCGTCCTGCCGGGCCTGCGGGAGGGTCGGCAGGTGCAGTCCGGCCGCGGCGGCCAGGTCGGCGAAGTGGGCGCCGGTGCCGCCGGAGATGGAGTAGACGGCGACGCCGTCGGCGGTGGGCGGCTTGGCCCGGGCGAGGAGGGCGGCGGTGTCCTGGAGTTCGTCGAGGCCGTCGACGCGGATGACGCCGAACTGGCGCATGGCGGCGTCGACGACGTCGTCCGCGCCGGTGAGCTTCCCGGTGTGCGAGGCGGCCGTCCGGGCGCCGGTCTCGGTGCGCCCCACCTTGACGGCGACGACGGGGACCTTGTTGCGGGCGGCCCGGTCGGCGGCCAGCAGGAAGGAGCGGCCGTCCTTGAGGCCCTCCACGTAGGCGGCGATGGCGCCGACCTCGGGGCGCTCGGCGAAGTAGGAGAGGAAGTCGGCGGTCTCCAGGTCGGCCTCGTTGCCGGTGGGCGCCCAGTGCGACAGCCGGATGCCGAGCTCCTGGAGGGCGTACACGGGGCGGCCCTGGTGCCCGGACTGGGTGATGAGCGCGATGGCGGGGCCTTCCAGGTCGTCGCGGAACTCCTCGAAGGCGTTGAGGTTGGTGTTGGGCCCCAGCAGGCGCAGGCCGGAGCGGCGCACCGCGGCGGCGAGCGCGTCCTGCGCGGCGGCGCCCTCGGCGCCGGTCTCGGCGAAGCCGGAGGCGAAGGCGACGGCGAACTTCACCTTGGCCTCGGCCAGCTCCTCGATGACGGGCAGCGGGTCGGCGACGAGCAGCACGGCGAGGTCCACCTGCTCGGGCAGCGCGCCGACGGCCGGATGGCAGGGGAGCCCGTAGACGGCGGAGCGGGCCGGGTGGACGGGGTGGATGCGGGCGCCGACGCGCTCGGCCCAGGCGATGAGCCGGCGGGTGATCCCGGCGGCCGGGCGGCCGTCGGTGTCGGAGGCGCCGACGACCGCGACCGATTCGGGCCGGAAGAGGCGGTCCAGATCCGGCACGTCGGAGTGCAGCGGCCGCCCGCTGACATCGAGGGGGACGGCGTCCCCGGCGGACGCGGGGGCGGTGCAGTGGACGGCCGCCCGGGGGGTCTCCCCGCAGGCCTCGACGCGCGCACGGAGGTCGGTGGTGAGGGTGCCGTGAGTAGATCCAAGCATCGCTTCGCCCGCTCCTGCTCGAAGGGACCCGGTAACTGACGAGTAATCAGTTTCAGACTACTGAACTGACGGGCCGTCAGGAACACTGCTGCGCGCGAAAGGTGGTGGAGGTGGTGTGTGGAACGCTCCCAGACGGCGAGCGACCGGTCCAGGCCGCGATTCGGCCGAGCTCCACGGCGGCGGGCGGCGCCCGCAGGGGATGTGTGCTGCCGCCGCGGGCGCGGCGCCGCGGGCGGGCGCCGGGCAGGTGCAGGGACTGCCCGGCGCCCGCCGGGGTCAGGCCAGCGGGTCCACCGGGGGGAGTCCGGTGCCGGGCAGTCCCGCGTCCTCGCGTCGGCCCTTGCCCGGCGGGCGGATGCCCAGGTGGCGGGAGAGGGCCGCCGCTATGCGGTCGGCGTCCAGGGCCATTTCGCGGAACATGCCGCTGATCGGGTTGGTGTAGCCGGTGAAGTGCAGGCCGGGCGCCTGCCGCAGGGTGCGCGGGCCGTGCGCGAGGGGGCGGCCGCGGCCGTCCAGCACGCCCAGGTGGCCGACCGGGCCCTCCAGGCCGCGCCGGTAGCCGGTCGCCGCCACCACCGCGTCGGGCGCGATGCGCGAGCCGTCCGCGAGGACGACCTCCCCGCCGTCGAACGAGGCCACTGCCGCCACCGGCTCCACCCGGCCCGCGCGCACCGCGTCGACCAGCCCGACGTCCTGCACCGGGATCGCCCCCTCCCGGACCCTGCTGTACAGGCCGGTCGACGGGCGGGGGAGCCCGTACGCCGACAGGTCCGGCACGGACACCCGGGCCACCGCCCGGCCCAGCCGGTCCACCACCCCCACGGGCAGCCGCCGCACCAGGATCCCGGTGCGCTGCGCCGGCCACCCGGCGGTGGAGCGGCGCACGATGTGCGGGGCGGTCCGCACGGCGAGCCGGACCCGCGCCGCACCGCCCTCGGCGAGGTCGACGGCTATCTCGGCGCCGGTGTTGCCCGCGCCGACCACCAGCACGTCCTGGCCGGCGTACGGGCCCGGGTTGCGGTAGTCGCGGGCGTGCAGCAGCCGGCCCGCGTACGCCTCCCGGCCCGGCCAGTCGGGCAGCGCGGGCGTGTGGTTGAACCCGGTCGCCACGACCACGGCGCGTGCGGCCAGCACCCGTCCGCCGGTCGCGTGCAGCAGCCAGCCCGGGTCCGCCGCGGCCGCGGCCCGGCTGCGGCGGACCCGCCGCCGTCGCGCCGGCTTGCCGCCGGCCGCGGCGGGATCCGGCCCGGCGGCTTCCGGGGCCGCGCGTTCGATGCGGGTGACCTCGACGCCCGTGACGATCTCCAACTCGTGGAAATCGGCGTACTTCTCCAGGTAGCGCACGACGTCGTCCCGGGACACCCACCGGCCGAAGCGGCGCGGCATGGCCAGCCCGGGCAGCGCGGACAGGCGGCGCGTGGTGTGCAGGTGCAGGCGGTCGTAGTGGCCGCGCCAGGAGGCTCCGACCTCGTCCGCCTTCTCCACGACCACGGCGCGCACCCCGCGGGCCCGCAGTGCGGCGGCCGCGGCCAGGCCGCCGGGGCCGGCGCCTATGACGTAGACGGGGCGGGGCTCGGTGGACATGTCTGGGGCTGTGGGGACTCCGGGCATGAAGTGTGAGCGTATCGACACACAGGGTTGATGGGTCTCGGACGAGGAGGGAATCGGTTGCGGATCGGTCACGGCCTTGCGGGATCGCCGCCGATCCGCTGAACTGACGTACCGTCAGATCAGTGGCTGGGCACACGGAGGTGCCGATGCAGACGATGTGGCTCGGCGGTGTCGAGTGGCTGGCCGTGCTCCGGATCGGCCTCGGCCTGTGGTGGCTCGAAAGCTGGCGGCACAAGGACAGGAAGGGCTGGCTCGAACGCGGCACCGGCATCGCCTGGGCCGCCGACATCGCCGCGAAGCACCGCTGGCCGTTCGTGCAGCGCGGCTTCGCCGCGGTCGTCCAACCCAGGGCGCGCCTCATGGCGTACGTCGTCGTCCACGCCGAACTCGCCCTCGGCCTGGGACTGGTCCTCGGCTTCCTGACCCCGATCGCCCTCGCGGGCAGCCTGCTGCTGAACCTGCTCTACCTGGTCCTGATGATCCACGACTGGGCGGAGCAGGGGCAGAATTCGATGATGGCGCTCGTCGCCGCCGTCGCGCTCGCGGCGATGGCCTGGCAGACGTGGTCGGTGGACGCCGCCCTGGGGTGGTTCCTGTGACGGCGCACGCCAAGGGCGCAGGCGGCGGGCCGCGCCACGACCTGCCGGAACCCGACGACTTCACCCGCCCCTACTGGGACGCCGCCGCCGAGGGCCGGCTCCTGCTGCGCCGCTGCTCCGACTGCGGGCGCGCCCACCACTACCCGCGGGAGTTCTGCCCGTTCTGCTGGGCGGGGGAGGACCGGGTGGCGTGGGAGGCCGCCGACGGCAGCGCCACGCTCTACACCTGGTCGGTCGTCCACCGCAACGACCTGCCGCCCTTCGGGCGGCAGGTGCCGTACACGGCCGCCGTCGTCGACCTCGCGGAAGGACCGCGCATGATGACGCGGGTCGTCGACTGCGCCCCGGCCGCCCTCCGTGTCGGGATGCCGCTCAGCGTCGCCTTCCGGGAGACCGCCCCGGGCGTGTGGGTGCCGGTCTTCCGCCCGCGCTGACGGGCCCGGGTTCCTGCGGCCTCACGGCCAGAGCAGCTCCCGGGTCCAGGCGTCCGGGCCGGGGGCGTCGCGGCGGTAGCGCAGGCGTACGTGCCGGCGGGCGGCGTCGCCCTGGAAGAACTCCACCTCGACGGGCTCCAGGACGTACGCCGTCCAGGTCGGCGCGACCGCATCCGGCTCGGCGGCGGCCCGCTCCCAGGCCGCGGCCGACGCGGCCTCCAGCTCGTCCGCGGACCCGAGCACCTCGGACTGCCGCCCCGTCAGCGCAGCGGCGAGCGCGCCCCGCGAGCGGACCGCGAGGTCTGCCCGGCCCACCTCCGGGCCGAGGGCGGCGACCCGCCCGCGCACGCGCACCTGCCGGGCGACGGCGGACCAGTAGAAGACGAGCGCCGCATCGGGCCGCGCGGCGAGCTGACGGCCCTTGGCGCTGGTCGAGTGCGAGCCGAAATGCCAGCCCCGGGAGTCGGCGTCGTGCAGCATCACGATCCGCGCATCGGGCCGCCCCTGGGCATCGGCGGTGGCCAGGCTCATGGTGTGCGGCTCGACCTGCCCCGCCTGCACGGCATGCACGAACCACTCCCGAAACAGCACGCCGGGCTCCGCGGGTGCCGCGGCGGCATCGAAGCGGGGCAGCTCGGTGTCCCAGACGCGGAGGGCGCGCAGGGCGGCGTGGAAGGGGGAGGGGGCGGGGGCGGGGCTGGGGGCGTCGGTCTCGCGAGGCATGGGGGACAGGGTAGGGGCGGGGCGGGGCGAGCCGAGTGAGAAGCGGGCGGCAGTGGGGGGCAGGAGATGCCGACGGCATCCCGCCCCCAGCCCTCCCCCGCCCCGCCCTCAGCCCCGGCCCCCTACCCCCGCCCCAGCACCACCGTCCCCGCGCTGCAGAACCACCCGCCCGTGCCGGAGGCCACCGCCACCTCCGGCGGGCTGCCGTCGCGACGGAGCGTCTGGGCCGGGCCGGCCTCGCCGCGGAGCTGGCGGACCGCCTCGACCAGGAGGAACAGGCCCCGCATCCCCGGGTGGCAGGCCGAGAGGCCGCCGCCGTCGGTGTTGACCGGGAGGTCGCCGCCGCGCAGGAGGCGTCCCTTCGCGGCGAAGGCGCCGCCCTCGCCCTTCGGGCAGAAGCCGAGGTCCTCGAGGGTGACCAGCGTCATGTACGTGAAGGCGTCGTACAGCTCGGCGATGTCGACGTCGGACGGGGTCAGGCCGGCGCGCCGGAAGGCCAGGCGGCCGGAGGCCGCGGCGGGGGAGACCGTGAAGTCCTCCCACTCCGACATGGTGGTGTGGGAGACGGCGGTGCCCGCTCCCAGGATCCAGACGGGGCGTTTGGCCGTGTCGGGGACGTAGTCCTCGGCGGCGAGCAGGATCGCGCAGCCGCCGTCGGAGCGGATGCAGCAGTGCAGCTTCGTGAACGGGTCGGCGATCATCTCGCCGGACAGGACGTCGTCGATGCTGATCGGGTCGCGGAACATGGCGTCCGGGTTGTCGGCGGCGTTCGCGCGGGCCTGCACGGCGATCGAGGCGAGCTGTTCGAGGGTGGTGCCGTACTCGTGCATGTGGCGGCGGGCCGCCATCGCGTACTTCGCGATCAGCGTGTGCCCGTACGGCGCCTCGAACTGGAGGGGCCCGCGCGCGCCGAAGGAGAGGTTCGCGGTGCGGCGGCGGGCCTTGATGTCGGCGCGGGCCGTGGAGCCGTACGCGAGCAGGACGGCGTTGGCGTGGCCGGCGGCTATGGCGTCCGCGGCGTGCGCGGCCATGACCTCCCAGGTGGCCCCGCCGACCGAGGTGGAGTCGGTCCAGGCGGGGCGCAGCCCCAGGTACTCGGCGACCTCGACCGGGGCGAGGGTGCCGAGGCCGGCGGAGGCGAAGCCGTCGATGACGGAGCGGTCCAGGCCGGAGTCGGCGAGGGCGCGCCGGGCGGCCTGGGCGTGGAGGGCGTACGGGGTGGGGCCGTCGACGCGGCCGCAGTCGGAGAGGGCCGCGCCGACGATCGCGACGCGGCGGCGGCGGGCGGCGTCGGGTGCGGGTCCGGAGAGGCGTCCAGGTCCTGGTCCAGGCATGGCACGAACGTACAGCTGACGGCTCGTCAGATCCAGAGCCCCGTCCCGGTGGACGGTCGACGCGGTCCGCGCGCTCCCCGCTCTGGGCATGTCGCGCCCCCGCCCCTAACATGACGGCCCGTCAGTTACGGGGAGGAGCCCGATGATGGATGCCGCCTTCACCGCGGAGCAGGAGGGGATCCGCCGCACCCTGCGGGAGGTCCTCGGCAGGCGCTGCGGCCCCGACCGGGTCAAGGCCGCCGTCCGCACCGCCGCCGGCTACGACCGGGAGCTGTGGGAGCAGCTGTCGCGGGAGATCGGCCTGCCCGGCCTGGCCGTGCCCGAGGAGTACGGGGGCGTGGGCTGCGCCCCCGCGGACCTGGTGCTGGCCTGCGAGGAGACGGGGCGGGCGCTGCTGCCGTCGCCGCTGCTGGCCACCGCCGTGCTGGCCGCGCCGCTGGTCGCGGCACTCGGCAGTGCGGGGCAGCGCGCGGCGCTGCTGCCGCCGCTGGCCGGCGGCGGTCTGACGGCCGCGCTGGCGGTGCCGGGCCCGGCGCTGTCGGCGGCGCTCGGGCTGACCGGGGACGCCGCGGCGGGGGAGTGGGCCGGAGGCGGCCGGGCGGGCGGGGTGCAGGCGCGCCGGGCGCCGGACGGGGCCTGGCGGCTGTACGGGGAGGCCGCGCAGGTCCTCGACGGGCACAGCGCGGACCTGCTGCTGGTGCCGGCGCACGCGGGGGGCTTCGCGCGGAGCCGGGTCCTGCTGTTCGTGGTGCGGGCGAACGCCGAGGGCCTCGTACGGGTGCGGCAGACGGCCCTGGACGAGACCCGCCCGCAGGCCCTGGTGCAGCTGCGGGACGTCGAGGCGGAGTGGCTCGGCGACGGCGACCCGTTCGGCGCACCCGCCGCGGTCTGCGGTGCGCTGGCCGCCGTCGGGCGTACCGCGGCGGCCGTGCTCGCCGCGGAGGCGGCCGGGGCGGCCGGGCGGGCGCTGGAGCGGACGGTGGAGTACGTCCGGACCCGCGAGCAGTTCGGGCGGCCGATCGGCTCGTTCCAGGCGGTCAAGCACCGGCTCGCGGACCTGTACGTGCAGCTCCAGGCGGCCCGCTCGGCGGTCTGCTACGCCGCGTGGGACCCGGCGCAGGGCGGCCTGGCCCTCGCGCAGGCGCTGGAGGCGCTGCGGCTCGCGGCGGGGGAGGCGATCCAGCTGCACGGCGGGATCGGCTTCACCTGGGAGCACGACGCGCACCTGTACTTCAAGCGGGCCGCGGCGGACGAGCTGCTGTTCGGGCCGGTGCACCTGCTGCGGGCGCACGCGGCCCGGCAGGCGGGCCTCTTCGCACCCGGCCCCGGCTCCGACCCCGTTCCCGCCACCCCCACCCCCACCCCCACCGGAAGGGCGGCCGTCTGATGGCGCTCGGTACCACGCTCATGCAGAAGGCCTCCTCGACGAGGCTCTTCGCCAGGATCGCCCCGCACGTCATCCCCGCCCTGGACAAGGCGGTCCACCGGCTGACGGGCGGCAGGGTGATCCTCAGCGCCCGCATGCTGCCCGGGGTGATCCTCACCTCGACGGGCGCGCGGACGGGCCGGCCCCGCGCCACGCCCCTCGCGTGCATGCCGCTGGAGTCCGGCGCCGGCTGGATCCTGATCGGCTCGAACTTCGGCCGCCCCGGGCATCCGGCGTGGACCGCGAACCTGCTGAAGAACCCTGATGCGTACGTGAGTTGGAAGGGCCGGGACATCGCGGTACGGGCGCGGCTGCTGCGGGGCGCGGAGCGCGCCGAGGTGTGGCGGGCCGTGCTGCGGTTCTGGCCGCCGTACGCGACGTACCAGGCGCGCATCGAGCGGGAGATCCGGCTGTTCCGCCTGGAGCGCCGCTGACCGGTTGGTCCGGCGGGCCGGCTGGGCGGCCCGCCGCTACTTCGTCGGCTTCTTGCCGGTGATGCCCAGGTGGACGAGGAGGGCGAGGTTCGGCTTGAGCTCGGCCTGCTTGACGCCCCAGGTCTGGAAGCCCTTCTGGTGCGAGGCGACGGCCGCCAGCATGGCGACCAGGGAGCCGGCCATCGCCGCCGGGTTGACGTCCTTGTCGACCCGGCCCTTGGCCTGGAGTTCCTTCACCGACTCCGTGAGGGAGTTGGTGACGGAGTTCAGGATCTTCATGCGGATCTTGTAGAAGCGCTTGTCGCCCTCGGCCGCGCCGAGGTCGACGACGCGCAGGATCGCGTCGTTGCGCCGCCAGAAGTCCAGGAACCCGTCGACGAGCTCCTCCGCGGCCTGCCAGCCGGCCTTGCCGACCCAGGTGCGGCCCTCGACGAGCGAGGTCAACTGGGCGCCTTCGGCGGCCATGTGGTCGGCGATCTCCAGGACGGCGCCCTCGACGTCCGGGAAGTACTGGTAGAAGGTCGCGGGGGAGGTGCCGGCCTTGCGCGCGACATCGATCACCTTGACATCGCGGTACGGCGAGGAGCTGAGCATCTCGCCGAGGCAGTCGAGCAGCTTCTGCCGCGTCGCCTGACCGCGCCGGCCGGCAACGCGGCCGTCGACGGTGCGTACTTGTCCTGTCATGCCGTCAGCTTACCGAGGGGGTGTCCGAGCGCGATTCGGCCGCCTGCAAATGGGGTTACCGGCCGCCCGGCCTGGGGGAAAGCCCCTCCGGGGCACTCCGGGCGACGGATTTCGGCCGCCCGCGGCCCCCGCGCCGCCCGCCCGCGGCCCCCGCGCCGCCCGCCCAGCGGCCCGCCCGCCGACCCGACCGCTTCCTCCCTTTACCACCCGATTAGTCTTGTCAACAGGCTGTGGACAAGACTTCGGGCGGACCATGGCCCGAGAGGACACCGCACCGCCGGCAGCTGAGCGGGAGCGTGGGAGCGTACGGAGGGTACACACCCCCGCACAACGGAAGGAAACGGGCCATGGCCGCATTCGCGGAAGGCACCCCCTGCTGGGTGGATGCCTCGCTTCCGGACGTCGAGGCGGGCAAGCGCTTCTACGGCGAGCTCTTCGGCTGGACCTTCAGCTCCGGATCCCGCGAGTACGGCGGCTACACGCAGGCCTACAGCCAGGGCCGCAACGTCGCCGCGCTCGCCCCCAAGCCCGACGGCCGCATGCCCACTGTCTGGGGCATCTACCTCGCCACCGCCGACGCCTACGCCTGCGCCGCCCGCATCCGCGCCCACGGCGGCCAGATGGTCATGGACCCCCAGCCCGTCGGCCCGTACGGCACCGCAGCCCTGGCCGCCGACCCCGGCGGCGCCGTCTTCGGCCTGTGGCAGCCCGGCACCCACGACGGCTTCGAGGCGCACGGCGAGCCCTTCACGTACTGCTGGGCCGAGCTGTACACCCGCGCCCGCGACGCCGTCGACGTCTTCTACGCGAACGTCTTCGGCTACGTCCCCGAGGACCAGGACGACGACGGCTCCGGCGTCGAGTACCGCCTGTGGTCGCCGCCCGGCAGCCCGCCCGGCGCCGAGACGGCCGTCCTGGGCCGCAGCCTGATCACCGACGCCTTCCCGGAGATCATGCCGGCGCACTTCCTCGCCTACTTCGCCGTCCCCGACTGCGACCGGTCCGTCGAGACCGTCAGACGGCTCGGCGGCCGGGTCACCGCCGAGCCCTTCGACACCCCGTACGGGCGGATCGCCGTCGTCGCGGACAACCAGGGGGCCGTCTTCGCCCTGCTCTCCGAGAACCCCGGCCGGCCGCCCGCACAACCCCCCGCATAACCCCCTCCCGCACGACCCGCACCCACCCCGCACCGACTGTGGCGACACGGCCTGGGCGCGGGCCTGACAGAATCGGGGTTGCACGACCACCGGCGGCGCCCGGAGTGAGACGCTGCACGGGGCCGACCGCCGTGCCGGCGTGCGTGCAGGTGTGAACGGGCCAGGCCAGGCCCGTACGGGGAGGTGTGGGAGGCGAGTGGTGGAGCAGCTGACGCAGCACGACCCGAGACGGATCGGCCCCTTCGAGGTGCTGGGACGTCTCGGCGCCGGCGGCATGGGGCTGGTCTATCTCGCCCGGTCGGCGTCCGGACGCCGCGTGGCGATCAAGACGGTGCGCACCGAGCTGGCCGAGGACCAGCTCTTCCGGGTGCGCTTCACCCGGGAGGTGGAGGCGGCCCGCGCCGTCTCCGGCTTCTACACCGCGGCCGTGGTCGACGCCGATCCGCGGGCCGCCGTGCCGTGGCTGGCGACCGCGTACGTGCCGGCGCCCTCCCTGGAGGAGATCGTCAACGAGTGCGGGCCGATGCCCGCGCAGGCCGTGCGGTGGCTGGCCGCCGGCATCGCCGAGGCCCTCCAGTCGATCCACGGGGCGGGCCTCGTCCACCGCGACCTGAAGCCGTCGAACGTGCTCGTCGTCGAGGACGGCCCCCGCGTGATCGACTTCGGTATCGCGAGCGGCGTGTCCAACACCCGCCTGACCATGACGAACGTCGCCGTCGGCACCCCCGCCTACATGTCGCCCGAGCAGGCGAAGGACTCCCGCAGCGTCAAGGGCGCCAGCGACGTGTTCTCCCTCGGCTCCACCCTCGTCTTCGCCGCGACGGGGCACCCGCCCTACCACGGGGCGAACCCGGTGGAGACGGTGTTCATGCTGCTGCGCGACGAGCCCAACCTGGAGGGGCTGCCCGAGGAGCTGCGGCCGCTGATCGAGTCCTGCATGCAGATGGAGGCCTCCCAGCGCCCCACCCCCGCCGACCTGCAGGCCCAGCTCGCCCCGCACCTCTTCGGCGGCGGCGACGACAGCGGCACCGCCTCCGCGTGGCTGCCCGCCCGGGCCGTCGCCCTCATCGAGTCCCGCCGGGCCGGCCAGCGCACCTCCGCCCTCCCCGTCACGCCGGCCCCCCGCGGCGGCGACGCCCCCGCGAACCGCCGCGAGCCCCGCGGCGCCGCCGACCCGTGGGTGGACCCGCGGACCGGCCAGCCGGTCCCGCAGCGGCCCCACCACCCGCCGCGCCCCGCGGCCGCGCCCGCGCTGTCCGGGGAACCGGTCCGCCTCGGCGGGTCGCCCGTGCCGATCGGGCCCGGCCCGTTCGCGTCGGCGGCCTCGCCCGCCGCGCAGGCAGGTGCCGCCGACGCGGCGACCGGCTGGATCCGCCCGCCCGGCGCGGCCGGCTCCGCCGCAGCGCCCGCGGGCGCCTCCGCGGCCGCCCCCGCCACCGCCGCCCCCGCCGTCCCCAACCCGGGCCCCGCGCCCGACAGCGGCCGCTGGCGGCCCTGGAGGTTCCGCATGTCGAACGAGGTGTGGGGCACCCCCACCGTCGCCGGCGACCTGCTGTACGTGACCTCCTTCGAGGTCCACGCGCTGGACGTGGCCACCGGCCGCCGCCAGTTCAAGACCCGCGACGTCGCCTGGGCCATGGCCGTCTCCGACGGCCGCATCCACGCCTCCGACGGCCCCTCCCTGTACGCCCTCGACGCCTCCGACGGCTCCGAGCGGTGGCGGCTGTCCGCCGACGCCTGGGTGTACGCGCTGCGCGCCGACCGGGGCACCGTCGTCACCGCCACCCGGGGCGGCGGCGTCCAGGGCTGGGAGGCCTCGAACGGCCAGAAGCTGTGGGAGCTGACCGGCGCGCAGAGCGACTTCGAGACGCCCGAGGCGGCACCCGTCCTCCACGACGGCACCGTCTACGTGTGGCAGGACGCCCGGCTGCGCGCCCTGGACGCCCGCTCCGGCCGGGAGTCCTGGTCGTACCCGGTCGGCGACGCCGCGGCCTGCGGGAACGTCCCCGTACGCGTCACCCCGGCCCCGGACGGCAACGTGTACATCAGCGCCGGCACCCGCGTGCTGTCCGTGGACCGGGCCTCCGGCCGGGTCCGCTGGCACTTCGAGGCGCCGGCCGTGTTCCTCGCGCCGCCCGCGTTCGCGCCCGGCGCGGCCGTCACCGGCGGCGGCGTGTACCTGGCCGACTACCTGGGCACCGTGTACGCCCTCGACGCGGCCACCGGCAAGGACCGCTGGCGGATCGCCACCGAGCCGCGGACCTCCGCGGACCCGGTCCTCGTGGCCGGCGGCAACGTCCACCTCGGCGCGGGCAGCGCCCTGTACACGCTCGACGCGGTCACCGGCACCCCGAAGTGGCGGTTCGCGGCGGGCGGCGAGATCACGGGCCCTCCGGCCGTCGCGGACGGCCGCGTCCACTTCGGGTCGGCGGACCACTGCCTGTACACCCTGGACGCGGCGGGCGGCCAGCTCCGCTGGAAGCTGGCCACCGGCGGGGAGATCGCCGGCGCCCCGGTCGCCGAGGGCGGCGTGGTGTACGCGTGCAGCAAGGACCGCTGCGTGTACGCCCTGGACGCGGCGAAGGGGACGGGCACCCGTACGGCCGGGTGAGGGCGGGCGGGGCCGTGTTCCGGCCCCGCCGAGTCGCGCACGGTACCGGGAGTGACAGGATGGACCCCATGAGCAACGTCTACTTCGACATCACCATCGACGGCCAGCCCGCCGGCCGCATCGTCTTCAACCTGTTCGACGAGGTCGTCCCGAAGACCGCGAAGAACTTCCGCGAGCTCGCGACGGGCGAGCACGGCTTCGGCTACGCGGGCTCGCCGTTCCACCGCGTCATCCCGCAGTTCATGCTGCAGGGCGGCGACTTCACCCGCCAGAACGGCACCGGCGGCAAGAGCATCTACGGCGAGAAGTTCGCGGACGAGAACTTCGACCTGAAGCACGACCGCCCGTACCTGCTGTCGATGGCGAACGCCGGCCGCAACACCAACGGCTCGCAGTTCTTCATCACCACCGTCGTCACCCCGTGGCTCGACGGCAAGCACGTCGTCTTCGGCGAGGTCGTCGAGGGCAAGGACATCGTCGACCAGATCGAGAAGCTGGGCACCCCGTCCGGCGCCACCCGCGCCAAGGTCGAGGTCGCGGCCTCGGGCACCGTCGAGGCCTGATCCCTTCCGTTTCCCTCCCGGGCCCGTGCCCGGTGCGGTACGGCCGGAGGCCCCACCCCGTCGCGGGGCGGGGCCTCCGCCGTGTCGTGACCGTCACCGCCGGCGTGTCGCCGTCGGCGCGTCACAGCCGGCCGAACAGCACTCCGCGCCAGGTCCAGCCCGCGCCGAGGACCACCTTCTGCAGCGGCTCCTTCAGGTCCGACGTGGCGAAGCGGAACGTCTCCGCGGCCTCCGTACGGCCCCCCTTGCCGCGGCCGATGGTCCACTGCTTCGACACCGTCGTCACCTGGCCCCGGGAGTACTCGCCCGACGCGGTCAGCCGCGGCGTGCCGCCGACCCACGAGACCTCCCACTGCCGGTCGGTGCTCCGCACCTCGTGCCCGTCCGGGTCGATCCGCATCCGGATCTGCACCTGCCGCTCCAGCTGGTGGCGCAGGAAGAAGCCGTGCCAGGCGGGCTCCCGCACCCGCCACTCCGCCACGAGGTCGGCGGCCTCCCCGGGAAGGGCGGTGCGCACCGTGTAGGGCGCGCCCTGCCCGCCCAGCGCGAGCAGCGCTGCCCGGACCTCCGCGGCCGGCTCGGGCGGGACGCCGCCGTCGGGGTGCCGGGTACCGGTCAGCCTGTCCTTGAAGCCCACGGCTACGCCCCGCCCCCGGTTTCCGTGCCGGGAGTCCCGGGGTCCGGTGCGACCGAGCGCAGGAACTCCTGGAAGTCCGCGCCCACGGCGTCCTCCTGGGCCGCGGTGACGGTCAGGATGAGCCGGATCACCACGCGCTTGCGCGGGTCGGCCACGTCCTGCATGGCGAGGTAGACCTGGGACTGGACGAGCTCGCGCTGCACGCCGCCCACCACGGCGGTGAGCGTCAGCCTCTGCGCGAGGCCGGGGGAGTCGTCGGAGCCGAGGGGGCGGCGGCCGGCGACCTGGACGGCCCCGAGGGACCGGCGGAGCCGTTCCACCGAACCGTCGGCGATGTCGGCGAGGGTCTCCTCCTCGGCGGACCAGAAGTCGCCGTCGATGGTGATGTTGGCGGTGAATCCGCCGTCGGGTTCCGGGTGCAGGGCGACGAACGCCGCGTCCGGGGCGCCGACCTCGTCCGGAGGGGCGGGCCGCCAGCCCTCCGGCAGGACGAACTGGATGGGAATCGGCAGTGTCGTGGGCATGTTGTCTCACGCCCTCCTTCCGTCTGCGGGACAGGGCATCAGTCGAACATTCCGACGAAGCCGTCCTTGATGTCGCCGGCCGTGTCGCCCACCCAGTCGGCGGCGTCGCCGGCGGACTTTTTGAACTTGTCCGTGTCGACGGTGAACTCGGCGCCCACCGAGCCGCCGATGCCGAGGGCGACCCCCACCTTGCCGCCGACGTGCCACTTGCCGTCGTCGCCCTTGCCGAGGGTCACCTTGGCCTCCGCGCCCGCACCGGCCCAGCCCTCGGCCGTGGCGCCGGCGCCGATGCCGGCGAGCTCGCCGCCTCCGGCGACGCTTTCCTTGGCGCCGGCGAAGGCCTTGGCACCGGCGTTGACGCCTTCCCAGCCTACCGAGCCGCTGAGCGCGGCCTCCCCGCCGGCGAACCCCTCCGTGCGCCCGTAGGCGCCGCCCCAGTGGCTGTAGTCGGCGCGTCCCTCAAGCAGGGTCCTGACGCCCGCGGACGTCTCGGCCTTGCCCGCGAGGCCCTCGTGGGTGAAGCCGTAGTTCGCGCTGGCCCTGGCCCCCACGGTGATGTCGTCGATGCCGGAGAGCGCGAAGTCCCCGTTCTGGTACTTGCCCTCCGCGGTCATCTTGAAGAGGTCGGCGTACGCCTTCGCAGACCCCTCCTTGCCGTACTTCTGACCGGTGACCGTGGTGCCCGCGTGCGGGCCGGTGATCTTGAGACCGCCTTCGGACTTCGGCCCGTCCTTGGCTGCCTCCGCCTCCTTGGCAGCCCGGTCCCGCGCGGCCTTCTCGTCCTTCAGGGCCTGGTCGAGGTCGCCGGTGGCGCCGGCGTTGAAGCCGGCGAGGGACATGTCGGCGCCCTTGCCGAGAGCGTCCTTGTTGCTGTCGGTGACGGCGGTTTCGAGGACGGCCTTGACGTTGTGGTCGAGCTCGGTGACGGCCTTCACCCGGTCGTCGATGTGCTTCTGCCACTTGCCGACGGCCTCGCCGATGGCCTTCCGGCCGTCGGGGTCGTGGTGGTAGGCGCTGCGCTCGCCCGGGGTGAGCTTCGCCCAGTCGAAGGCGACGTGCCCCTGCTCGGAGACGGTCATGCCGGCGGCTATCGCGTCGTCGCGGGCGCTCACGAGCTTGTTCTTCAGGTCGGTGAACTTCTCCTGGGCGTCCCGCAGCAGGCCCGCGATCGCCTTCGCCTGCACCTGCGCCGCCGCGTACTCGTAGCGGGTCGCCGCGAAGCCCTTCTCGGCGCTCACGGCGCTGCGCCCGGCCCAGCCGTCCGTCGTGGTGATCTTCTGGACGGTTTCGCCGTAGCGACTCTCGATCTTCTTCAGCTCGCCCGCCATCGACTGCCACTTGCCGGCGGCGGTGCCGAGCAGCCCGAAGTCGGTGCTCATGACCTCGTGGTAGTTCAGTGCCACAGCTCAGCTCCCCTAAAGACCGTTCAGACCCGACTTGCCGGCCAGGAAGTCGTTGCGAAGTCCGATGTCGTTGCGGGTGAAAAGACCCGAAGCGCCGCGAAGGGCGCCCTTCTCCGCTTCGAGCCGGGCGATCAGGTTCTTCACCTGCTGGTCCCAGGTCTCCGCGACCTTCTTCAGGCCGGCGGCGGTCTCCCAGCCGTCGAAGCCCTTCTGGGCGGCGGCGGTCGATTCGTCGGCGTCGTCGGCGGCCTTCTTCGTGTTCGGCTGGAGCTCGGTCTCGATCGTGTTCGCGGCGGCCTTCTTCTCGGCCGGGGTCGAGGCGAAGTCCTGCCCTCCGGGCGCCTGCAGCAGGGGCGGCGGCGGGTTCGTGCCCGTTGCCAGCAGCGGCGGACGGGCCGTGCCGGGCTGCGGCTGCTGCAGCAGCGGTGGCGGCGGTGCCGTGACGCCGGGGGCCAGAGGCCCCTCGCCGTTCAGCCGCATGCCCACCTGCTGCTCGGGATGAAGTTCATCTGCCATGTCTGCTCTCCCCGTTGGCTGGCGCTGATCATATGCATGGCAAGTGTGAACCGGCCAAGCAGTCCCGCTCCGGGAAGAGGACGGTCAGGCGCCCGAGCTCCGGCACACCTGCGCGGGGAGGGTGCGGGGCGGGCGGACGGCTCGCCAGATGCCGTCCGGGCTGCGGCTTTTCGCCGGCCGCCGACCGGCCGGTATGCGTCACCGCACCCGCGGCTCCGGCGCCGCCCGCCGCCCCGCGAACAGGGCGGCCTGCCGCTCCGGCGGCAGGCTGCCCAGCGCGATCAGCGCGGGGGCCTGTGCCAGCGCCTGCTGCAGCACGGCCTGTTTCGCCGACCACAGGGCCCGTACGGTGCCCTGCACGGCCTCCGGCGGGAACGACGCCAGCGTCCGCGCCGTTCGCAGCGCCGCCGCCCGCAGCTCCGCGGGCGCGGCCAGCTCCGACACCAGCCCGATCTCGTACGCCCGCCGCGCCGACAGCCGCTCCGCCGTCCCCATCAGCGCCAGCCGGGCGGCCTCCCCGAACGGCATCCGCTGCGCCATGTACACGGCCTCGTACGCGCTGACCATCCCGTAGGAGGTGTGCGGGTCGAAGAACTCCGCCGTGTCCGCCGCGATCAGGAACTCCGACTCGCCCAGCAGGTAGAACGCCCCGCCGCAGGCCATGCCGTTGACGGCGGCGACGACCGGCTTCCACAGGTCGCACGCCTTCGGGCCGACCGCGAGCAGCGGGTCGTCCAGCGAGTACGGCGATCCCGGCTGGGGGATGTCGGCGCCGCGGTCGAGGCCCGTGCAGAACGCGGTGCTGCCCGCCCCCGTCAGCACCACCGCCCGCACCCCGTCGTCGCGGCGGAGCTCCCGCCACAGCGCGCCCAGGGCGGCGGCGGTCGCGAGGTCGATCGCGTTGTGCCGGTGCGGCCGGTCCAGGGTGACGACGGCGACCCCGGCGGCCGCGTCCCGCTCCACCCGCAGTGTCACGGCTTCTCCGGCACCCAGCGCGGCACGGTGACGCCGCCGCAGTCGGCGAAGACGGCCCGGACCCGGGCGCCGATGCGCACGGCGGCCGGGTCGGCCGAGCCGAGCGGGGCGTCCGCCGAGGCGACGAGGTTGCCCACGAGCCGGATGCCGGGTGCGTCGGCGAGCTCGACGAGGACGACGGTGTAGGGGGCGTGGGCGGCGTACGCGGGCAGCAGCGGCGGGTGCGGGCGCACGTACGACCAGATCCGCCCGCGGCCGTCGACGGGCTGCCAGTGGGAGTCGAAGGAGCGGCAGTGCGGGCAGCAGGGGCGCGGCGGGAAGCGCAGCCGGCCGCAGGCGGTGCAGGCCTGCACGCGGAGCTCGCCGCGGGCGGCGTACTCCCAGAACGGGGCGCCGTCCTCGTCGGGGACGGGCGCGAGCAGGGCGTCCGCGGGGGTGGGGGCGGTCGGGGTGGCGGTCATGGCGGTCTCGCTCCTTTCGTGGGCCGGTCGCCCGGCCGTCAGGCGCGCAGCAGGATCGCGGACGTGGGGACGCCCTCGCCCGCGGTCACCAGGCAGGTCCGGGCGTCCGGCACCTGGGCGGTGGAGGTGCCGCGGAGCTGCTTGACGCCCTCGGTGATCAGGTTGAAGCCGTGCACGTACGCCTCCGACAGGCCGCCGCCGCCCGTGTTGATCGGGAGCCGGCCGCCCGTCTCCAGGGCGCCGCCCTCGGTGAAGGCGCCGCCCTCGCCGCGCCCGCAGAAGCCGTAGCCCTCCAGGGAGAGGGGGACGAGCGGGGTGAAGGCGTCGTAGATCTGGGCGGTGTCGACGTCCTGCGGGCCGAAGTCGGCCCGTTTCCACAGGTGGCGGGCGGCCGTCCAGGCGGGGCCGGACAGGGGGTCGTCGTTCCAGTAGTTGACCATGCCGTGGTGCTGGGAGGGCAGGCCCTGCGCGGCGGCGTGGACGTGGACGGGCCGGTGGCGGCAGTCGCGGGCGCGGGCGGCGGAGACGACGACGCAGGCGAGGGCGCCGTCGGTCTCCAGGCAGTTGTCGAAGAGGCACAGCGGCTCGCTGACCATGCGGGAGGTCATGTACATCTCGCGGGTCAGCGGCCGCTCGTACATGATCGCGGCGGGGTTCTCGTTGGCCCGGTTGCGGCAGGCCATGGCCACGTTGAAGAGGTGGTCGCGGGTGGCGCCGTACTCGTGCATGTAGCGGCGGGCCAGCATGGCGATCTCGTCGGCGGGGCGCAGCAGCCCGAAGGGGCGCGTCCACTGGCCGGGCGTGGGGAGTTGCACGGCCGTGTTGGTCCAGGGGCGGGGGCCGGAGCCGCGCTTGCGGGAACGCCAGGCCACACCGACGCTCGCCTGGCCGGTGGCGATGGCGGCGGCGAGGTGGCCGATGGTGGCGCAGGAGCCGCCGCCGCCGTAGCCGACCCTGGAGAAGAAGGTGGCGTCGCCGGCGCCGATGGCCTTGGCGACCTCGACCTCGTCGGTCTCCTCCATGGTGTAGGACGCGAACGCGTCGACCTCGCCGGGCGCGATGCCCGCGTCGTCGAGGGCGGCGAGGATCGCCCGGCAGGCCAGCTCCTTCTCGGACTGGGGGAGGCGTCTGGCGAAGGGCGTCTGGCCGATGCCGACGATCGCCGTAGCGTCCTTGAGGGTTGCCGCCATCGCCGCCTCCGGGGGACGTCGCCAGTGCTGACAGCCGCGAAGGGTACAGCTAATCTGACGAACAGTCAGCTATGGGGTGGCGGGGAGGCGGACGATGGACCGGCGCGCAGGCAGCACCGACCGCGGGCACACACACGGCAGCACGGCGTACGGGGCTGCGGCGCGGGGCGGCGGTACGCCCGCCCCCGGGCCCCGGCCCGCCGACGCCCCCGCCGACGAAGGCGTCCGCGGCGACCTCCGCTGGGGCACCATCGCCGGGCTCGTCCGCGACGCCGCCGCCCGCCACGCCGACCGCGAGGCCGTCGCCGACGGCCGTACCCGCCTCACCTACCGGGCCCTCGGCGAGCGCGTCGAGCGCGCCGCGGCCGCCGCCATCGCCGCCGGGATCCGCCCCGGCGACCGCGTCGCCGTCTGGGCGCCCAACACCCCCGACTGGATCACCTGCGCCCTCGGCGCCGTCTGCGCGGGCGCTGTCCTCGTCCCCCTGAACACCCGGTTCAAGGGCGCCGAGGCCGCGTACGTCCTCGACCGCAGCCGGGCCAGGCTCCTCTTCGTCACCGGCACCTTCCTCGGCACCTCCTACGTGGCCTCCCTGCGCCGCGCCGCCGCCGAACGCCCCGACCGCCCCGACCGCCCCGACCGCCCCGGCCCCGCCTGCCCCGCCTGCCCGCCGGCGGCGGCCCCCGCCCGCGGCCCCCTGCCCGGGCTCCCGCACCTCGAACAGGTCGTCGTCCTCGCCGACGACGCCCCGCAGGACTTCCGCACCTGGAAGGACTTCCTCGCCTCCGGCGACACCGTCCCCGCCGCCGAGGTCCGCCGCCGCGCCGACGCCATCCGCCCCGACGCCCCCTCCGACATCGTCTTCACCTCCGGCACCACCGGAAGCCCGAAGGGCGCCGTCACCACCCACGCCCAGTCCCTGCGCTGCTACGAGCTGTGGAGCGAGCTCGCCGGACTCCGCGCCGGCGACCGCTACCTGATCGTCAACCCGTTCTTCCACACCTTCGGCTACAAGGCCGGCATCCTCGCCTGCCTCATGCGCGGCGCCACGATGGTCCCCCAGCCCGTCTCCGACACCGGGACCGTCCTCGCCAACATCGCCGCCGAACGCATCTCCGTCCTCCCCGGCCCGCCCACCCTCCACCAGTCCCTCCTCGACCACCCCCACCGCGACCGGCACGACCTGTCCGCGCTGCGCCTCGTCGTCACCGGCGCCGCCGTCGTCCCCCTCCGCCTCGTCGAACGGCTCCGCGGCGAACTCCGCATCGCCACCGTCCTCACCGCCTACGGGCTCTCCGAGGCCGCCGGCATCGTCACCATGTGCCGCCGCGGCGACCCCGACGACGTCGTCGCCAACACCTCCGGGCGCGCCGTCCCCGGCACCGAGGTCCGCATCGCCGGCCCCGACGGCCGCCCCCTGCCCGCCGGCCGGCCCGGCGAGGTCCTCGTCCGCGGCCACCAGGTCATGCAGGGCTACTTCGAGGACCCGGAGGAGACCGCCCGCGCCCTCACCCCCGACGGCTGGCTGCGCACCGGAGACGTCGGCGTCCTGGACGACGCCGGGAACCTGCGCATCACCGACCGGATCAAGGACATGTTCATCGTCGGCGGCTTCAACGCCTACCCCGCCGAGATCGAGCAGCTCCTCGCCCTCCACCCCGACATCGCGGACGTCGCCGTCGTCGGCGTCCCCGACGCGCGCCTCGGCGAGGTCGGCAAGGCGTACGCGGTCCGCAGGCCCGGCTCGACGCTCACCGCCGACGACCTGATCGCCTGGTCGCGCCGGGAGATGGCCAACTACAAGGTGCCGCGGACCGTGGAGTTCCTCGCCGAACTCCCGCGCAACGCAAGCGGCAAGGTCCTCAAACGCGCCCTGCGCACCGCCCGCCCCGGCGCCTGAGCCGGCGGGGCGGCAAGCACTAGCTCTGCGCCCCGCCCGGCCTGCGGGCCAGGACCAGGCGCCAGCGGGGGCTGCCGTCCGGGCGCCGGCCGAAGTGCTCCAGCGGCAGCGTCTCCACCGCGAACCCGGCGGCCGCCAGGTCCCGGCGCACCCCGCCCCACGGGAACGTCCGGTAGTACATGACGAACGGGGGCCGCCACACCGCGTTCCGCACCCGCATCACCGCGTCGAAGCCGGCCACCGCCCACCACAGCGGCGAGGACGGCGGCAGCGGCGCCCCGATCGGGAACGCGAACACACCGCCGGGGCGCAGCGCCCCGTACACGCCGGAGAACAGGGCGGGCCGTTCGGCGGGCAGGAAGTGCCCGAACGCGCCGAAACTGACGGCCAGGTCGTAGCCGCCGGCCAGCCCGGCCGGCAGGGCGCGGGCGTCTGCGCGCACGAGGTCGACGCGGTCGGCGGCGCCGTGGGCGCGCTCCGCCTCGGCGAGCATGCCCGCACTGAGGTCGACGCCGGTGACCCGGCCCCGGCAGAGCCGCGTCAGCATGCCGAGCGCCGCCCCGGTGCCGCAGCAGACGTCGAGGCCGTCCCCGAAGGAGCCCTCCGACGCCGCGAGGGCCTCCTCGACGGTGTCGAGGAGGCGGTCCGGGGTGCGGAAGGGGGTGTGGTCGAACTTGGGCGCGAGGAGGTCGTAGCCCCGCTCGACCGAGGAGAAGGCCTGGACGGCGAGCTCGCGCAGGCTCGGACCCTGTGAGGTGAACACGCCCCCACCCTAAACAGGCCCGGCGGTGGTACGCGCACGTGCGGCGGCCGCGGTGGCTCCCCCTCCGGGCCACCGCGGCCGCCGTCACCGACCGGACGGGCCGGCCGTGCGGTGGTGCGGTCGTACGTGGTGCGGCGGTGCTCCCCCCGTGTCGTGCTCCCCCGTGTCGTGCTCCCCGCGGGGACCCCGTGTCCCCCGTGGTCCCCGCGAGGCCTTGCTCCCCCGTCCCCCCTGGGCCGGGGGAGCCCGACGTCCCCCGTCGGCTCCCGCGGCCCGTGTGCGCCCCCCGTATCCCCCGTGGGACGCCGTGCGGCCTACGGGCGAGGGCTGGACGCGTGGTTGTCCAGCGTCACGATGTCCTCGTCCGCAGCCGGCTTGTCGACCGGCTTGATGGCGATGCCGGAAGCGTGGTTGTCCATCGGCGTGATGTCGGTGTCCGTCGCGGCGGTCCCCTCGACGGGCTTGATCCCGATGCCCGACGCGTGGTTGTCGAGCGGGATGATGTCGCTCTCGTTCGGCAGGACGTTCTCGTTCGTCGTCATCGGATCTCCTGATGGATTGCTGGGCCCGTTCGGCGATTCCCCCGCGGACCGCCGAACGGGCGGTCCAACAGGACTCCCGCGCCCCCCGACGCGGTGAGTCGATGCATCCATCGTGTCGGACGGCGATAAACGAACGATGAATGCCTCCGTACGGCGCCCCGGGCCGCGGCCCGAGCCGGGCGGTCAGGCAGCGATCTCCGACGACAGAAGGGCCCGCACCTCGGCGAGTTCCGGCGACCCGAGCCCCGCGAACACGGCCTCGGCGTCCCGCCAGCAGGCCCGGGCCCGGTCCCGCTGCCCCAGCCCGTGCAGGGCCCTGCCCAGCACCGTCAGGACCGTCGCCCGGCGCCATTCGCCGCCGATCCCGCGCAGCGCGATGGCCTGCTCGGCGTGGGCGGCGGCCAGCGTCGGCCGGCGCGCCGCCAGGTGCGCCTCCGCGAGCCGGAAGTGCGTGACGCCCTCCCACAGCGGCTGGCGGTTGTCGTGGAACAGGGCGAGCGCCTCGGTGAGCTGCGTCAGCGCCTCGGAGAGCCGGCCGGCCTGGGTGAGGGCGATGCCGAGGGCGTACCGGCCGTTGGCCAGGCGCAGGGTCAGGCCCATCCGGTCGTATATGGCGATGCCCTGCTCGGCGAGGTCGATGGCGCTGGCGAGGCGGCCCAGCTCGACGTGGATGCGGGAGAGGTTGCACAGGGCGCTGGCCTCGCCGATGTGGTTGGCGTCGGCCCGGAAGTTGTCGATGGCCTCCAGCAGGTACCGCTCGCCGTCGGCGTGGCGGCCCTGGTAGAGGGCGATGATGCCGCGGTCGTTCGGCGCCCAGCAGCTGGGCAGGGGGTCGCCGGCCTCGCGGGCCAGGACCATCGCCTGCCGGGCCTCGTCGTCGGCCTCCGCGAACCGGCCGGCGACCAGGTGGACGTTGGTCAGCGCGGTGCGGGCGCGGCCCTCGGCGTGCGGGTCCTTCGCGGCGCGCGCCGCGTCGCGCAGGGCGACCGCGGCGGACTCGTACTGCTTGGAGTTGGCGCCGGACTCGGTGAGGTCCTTGGCCGCCCACAGCAGGTCGACGGCCCGGCGCAGGACGTCGGCGCGGCCGGTGGTGCGCAGGGCGGATTGGCGTACGCAGGCCAGCAGCGGGTCGGCTTCGGCGTACAGCCAGTCCAGGGCTGCGCGCGGCTCGGTGAAGGCGAGGCCGGGGTGGGCGGTGGCGGCGAGGTGGGCGGGAAGCCGGTCGCCGGGCCGTTCGACGGCGTACACGGCGGAGGCGGTCGCCAGGTAGAAGTCCAGCAGCCGGTCCAGGGCGGCGTCCCGCTCGGCGGGGTCCGGCTCGTCGCGCTCGGCGCAGGCACGCGCGTAGAGGCGTACGAGGTCGTGGAAGCGGTAGCGGCCGGGCGCCGCCGACTCCAGCAGGGAGCAGTCGACTAAAGCCTCCAGCAGGTCCTCGGTGTCGTGTTCGGGCAGGTCGAGGGCGGCGGCGGCCGCGGCGAGGGAGATGTCGGGGCCGTCGGCGAGGCCGAGGAGGCGGAAGGCGCGCTGCTGGGCGGGCTCCAGCTGCCCGTAGCCGAGCTCGAAGGTGGCCTTGACGGCGAGGTCGCCGGCCTGGAGCTCGTCGAGGCGGCGGCGCTCGTCGGCGAGCTTCGCGGCGAGCACGGACACCGTCCAGGTGCGGCGCGCGGCGAGGCGGGAGGCGGCGATCCGGATCGCGAGCGGCAGGAAGCCGCAGGCGCCGACGACGTCGAGGGCGGCCTGCCGTTCGGCGCCGACCCGCTCCGCGCCGACGATCCGGGTGAACAGCTGGAGGGCCTCCTCGGGGCTCATCACGTCCAGGTCGACGAGGTGGGCGCCGGCGAGGCCCGCCATGCGGACCCGGCTGGTGACGAGGGCGGCGCAGCCCGCGGTGCCCGGCAGCAGCGGGCGGACCTGGGCCGCGTCGCGGGCGTTGTCGAGGAGGACGAGCACGCGGCGGCCGTCGAGGGCGGAGCGGTAGAGCGCGGCCCGCTCGTCCGCGGTGTCCGGGATGGCGGTGTCGGGGGTGCCCAGCGCCCGCAGGAACGAGCCGAGGACGGCGACGGGCTCGGCCGGGCGGGGCTCGGTGCCCTGGAGGTCGACGTACAGCTGCCCGTCGGGGAAGTGCGGGCGTGCGGCGTGCGCGACGTGCACGGCGAGGGTGGTCTTGCCGACGCCGCCGATCCCGGCGAGCGCGGAGACGGCCATGACCTGCCCGTCGGCGGCGGAGAGGATCTCGCGGAGCTCAGAGACGAAGGTGGTGCGCCCGGTGAAGTCGGGGACGGTGGCGGGCAGCTGCGCGGGCCGTACGTGGACGGGGGCCGCGGCGGCCGGCGGCGCCTCGGCGCGGGCGAGTTCGGCGTCGGCGCGCAGGATGCGCTGCTGGAGTGCGGACAGCTCGGGGCGGGGGTCGACGCCGAGTTCGTCGGCGAGGAGCCGGCGGGTGTCGGCGTAGACGGCGAGGGCCTCGGCCTGGCGGCCGCTGCGGTAGAGGGCGAGCATCAGCAGCTCGCGCAGGCGCTCCCGCAGGGGGTGGGCGGCGGTGAGGGCGGTGAGCTCGGAGACGGCCTCGGCGTGGTGGCCGACCTCCAGGTCGAGGTCGAGGCGGGCCTCCAGCAGTTGGAGCTGCCATTCCGCGAGGCGGGTGCGCTCGGTCTCGGCGTGCGGGCCGGGGACGCCGGCGAGGGGTTCGCCGTCCCACAGGTCGAGGGCGCGGGAGAGCAGGGTGCGGGCGTGGTCGCGGTCGCCGGCGGTGCGGGCCCGCTCGGCGTCGGCGGCGAGGCCGCGCGCGAGGGCGAGGTCGAGGGTGCCGGGCGGGGTGTGGACGGCGTAGCCGCCGGACTCGGTGACGAGGGTGCCCGGTTCGAGGATCTTGCGCAGGCGGGAGGCGTAGGTGCGGATGGTGGCGAGGGCCTGCTGGGGCGGGTCGTCGCCCCAGATCGCGTCGATCAGCTCGCGGGCGGTGGCGGTGCGGCCGTCGCGGAGCAGGAGGACCGCGAGGAGGGCGCGCTGCTGCGGGGTGCCGGAGGGGAGGGCCGTGCCGTCGCGCCAGGCGCGGATCGGACCGAGGACGGCGAAGCGCGACCCGGCGCCGGCCCCCGCGCCCGCGGGCGGTGCGGCGGGCGACGCGGCGTCCGGCGCCGCGGGTGCGGGCGGCGCGGGTTCGGGCGCGGCGGGGCACGCCTTTGGGGCGGGCGCGGCGGCTTTCGGCCCGGGGGCGGTCCGGGCGGCCCCGGGGGTGCGCCGGGCTGCCTCGGGGTGGTTCCGCTGCTGCGGGATGGCCGGTATGCCGTCCATCGGTCGTCCTCCCCTGCCTTCCGTCGGTGTAAGGGTCAGTCTGCCCTGTCTCGGACGTACCCGTCAGCCCGTGTCGGGCCGATCACCCCCCAAGTAGCTGACGGTGCGTCAGATCAGCGCTACCGTGGGCCCCATGGAGACCTTCCCGAGGATCATTTCGGTGGACGACCACACGGTCGAACCCCCTCGCGTCTGGCAGGACCGGCTCCCGTCCCGGTACCGCGACACCGGCCCCCGCATCGTCCGCGCCCCCCTGAAGGAAATGACCTTCCTCGGCGGGAGGTTCGCCCCGGTCATGGGCGCACCCGGCGACGACGGACCCCTCGGCGACTGGTGGGTCTACGAGGACCTCCACCGCCCCCTCACCCGCCTCGACACCGCCGTCGGCTTCGACCGCGACGAGATCCGCCTGGAGGTCATCACCTACGGGCAGATGCGCCCCGGCTCCCACTCCGTCCCCGAACGCCTCGCCGACATGGACGCCAACCACGTCCAGTCCGCACTGTGCTTCCCCACCTTCCCGCGCTTCTGCGGCCAGACCTTCACCGAGGCCCGCGACCGCGACCTCGGCCTCCTCTGCGTCCGCGCCTACAACGACTGGATGGTGGAGGAGTGGTGCGGCCCCGACGCCCGCGGCCGGCTCATCCCCCTCACCCTCGTCCCCCTGTGGGACGCCGCCCTCGCCGCCGCCGAGGTCCGCCGCAACGCCGCCCGCGGCGTCCGCGCCGTCGCCTTCTCCGAGATACCCCCGCACCTCGGCCTGCCCTCCATCCACACCGACGCCTGGGACCCCTTCCTCGACGCGTGCAACGAGACCGGCACCGTCATCGCCATGCACATCGGCTCCTCCTCCCGCATGCCCTCCACCTCCGCCGACGCCCCGCCCGCCGTCGGCTCCACCATCACCTACGCCAACTGCTGCTTCTCCATGGTCGACTGGCTGATGAGCGGCAAGTTCGAACGCTTCCCGAACCTGCGGATCATGTACGCCGAAGGCCAGATCGGCTGGATCCCGTACATCCTGGAACGCGCCGACACCGTCTGGCAGGAGAACCGCGGCTGGGGCGGCGTCGCCGACAAGGTGCTGCGCCCGCCGTCCGAACTCTTCGCCGAGCACGTCCACGGCTGCTTCTTCGACGACGCCTTCGGACTGCGCAACCTCGACGCCATCGGCGTCGGCAACGTCCTGTACGAGACCGACTACCCGCACTCCGACTCCACCTGGCCCAAGTCCCGCGAAGTCGGCGAGGCCCAGATGGGCCACCTCGCCCCCGACACCGTCGAACGCATCGTCCGCGGCAACGCCATCGACCTCCTCGGCCTCACCCCCGAAGGCCTCTGGCCGGGCGCCTGAACCCGCACCGCCCGCCCCGGCCCCGGCATGGCCGGGCAGCCCCTTGCGACAGGCCCCCACCCCCAGGCATGCTTCGCCAGAGCAAAGCTGAAGGGGTGGGCAGCGGTGGACAAGCGGAACCTGGTGACCGGCGTGTTGTGCGCCATAGCGGCAATCGGCGCGTCAGCGGCCATGACGAAGGTCGTCCCCGACCCGGGCGGCAGCCCCGCACCGCGCACCGCAGCCGCCCCCGCCGCCGAGCCCACCCCCAGCCTGACTTCGCTCCCGCAATCCGCGAAGCAACCGCAGCTCGCGGCCCCCGGCACCCCCGCCCCCGGCACCCCGGCCGCCTTCACCGGAGCCCTGTTCGAGGGCGCTGTGCAGGGCCGCCACTTCTGCACCGCCACCGTCGTGCAGAGCCCCGGCAGGAACCTCATCGTCACCGCCGGCCACTGCCTCCTCGCCGGCAAGCCCACCGGCCAGGGCGCCGTCTTCGCACCCGCGTACGCGGGCGGCACCACCCCGTACGGCACCTGGAAGATCGAGGAGGTCTTCGAAGACCCCCGCTGGGACGGGGGCGCCGACGACGACTACGACCTCGCCTTCGTACGCCTCGCCCCCGACGCCTCCGGCCGCAACATCGAGGACGTCACCGGCGGCGCGCCCCTCGACACCACGGGCCGCGCCGGCGAACAGGTCACCGTCACCGGCTACCCGGCCGACCGCAAGGCCCCCCACACCTGCACCGCCACCGCCGTACGCGAAACCCCGACCCGCCAGCGCTTCGACTGCGCGGGATTCCCGAGCGGCACGAGCGGCAGCGCCTGGATCGCCCGCGACGGCCGCATCATCGGCATCCTCACGGGCGGCGACACGGACGACGTCTCCACGAGCACCGTCCTCGGTGACTACGCGGCGACCCTGTACGCCAGGGCAACGGCGACGGGCAGCTGACGGAGCCGGGGCGCGCCGGCCGCGGCGCGCCCGCGCCCGCCCGGCCCAGCAGGGCGAGGGCTCAGCCCACCAGCCCCAGGTGCACCGGCTCGACCGCCCCGCGGGCCAGCAGCTCCGCCAGCCGCGGCGGCCACGACGGCTCCCCGAGCCCGGCCAGCACATCGGGCGACAACCACCGCCAGTGGGCCCGCGGATCCTCCGGCACGGGCTCCCGCCGCGGCCCGGAGGTGACGTAGATGTGCTCGTACTGGCGGACGCGGACGCCCTGGTGGGTGAAGTCGTGCTCCCAGGTGCACAGCAGCCGCT
This sequence comes from Streptomyces globosus, assembly GCF_003325375.1. Classification (GTDB taxonomy): domain Bacteria; phylum Actinomycetota; class Actinomycetes; order Streptomycetales; family Streptomycetaceae; genus Streptomyces; species Streptomyces globosus_A. The sequence goes on along the minus strand of NZ_CP030862.1, from coordinate 6,355,505 downwards.
GAGGCCGGAGATCGGTCCACCCGGTCTCCTCCCGCAACTCCCGCCGCACACACTGCTCGGGAGTCTCCCCCGGATCGATGCCCCCACCGGGCGGCAGCCAGTGGATCCCGACCTCGACGTTGTTCTCCCGAAACAGGAACACGGCCCCCTCGGGATCCAAAACGACAATGCGCGCTGCGTGCCTGGGAGTTCTCATCATCCCAGCGTACGACGGGGGCGCAGGAGGGGAAGAGGGGCCGAGGGCGACGGAAGCGTCGGAGGAGGGGGGAAGTCCGGGAGGGAGGGGCTCGGCGTCGGAGAGGCGACGGCGAACCGGCGGAAGACGGGAGCCGGCGACTCGGGGACGGTGGCGTTCTGGGGGCTTCCCGGCTGCCCATTGTCGTTCCGGCGCGGACCGGCTTGTCAAGGGCGCTCCCGTTGGTCGCGTCGCTGCGCGATGGCCTTGCGGCCACCCTTGACAAACCGACCCGCACCGGAAAGACAAAGAGCTGCCGGGAAGCCCCCAGGGGGAGGGACGGCCTGGAGGACCACGAGCCGCAAGGGGCCATCAGAGATCCTCCCCTCCCGCCCCGGCGGCCGCATCCCACCCACCGGCATCAGCCGTCCCGTCGACGGGAGCCCGGGAAGGCCGTGACGTCGTGAAACGACGTCCAGAGCATCATCCGCAGACAGGAGCGCGCCGGATCGCTACGTGGGCGCCGTCGGCTCAGCGTCCGGCGGCCGTCAGCGGCCGGGGCGGACGCGACAGATCACTGCGTGCGCGCCCTCGGCTCAGCGTCCGGCGGCCGTCAGGGGCCGGGGCGGCGCGCCGGATCGCTACACGCCTCCGTCTGCACGGCGTCCGGCCGCCACTTGGGGCCGCGAAGCGCCCCACCTCGCTGCGCGCTTCTCTCACGTCGGCGTCCGGCTGCCGTCCGGGGCGGCGAAGCGCACCGGCTCGCTCCGTGCTGCTCATCCTGTGGCGGCTGAAGGCCGTCGGGGGCGGCGAAGCGCCACCCTGCCCGCTCCCCCCTCCTCGTATACCGGCGTCTGTGGCAGAAGGCCCCTTCCGCCCCCGCCCCCTGCAATCCTGCGATCAGTCGCTGAGCCGAGGGCGCCCCTGTAGCGGTCTGCCGCGCCGCCCCCGCCCCTGACGGCCGTCGGACGCTGAGCCGAGAGCGCCTCTGTAGCGATCTGCCGCGTTCCTGCCTGCGGATGATGCTCTGGGCGTCGTTTCGCCACGTCACAGCCGGCCTGGGCTCCCGTCGGCGGGTCTGCTGATGCCGGTGGGACGGGACGCGGCCCGCGGGGCGGGAGGGCGGCGGCTCTGATGGCCCTGAATGGTCCACGTACCCCCTGGCCGTTCCCCTGGGGGCGTCCCGGCAGAAAAAATGCCTCCGGGACGGGTCGGTCGGTCAAGGGTGGCCCGCCAGGGCCATCGCGCAGCGACGCGCCCAACGGGCGCGCCCTTGAGGGACCGGCACGCCCCGGACACCATCAACTGCCCGGGACACCCCCAGTACCACTACCGACCCCGACCCATCGGCTCCCGCCGAACCCCACTCCCGCCGTCCATCTCCCGACCCCGATCCATCAACCCCCGCCACCCCCACCCCCACCCCCACCCCCACCCCCACCCCCACCCCATCCGCCACTCCCGTCCGCCTACTCCCCCTTCCTCTCCCCGCCGCGCCGTCCACGCCGTGTCACCTCCCGGGTGCGTTCTGTGTACGGTCGGGGGAATGAGCAAGCGTCTCCGGGCCGGCTCCCTGCGGTCCCGTACGGTCAAGCGCGCCGGTGCCGGTGCGGCCCTCGGTCTTCTGGCCTGCACTGCGGCCTGGGTTCATGCCGTCGACGGCGTTTCCGGGGCCACCGAGGCGCGGGCGTACAGATCCGACGACCGGCCCCCCGCCGCGCAGGAGGGCCGCGTCGTGCGGGCGCGGGAACGGGACCCCCTGCAAGGGCTGTCCGGGGTGAGCGAGCGGACGGTGGCGCGGATCCCGGCCGAGTCGCGGCAGCTGGTCCTGGTGACGGGCCACGGCCGGGACTCCTCGCACGCCACAGCGGCGCTCTACACCCGGCCCGCCGCCGGTGCCGACTGGGTGCTCGCGGAGAGCTGGCCCGCGCGGAACGGCGCGAAGGGGTGGTCCGCGGACCGCCGGTACGGTGATCTGACGTCCCCCGAAGGGGTGTTCTCGCTGAGCGATGCGGGTGGTCTGCTGCCGAAGCCGCCGGGCACGCGGTTGCCGTACGACCGCAGCCGGGCCTTCGTGGCGTCGGGGCACGGCGTGGAGGGCGAGTCGCTGGAGGGGTCCTTCGACTACGTCATCGCGATCGACTTCAACCGTCGGCGGGGGACGTCGCCCCTCGACCCGGTGAAACCGGAAGGCGCGGCCAAGGGCGGGAACATCTGGCTGCACGTGGACCACGACGGCCCCTCCCAGGGCTGTGTCGGCATCTCGAAGGAGGCCATGGCGCGGCTCCTGACCGTCCTGGACCCGGCGGCGAAGCCGGTGATCGCCATGGGCCCCCGGGGATTCTGACCCCTTCGCCGCCCTGCCCTGTCCGGAGCCCTGCCCCGCCCTGCCCTGCCTGCCCTGCCCGCGAGCCCCCACCCCTTGTCTGACGCCCAGTCAGCTACCACGATGTCCCCCGTCGCCCGCACGGCGGCGGGCCGTGGACGAAGGCGAGGTGTGGCATGGCGGGTTCGGTGCGCGTGTTTCCGGAGGGCCGGCTGGTGTACGGGTTGCAGCTGCCCGTCCAGTCGCAGAGCCCCCTGTACGCCGAGCCGTGGGAGGCCTCGGCCGGCGCCGAGGACCTGGCCGAGGCGGCGCGGGCGGCGGACCGGGCGGGGTTCGCGTACGTCGCGACCTGCGATCACGTGGCGATACCGCGCCGCCTCGCCGGTGCGATGGGCGCGGTCTGGTACGACCCGGTGGCGGTGCTGGCGTTCCTCGCCGGGATCACGGAGCGGGTGCGGCTGCTGAGCCATGTCGCAGTGGTGGGGCTGCGGCATCCGCTGGCCGCGGCGAAGCAGTATGCGACGGTGGACCGCCTGTCGGGCGGCCGCCTGGTGCTGGGGGTCGGCGCCGGTCACGTGCGGGAGGAGTTCGAGGCGGTCGGTGCCGACTTCGCCGGGCGCGGGGCGCTGCTCGACGAGTGCGTGGACGCGCTGCGTGCCGCACTGGGCCCGGAGGAGTACCCGGTGTTCGAGGGGGAGCGGTTCGCGTTCCGGGATCTGGCGCAGTTGCCGCGGCCGGTGCAGGAGCGGGTGCCGGTGTGGGTGGGGGGTTCGTCGCCGGCGGCGGTGCGGCGGGCGGTGCTGCGGGGGGACGGCTGGCTGCCGCAGGGTGATCCGCGGGACCGGCTTCCGGCGCAGATCGCGCGGATCAGGGGGTTGCGGGAGGCGGCGGGGGCGGCGGGCCCGTTCACGGTCGGGGCGATCACGGAGGCGCTGTACGTGGGGGAGCCGGCGTGGGGGGTGGGCCGGCGGACGCTGTCGGGGAAGCCGGAGGCGCTGGCGGAGTCGCTGCGGGAGTACGGGGCGATCGGCGTGGACCAGGTCCAGGTGCGGTTCCGCAGTCGGGGGCGGGCGGAACTGGTGGACCAGATCGAGGCGTTCGGGGCGGAGGTGGGGCCGCTCCTGAACGGGTGACCCGGGGCCCCCGACATTCTGACGCTCCGTCAGTATTGACGCTCCCCCGCGCCCGGTGGAACAGTCGACCCCATCCGAACTGACGAGGCGTCAGAAACGTGAGGACGGTGAACCCCCTTGGAATTCGGGCTCTTCGTGCAGGGATACGTGCCTCAGGCGCGTTCCGAGGTCGACCCCGCGGCGGAGCACAGGGCACTGGTCGAGGAGACCGAGTACGTCATCCAGGCCGACAAGTCCGGCTTCAAGTACGCCTGGGCCTCCGAGCACCACTTCCTGGAGGAGTACTCCCACCTGTCGGCGAACGAGGTCTTCCTCGCCTACCTCGCCCATGCCACCGAGCGCATCCACCTCGGATCCGGCATCTTCAACCCGCTCGCCCAGGTCAACCACCCGGTCAAGGTGGCCGAGAAGGTCACCATGCTCGACCACCTCTCCCGGGGCCGCTTCGAGTTCGGCACCGGCCGCGGCGCCGGAAGCCACGAGATCCTCGGCTTCCTGCCCGGCATCACGGACATGAACCACACGAAGGAGATCTGGGAGGAGACCATCGCGGAGTTCCCCAAGATGTTCCTCCAGGAGGAGTACGAGGGGTTCCAGGGCAAGCACTGGTCGCTGCCCCCGCGCAAGGTCTTCCCCAAGCCGTACGGCAAGGCCCACCCCGCCATGTGGTACGCCGCCGGCTCCCCCTCCTCCTACGCGATGGCCGCCCGCAAGGGCCTCGGCGTCCTCGGCTTCAGCGTGCAGAAGGTCTCCGACATGGAGTGGGTGCTGGACCAGTACAAGACGGCCATCCGCGAGGCGGAGGCCATCGGCGCGTTCGTCAACGACAACGTCATGGTCACCTCGACCGCGATCTGCGCCGAGACCCACGACAAGGCCGTCGAGATCGCCGTCAACGCGCACATGAACCGCTTCCAGTCCCTCGTCTTCCGCTACCACGACACCTTCCCGCGCCCCGAGGCGATCCCGCAGTGGCCCGAGATCCTCCCGGAGTACAACGCCGAGATCATCGAGCTCCTCATCGCCGAGGAGCTGCTGATCTGCGGCGACCCCTCCGAGGTCCTCGCGCAGTGCCGGCGGTGGGAGCAGGCCGGCGCCGACCAGCTGTCCTTCGGCTTGCCGACGGGCGTGTCGTACGAGGACACCATGACGACGATCAAGCTGATCGGCGAGCACGTCATCCCGCAGATCGACACCGACCCGGTGCACCGCACCACCCGCTTCCGGCAGGCCGCCTGAGGATCCGGGCCGGCGGTTTCCCGGACCGCCGCCCCGGCAGGGGCCCGGCGAGGACAGCCCCGGGCCCCGATGCCCGGCCGGAGCGGGCGGAGCAGCGGCCTGCCTCCCGCTCCGGCCGGCCGACCCGAGAGGGCGCGAGAACGCCCGAGAAGGCGCGAGAACGCCCTAAAGGCGCCTGAAGGCCCGAGAAGGCCCGAGAAGGGACGTCACCGACATGCTCGACCACCTCATCAGGGGCGCGACCGTCGTCGACGGAACCGGCGCCCCCGCCCGCACCGCCGACGTCGGCATACGCGGCGGCCTGATCGCCGCCGTCGCGGCCCCCGGCACCGTCACCGAGCCGGCCCGCACCGCCGAGGACGCCTCCGGCCTCGTCCTGTGCCCCGGCTTCGTCGACCCGCACACCCACTACGACGCCCAGCTGTTCTGGGACCCGTACGCCACGCCCTCCATGAACCACGGCGTGACCACCGTCGCCGGGGGGAACTGCGGCTTCACCCTCGCCCCGCTGCACCCCGGCCGCCCCGAGGACGCCGACTACACGCGCCGCATGATGAGCAAGGTCGAGGGCATGTCCCTGCAGGCCCTGGAGGACGGCGTCGACTGGACCTGGTCCACCTTCGGCGAGTACCTCGACGCCCTGGAGGGCCGCATCGCCGTCAATGCCGGCTTCATGGTCGGCCACTGCGCGCTGCGCCGCCACGTCATGGGCGCCGACGCCGTCGGCGGGCAGCCCACCGCCGCCCAGCTCGACCGGATGACCGCCCTCCTCCACGAGGCCATGGACGCCGGCGCGTGGGGCCTGTCCACGACCCAGTCCGCCACCCACTCCGACGGCGACGGCGCCCCCGTCGCCTCCCGGCACGCCCGCCCCGACGAGCTGATCGCCCTCGCCCGCGCCGTCGGCGACCACGAGGGCACCCAGCTGGAGGCGATCGTCGCCGGCTGCCTCGACCGCTTCACGGACGCCGAGATCGACCTGCTCGTCGCCATGAGCGCCGCCGCCGGCCGGCCCCTGAACTGGAACGTCCTCACCATCGACGCCGCCGTCCCCGACCGGGTGCCCCGCCAGCTGGCCGCCTCCGAGCGCGCCCGCAGGGCCGGCGGGCGGATCGTCGCCCTCACCATGCCGATCCTCACGCCCATGAACATGTCGCTGGGCTCGTTCTGCGCACTGAACCTGATCCCCGGCTGGGGCGCCGTCCTCGGCCTGCCCGTCCCCGAGCGGATCGCCGAACTGCGCGACCCCGCCGTCCGGGCGGAGATGCTGCGCCGCGCCGACAGCCCCGAGGCGGGCGTGTTCCGCCGCCTCGCCGACTTCGGGCGGTACGTCATCGGCGACACCTACAGCAAGGAGAACGAGGGCCTCACCGGCCGCGTCGTCCGCGACGTCGCCGCCGAACGCGGCCAGGACCCCTTCGCCTGCCTCGTGGAGATCTGCTCCCACGACGACCTGCGCACGGTGCTGTGGCCGATGCCCACCGACAACGACCCGGCGAGCTGGGCGCTGCGCGCGCAGACCTGGCAGCACGAGGACGTCATGCTCGGCGGCTCCGACGCCGGCGCGCACCTGGACCGCATGTGCGGGGCCCCGTACACGACGCGCTTCCTCGGGGACTGCCTGCGCGGACGCCGCCTGGTGCCGCTGGAGCAGGCGGTGCGGATGCTGTCCGACGACCCTGCCCGGCTGTTCGGGCTGCGCGGGCGCGGCCGGATCGAGGAGGGCGCGTACGCGGACCTGGTGCTGTTCGACGCGGAGCGGATCGACGCCGGCCCGGCGACGCTCGTCCACGACCTGCCCGGCGGCAGCCCGCGGCTCGACGCGCGCGCCGTGGGGATCGTCTCGGTGCGGGTCAACGGTGTGGAGACGGTCCGCGACGACGAGGTGACGGGCGCCGTCCCGGGCCGGGTGCTGCGCTCGGGCCGTGACACGGAGACGGTGGCGACCCGGTGAGCGGCGCGCAGCGCGGCGACGGCGCCCGGCGGCTGTTCATCGGCGGGGAGTGGGTCGAGCCGGCGGGCGGCCACTACGAGGTCGTCGACCCGGCGGACGAGTCGGTGGTCGGCCTGGCCCCGGAGGCATCCCCGGCGCAGGTGGAGGAGGCGGCCGCGGCGGCGGCCGCGGCGTTCGAGGGCTGGTCGCGGACGGATCCGCAGGAGCGGGCGCGGATCCTGGACCGGGCCGCCGACGTGATCCGGCGGGAGTCCGAGCCGTGGTCGGAGCTGGCCCGGGCGGAGAGCGGCGCGCCGACGGCGGTGGCCCGCGCGATGCAGGTGGGTGTCGGGGCCGCCCGGTTCCGGCGGTACGCGCGGGGCGCCCTGGAACCGGTGGAGCGCGGACTGCCGCCGCAGGTCACGGCGGCCGGGCCGATGGGGCGGTCCGCGGTCCTGGGGGCGCTGGAGGTGCGGCAGCCGGTCGGTGTGGTCGCCTGCATCACCTCGTACAACAACCCGTGGGCCAACCCGGCGGGCAAGGTCGCGCCCGCGCTGGCCATGGGGAACACGGTGGTCGTCAAGCCGGCGCCGCAGGACCCGCTGTCGGTGTTCCGGATGGCGGAGGCGCTCGCCGAGGCCGGGGTCCCGGCGGGCGTCGTCAACGTCGTCGGCGGGCAGTCGGCGGCCGTCGGGGAGGCCCTGGTGGCGTCCGGGCACGTCGACATGGTGTCGTTCACCGGTTCCACCGCGGTCGGGCAGCGCATCGCGGAGGTCTGCGGCCGCACGATGAAGCGGCAGCTGATGGAGCTCGGCGGCAAGGGGGCGGCGGTCGTCCTCGACGACGCCGACCTGGACGCGGCCGTCGCCGGCATCGGCACCACGTTCTCCTTCTACAGCGGCCAGATCTGCACCGCGCCGACCCGGGTCATCGTGCACCGGTCGGTGTACGGGGAGCTGGTCGGGAAGCTGGCCGGGTATGCGGCGCACCTGCGGATCGGGCACCCGGCGGAGCGGGGCACGGTCGTCGGCCCGGTGATCTCGGCCGCGCACCGGGACCGGGTGGAGGCGTACGTGGAGCTGGGCCGCAAGGAGGGCGCCCGGCTCGTGCACGGCGGGCAGCGGCCGGCGGTCGGCCCGGGCGGGGGCCGTACGGGCGGGAGCCGGGGCCGGGGCTTCTACGTGGCGCCGACGCTGCTCGCCGACTGCACGGCGGACATGCGGGTGGTCCGGGAGGAGGTCTTCGGGCCGGTCGTGTCGGTGGTGCCGTTCGACGGGGGCGAGGACGAGGCGGTGGCGCTGGCGAACGACAGCGACTACGGGCTGCTGAGCTACGTGTGGTCGCGGGACGCGGAGCGCGCGTTCCGCGTGGCGCGGCGGCTGCGGGCGGGCGGGGTGGGGGTGAACACGGTCGGGCGGAACATGGAGGCGCCGTTCGGCGGGTTCAAGCGCTCGGGGGTGGGGCGGGACGTGGGCTCGTACGCGCTGCACGCGTACAGCGAGGTGCAGGCGATCGTCTGGGCGGGGTGAGGGGCGCAGGGCGGGCGGAAAACTGGTGCGGGAAAATTTCCAATCCGGCAAAACGGACATGGCTACGGTTTCCGCATACCGAAACCGCCGGACCGGGTCCTGTGAACCGGGGGTAACGCCCGGGCGAAGGCCTTTCAAAGCTTCCCAGCCCCCTTCCCTGCCTCTGGATTCCAAGGTCAATTGGACTCGGAGATTCCGGACTTTCAGCTTCCGGATGTGGAAACCGCAGGCTCTAACGTCCATTGGCATGACTCAGCTGGACGTTCGGCCCGCGGCCGAAGACACGGCACGCGACGTCACCGACGTACGCGGCAAGGGCCTCGGCAAGGGGTCCGTGGGACTGGTGGGCAGCGCCGTCATCGGCGTCTCCACCGTCGCCCCCGTCTACTGCCTGACCTCCACCCTCGGCTCGACGGCCGGCGAGGTCGGCGTCCAGATGCCGGCCGTCTTCCTGGCCGGCTTCCTCCCGATGCTCCTCGTGGCCTTCGCCTACCGCGAGCTCAACAAGGCCGTACCCGACTGCGGCACCTCCTTCACCTGGACCGTCAAGGCCTTCGGCCCGCGCATCGGCTGGATGTGCGGCTGGGGCCTCGTCATCGCCACGATCATCGTGCTGTCCAACCTGGCCGGAGTGGCGACCTCCTACTTCTGGCTGCTGGCCGGCGAGATCACCGGCAGCCCCTCGATCGCGGCCCTCGACGACAACAAGCTCGTCCACATCGCCACCTGCCTCACCCTCATAGCCGTCGCCACCGCCATCAGCTACCGCGGCATGACCGCCACCAAGGGCGTCCAGTACACCCTGGTCGGCCTGCAACTCGTCGTCCTCGCCGTCTTCGTCGCCATGGCCCTCCAGAAGGCGTCCGCCGGCAGCTTCGACACCGGGCTCGACTTCTCCTGGGAGTGGATGAACCCCTTCGCGGTCGAGTCCATGGCGGCCTTCACCGCCGGCCTCTCCCTCTCGATCTTCATGTACTGGGGCTGGGACGCCTGCCTCGCCACCAACGAGGAGACCACCGGCTCCGCCAAGACCCCGGGCCGCGCCTCACTCATCGCGATGGTCGTCCTGGTCGGCTCCTACCTGGCCACCGGCATCGCCGCCCAGATGGCCGTCGGCTCCGGCGACAAGGGCCTCGGCCTCGCCAACCCGGAGACCTCCGACAACGTCTTCGCCGCCCTCGCCGGCCCCGTCATGGGCCCCGCCCTCGGCATCCTCCTCTTCATCGCGGTCCTGGCCTCCGCCGCCGCCTCGCTCCAGACCACGTTCATCCCGGTGGCGCGCACCGTCCTCGCGATGTCCGCGTACGAGGCGCTGCCGCCCGCGTACGCGAAGGTCCACCCGAAGTTCAAGACCCCGGGCCGCGCCACCGTCATGGCGGGCGTCGCGACCGGCGCCTTCTACACCGTCATGACCCTCGTCAGCGAGAACGTCCTCACCGACACGATCTTCGCGCTCGGCCTGATGATCTGCTTCTACTACTCGCTGACCGCCTTCGCCTGCGCCTGGTACTTCCGCGCCGAACTGCGGCGCAGCGCCCGCGACCTCTTCTTCAAGGGCGTCTTCCCCCTCCTGGGCGGGATCCTGCTGGCCGCCGTCTTCCTCAAGACCCTCGTCGACATGTGGGACCCGGCGTACGGATCGGGATCCACCGTCCTCGGCGTCGGCAGCGTCTTCGTCATCGGCGTCGGCCTCCTCGTCCTCGGCCTGGGCGTCATGCTCGTCACCGAACGCCGCAGCCCCGCCTTCTTCCGCGGCGAGGTCCTCACCAAGTCGACGCCGGCCCTGGTCGTCGAAGACTGACCGGCCCCACGCGCAACGGCCCTGCCGGGCCCGGGGGGTGACCCCCGGGCCCGGCAGGTCGTTGTACGCGGCATGAGCGCCAAGAACACGCAGAACGCCAAGCACGCCAAGAACGCCGTGAAGCGCGGCCTCACGGCCCTCGCCCTCTCGACGGGCGCCCTCGGCCTGGCGGCCGGCGCCGCCCACGCCGACGGCACGAGCCTCCAGGCGGCCGCCCCCCTCGCGAAGCGCGTCGGCGACATCGTCGACCACCCGGGCCAGGCCGTACAGGACACGAAGACGGCCCTTGCGGTGACAGGCGCGGCGGCGGACTCGGCCACCAAGTCCACGAGCGCCTCACTGGCAGGCGCGGGCGGGGCACTGCAGACGCTGCCGCAGGGGCCGGCAGTCAAGTAGCGACGGCGGGGGAGTACAGGGCCGCGCCCTGACCCGGGGCGGCGGGGCGCGGGGCTGGGCGCGGGTGAGGACAGGAGCCGCCGAATCGGGGCCGGACCGCGACGGCGGGGCGGCTCCCGCCCACCCCGCGTCCCGCCGCCGCGCCTCCGACCCGGCCTATCGGCTCCCGCCCCATCCCCACCCCGTCACAGATACTGCGCGTACTCGTCCAACGTCCTCAGCACCTCCGACTCCCTCCCCGGCGGGAGTTGCAGGACGACCTCCTCGATGCCGAGTTCCGCGTAGTGCGCCAGCTTTCCCGGGTTCGGGCGGACCGCGTACGGGACCACCTGCAGGGCCTTGGGGTCGCGCCCCTCGGCTTCCCACACTCGGCGCAGTGCCGGCAGGGATTCGGTGAGGCCGCCTCCGCCGATGGGGAGCCAGCCGTCGGCGTGGGCGGCGATCGCCGCGAAGAGCTTCGGGCCCGCCGCCCCGCCGAGCAGGGTGCGGGGGCCGTGGAGGGGTCGGCCCGGGGTGAGTTCGCGGGGTGTCTGGGCCGGCTTGGGGTGGGCGGCGCTGGCGCTGACAGAAGCGTACGGGCCGGTGTGGGCGGCGGGTTCGGGGGCCCAGAGGGTGCGCATGAGGGCGAGGTGGTCGTGGACGCGTTCGCGGCGGGTGCGCCAGTCGACGCCGTGGTCGGCGGCCTCCTCGACGTTCCAGCCGTAGCCGACGCCGAAGGTGAGGCGGCCGCCGGAGAGGTGGTCGAGGGTGGCGACCTGCTTGGCGAGGACGATCGGGTCGTGCTGGGCGACCAGGGTGATGCCGGTGCCGACGCGGAGGCGGCGGGTGACGGCGGCGGCCTGCGCGAGGGCGACGAAGGGGTCGAGGGTGCGCCCGTACTCGTCGGGGAGTTCGCCGCCCATCGGCGCCTCGGTGTCGCGGGAGACCGGGATGTGGGTGTGCTCGGGCAGGTAGAGGGCGTGGAAGCCGCGCTCCTCCAGGCTGTGGGCGAGGCGGACAGGCGTGACAGTCCGGTCGGTGAGGAAGATGGTCGTGGCGATCCGCATGGGCGAGGGCACCTCCGTGGCTGTCCGCGGCTCGGCTCCCGGGACGGGTGCGGATCACGCTACGGCCTGCCCGCCGGATTGTTGAGAGGGTGTCAGCCCGGTGGCGGTCAGCCCCGCGGGTACCGCGCCAGCCAGCCGGGCGCGGAGGCGGCCGGGCCGTGCAGGGCGGGCCCCTGGGTCATCTCCAGCGCGAAGTCGTCGGCGAGTTCCAGCAGCGTGGCGCGCCCTTCGAGGTCGGTGAGCCAGGGGGCCGGCAGGGCGGTCTCGCCGTGGAGGGCGCCGAGGAGGGCTCCGCAGAGGGCGCCGGTGGCGGAGGAGTCGCCGCCGTGGTTGACGGCGAGGCGCAGCCCGTGGCGTACGTCCTCTGCCGTGAGGGCGCAGTAGACGGCGACGGCGAGGGTGTCCTCGGCGTCGCGGCCGTCGCCGGGGGAGAGGGATTCGACGGCGCGGGGGCTGGGCGCGGCCGGTTCGGCGGCGGCGGTGAGGGCGCGCCGGAGGGCGTCGGTGACGGGCTGGTGGCCGGGGCGGTCGGCGAGGAGGGCGAGGGCGCGGTGGACGGCGCTGTCGAGGGTGTCGCCGCGGGTGAGGGCGTGCACGATGACGGCGAACGCGCCGGCGGACAGGTAGGCGGTCGGATGGCCGTGGCTTTGGACGGCGCATTCGATGGCGAGTTGGAGGACGAGGGCGGGTTCCCAGCCGACGAGGAGGCCGAAGGGGGCGGACCGGGTGGTGGCGGCGGCGTCGCGGGCGGTGGGGTTCTTCGGCTGGTCGAGGGTGCCGAGGATGGTGTCGGCGAAGCCGGTCATGCAGGCGCGGTCGGGGCCGCGGCGGGCGTACAGCCACTCCTGTTGGCCGAGCCAGCCGTTGTCGGTGCGGCGTTCGTCGGGGCCCCAGTCGTTCTGGGTGGCGGCCCACCGGAGGTAGGCGCGGTGGATGTCGGTGGGCGGGTGCCAGGCGCCGGTGTCGCGGCGGACGTGGGCGCGGATGAGGCCGTCGACGGTGAAGAGGGTGAGCTGCGTGGAGGCGGTGACGGTGCCGCGGCGGCCGTGGGCGGGCGCGGGTTCGGTGAGGCCTTCGACGCCGTGGGTGTTGCGGATGCCGTCGAGGGAGAGGCCGGCGACGGGGGCGCCGAGGGCGTCGCCGATCGCGGAGCCGAGGAGGGTGCCGCGGACGCGGCTGCGGAAGTCCTGCTGCTCGGTGCGGCCCCACGCGCCGATGGTGAGGGGGGTGCGGGCGCCGGGGGTGTCAGTGTCCGGGGCGGCCTCGGGGGTGGCGTCGGGGGCGGTGTCCGCGGTCGGCCGGGCGGCTGCGGCGGACTGTCCGGCAGTGGCCGGGTGTGTCTGCGCGGTCGGAGCGGCCTCCGCGGCCGGGGTCGCGGCCAGGGCTGCTGCCGGTGCCGGTGCCGGTGCCGGTGCCGTGTCGGTGGTCGTTGCGGTGTCCATGGTGCGTCCCCCAGCCTGCGAGCCCGCCCCCCGCGGGCTCTGGCGCGCACTGTAACCGCCGGGACCGGCCCGTTTCGGGGCACGGCGGTCAGGCGGCCCGTATGTGCGCGGAGAACGGCCGAAAGTGCGCGTGTCGGTCCGGCAGGGGCCGGGCTCAGTCCAGGACGGGGAGCAGTCGCGGCAGGTGGCCGTCGGAGGCCTGGGCGGTGCGCTGCCGCTCCTCCGGGACCTTGCCGTACAGGGTGGTGCGGGGTGTGGCGGGGCGGCCGGCGGCTTCGGCGATGGCGGTGAGGTCGCGGACGGAGCGGTAGGAGCCGTAGCTCGATCCGGCCATGCGGGAGATGGTCTCCTCCATGAGGGTGCCGCCGAGGTCGTTGGCGCCGGAGCGGAGCATTTCGGCCGCGCCGTCGGCGCCGAGCTTGACCCAGCTGGTCTGGATGTTGGTGATGTGCGGGTGGAGCAGCAGGCGGGCCATGGCGGTGACGGCGCGGTTGTCGCGGACGGTCGGGCCGGGCCGGGCGATGCCCGCGAGGTAGACGGGGGCGTTGGTGTGGATGAAGGGGAGGGTGACGAACTCGGTGAAGCCGCCGGTCTGCTGCTGGATGCGGGCGAGGGTGCGCAGGTGGCCGAGCCAGTGCCGGGGCTGGTCGACGTGCCCGTACATCATGGTGGAGGAGGAGCGTATGCCCAGCTCGTGGGCGGTGGTGACGACGTCGATCCAGTCGGCGGCCGGCAGTTTGCCCTTGGTGAGGACCCAGCGGACTTCGTCGTCGAGGATCTCGGCGGCGGTGCCGGGGATGGAGTCGAGGCCGGCTTCCTTGGCGGCGGTGAGCCAGTCGCGTACGGACATGCCGGTGCGGGTGGCGCCGTTGACGATCTCCATGGGGGAGAAGGCGTGGACGTGCATGCCGGGGACGCGCTGTTTGACGGCGCGGGCGATGTCGAAGTACGCGGTGCCGGGCAGGTCGGGGTGGATGCCGCCCTGCATGCACACCTCGACGGCGCCGACGTCCCAGGCCTGGGCGGCCCGGTCGGCGACCTGGTCGAGGGAGAGGGTGTAGGCGTCGGCGTCGGTGCGGCGCTGCGCGAAGGCGCAGAAGCGGCAGCCGGTGTAGCAGACGTTGGTGAAGTTGATGTTCCTGGTGACGATGTAGGTGACGTCGTCGCCGACGACGTCACGCCGCAGCTGGTCGGCGATCCGGCAGAGGGCGTCCAGCGCGGGCCCGTCCGCGTGGAGCAGGGCGAGGGCCTGGGCGTCGGTGAGGCGTTCGGGGGCGTCGGCGGCCTGGGAGAGGGCGGCGCGGACGTCGGTGTCGATGTGTTCGGGGGCCATGCCGGGGGCGGCGGCTTCGCGGAGGGCGTCCCAGTCGCCGTAGACGTGGTCGAAGTCCTGGCGGCGGTCGCCGGTGCGGCCTTCGGTGTCGACGGCGGTGTGCAGGTCGGTGCGGCCGGAGGCGGTGAAGGCGTCCTCGGGTTCCTGCCAGGGCCGGCCGGTGACCTCGGCGTCGGGCCGGGCGAGGCCGGTCGCCGGGTCGGCGAGGGCCCGGACGTGGGGCAGCAGCCGCGGGTCCAGCCAGGGTTCGCCGCGCTGGACGAACTCCGGGTAGACGCAGAGCCGTTCGCGGAGCTCGAAGCCGGCGGCGGCGGACTGTTCGGCGAGCCGGTCGATCTGCGGCCAGGGCCGTTCGGGGTTGACGTGGTCGATGGTCAGCGGGGAGACGCCGCCCCAGTCGTCGATGCCGGCGCCGATCAGGCGGGCGTACTCGCCGTCGACGAGGTTGGGCGGGGCCTGGAGGCAGGCCGAGGGGCCCATGATGTGGCGGGCGACGGCGATGGTGGCGACGAGGTCGTCGAGTTCGGCGTCGGGCATGCCGCGCATCGCCGTGTCCGGCTTGGCGCGGAAGTTCTGGATGATCAGCTCCTGGATGCCGTGGTACGCGCGGGCGGTGCGGCGCAGCGCGAACAGCGACTCGGCGCGCTCCTCGTACGTCTCCCCGATGCCGATGAGGAGGCCGGAGGTGAAGGGGACGGAGGAGCGTCCGGCGTCCTCGAGGACGCGGAGGCGGACGGCGGGCTCCTTGTCGGGGGAGCCGTGGTGGGGGCCGCCGGGCTCGGACCACAGGCGCGTCGCGGTGGTCTCCAGCATCATGCCCATGGAGGGGGCGACGGGCTTGAGCCGCTGGAAGTCCGCCCAGGTGAGGACGCCGGGGTTGAGGTGGGGGAGCAGGCCGGTCTCTTCGAGGATGCGGATGGAGATGGCGCGGACGTAGGAGACGGTGTCGTCGTAGCCGTGGGCCTCCAACCACTCGCGGGCCTCGGGCCAGCGGTCCTCGGGCTTGTCGCCGAGGGTGATGAGGGCTTCCTTGCAGCCGAGTGAGGCGCCGCGGCGGGCGATGTCGAGGACCTCGTCCGGTGACATGAACATCCCCTGGCCGGCGCGGCGCAGCTTCCCGGGGACGGTCGCGAAGGTGCAGTAGTGGCACTTGTCGCGGCAGAGGCGGGTGAGGGGGAGGAACACGCTCTTCGAGTACGTGATGACACCGGGCCGGCCGGCGGCGGCGAGGCCGGCGTCGCGGACGCGGGCGGCGGACGCGGCGAGGTCGTCGAGGTCGGCGCCGCGGGCCCGGAGGAGGACGGCGGCCTCGGCCGTGTCCAGGGCGACACCGTCGCGGGCGCGCCGCAGGGCGCGCCGCATCGCGTTCTGGGTCGGGGCGTCACTCGGAGGGGTCATGCGGTGAGCATACGGTCCGGTAGCCGGGGGGCGGGCGGGCTCCCTGCCGCCCATCCGCATCGGCTCGCCGCGCTTGACCAGCGGGGATGGGCCGGCTCTCGCCCGCGGCGCGGAGGCCGGAGGCCGTACCGCTGCGATCCGGCCGCGTCCCGTCCGGATGTCGTGCATTCGCCAAACATCCTTACGGTCAAGATCACCGCATCGGGGGACAGGCATGCCTCCGGAGGGCTCCAACCGGCAGTCAGGCCGTTACTGTTCCCCGGGATCTGGCCGGATTCCCGGATATTCACCCCCTTCCTCCCTCTTTCACCGGTGACGTGTGGGCACGCCCGGTTGCCGCCCCTCGCGAAGGAGAGCTTGTCCGATGACCGTTGACAGCAGCCCCGAGACGCAGCCGGCGCCGCCCCGGCAGTCCAGCCTTGCCACGGCGGCTGCCCGCAACCTCGCCACCACGACCAAGTCCGCCCCGCAGATGCAGGAGATCACCTCCCGCTGGCTGCTGCGGATGCTCCCCTGGGTGGAGACCAAGGGCGGCACCTACCGTGTGAACCGGCGGCTCACGTATGCCGTCGGCGACGGCGTCATCGAGTTCGTGCAGGACGGCGCGAGTGTCCGCGTCATCCCCCGCGAGCTCGGCGAACTCGCCATGCTGCGCGGATTCGACGACGAGGACGCCCTGCGCGAGCTGGCCTCCCGCTGCGTCCAGCGCGACTTCCGGCCCGGCGAGGTCATCGTCGAGCGCGGCGCCCCCGCCCAGCACATCCACCTCATCGCCCACGGCCGCGTCGGCCACACGTCCGTCGGCAAGTACGGCGACACCGTCGACCTCGCGGTCCTCGGCGACGGCGACCGCTTCGGCGAGCACGCCCTCCTCGACGGCCAGGGCACCTGGGACTACACCGCCACCGCCGAGACCGCCGGCACCCTCCTCACCCTCTCCCGCGCCGACTTCGACGCCGTCCTCGCCGCCTCCCCGGCGCTCCAGGACCACATCACGCGCTTCAGCTCGCTCCCGCAGCAGCGCCAGAACCGGCACGGCGAAGCCGAGATCGCGATGTCCGCCGGCCACACCGGCGAGCCCGAACTCCCCGGCACCTTCGTCGACTACGAGCTGCGGCCGCGCGAGTACGAGCTCTCCATCGCGCAGACCGTCCTGCGAGTCCACACGCGCGTCGCGGACCTCTACAACGAGCCGATGAACCAGACGGAGGAGCAGCTCCGGCTGACCATCGAGGCGCTGCGCGAGCGGCAGGAGCACGAGCTGGTCAACAACCGCGAGTTCGGCCTCCTCCACAACGCGGCGTTCAAGCAGCGCATCCAGACCCACTCCGGGCCGCCCACCCCCGACGACCTGGACGAGCTGCTGTGCCGCCGCCGCGGCACCCGCCTGTTCCTCGCCCACCCGCGGACCATCGCGGCGATCGGCCGCGAGTTCAACGCCCGCGGGCTCTACCCGGACCACGTCGATGTCGGCGGGCAGAGCGTCCCGGCCTGGCGCGGCGTCCCGATCCTGCCGTGCAACAAGATCCCGATCAGCAGGGAGAACACCAGCTCCATCATCGCCATGCGCACCGGCGAGGAGAACCAGGGCGTCATCGGCCTGCGCCAGACGGGGCTGCCGGAGGAGTACGAGCCGGGCCTGTCGGTCCGCTTCATGGGCATCGACGAGAAGTCGATCATCTCGTACCTGGTGACGGCGTACTACTCCGCCGCGGTCCTCGTGCCGGACGCGCTCGGCGTGCTGGAGAACGTCCAGATCGCCCGCAGGCGCGACTAGGGGGCCAGGCCACCGCCCGAACCGCCCCGGGCCGTCCCGGCGCGCCCGGGATCCGGGCCGGCCCACCCATCCCACCGAGGAGGAACGGATGCCCGAGCCTGGGCCCTCCCCCATGCAGTCGAGCCTGCCCGCCGCCGCGGCCCGGCCCCGGCTGCCCGCTGTCCCCGGACTGCCCTTCCGGCCGCGCCCCCCGGCCCCGGAGACCCCGCAGGCCGCGCCCGCCGACCTGCCCGCCCCGGCGGCTCCGCCGATCCCGGAGCGCGGGCACGGCGAGGCCCTGGAGCGGATCATGGCCGGCCCCAGCGGCCTCGGCACGGCGAGCCTGCACTGGGCCCGCCGCCCGGAGCTGTCGGCGGACCTGTCGGCCCTGCCCGCCCCGCCGGCCCTGCCGGAGCCGCCGCAGCCGCCGGCGGCTGCGGCCGCCGAGGGCCGGCCCATCCCCGGCCTCTACCACCACCCCGTCCCCGAACCGGACCCGGTCCGCGTGGCCGAGGTCAGCCGCCGCATCAAGCGGTGGGCGGTCGACGAGGTCGAGGCGTACCCGCCCGAGTGGGAGGACCAGTTCGACGGCTTCTCCGTCGGCCGCTACATGGTCGCCTGCCACCCGGACGCCCCCACCCTCGACCACCTCATGGTCGCCACCCGCCTCATGGTCGCCGAGAACGTCGTCGACGACTGCTACTGCGAGGACCACGGCGGCTCACCCGTCGGCCTCGGCGGCCGGCTCCTCCTCGCCCACACCGCCCTCGACCCGCTCCACACCACCGGCGAGTACGCCCCGGCCTGGGCGGAAACGCTCCTCTCGGACGCGCCGCGCCGCTCGTACCGGTCCGCGATGGAGTACTTCCTCCAGGTCGCCACCCCCTCCCAGGCCGACCGCTACCGGCACGACATGGCCCGCCTGCACATGGGCTACCTCGCCGAGGCCGCCTGGGCGCAGACCGACTACGTCCCGCAGGTGGCCGAGTACCTGGCGATGCGGCAGTTCAACAACTTCCGCCCCTGCCCCACCATCACCGACACCGTCGGCGGCTACGAACTCCCCGCGGACCTGCACGCCCTGCCCGCCATGCAGCGCGTCATCGCCCTCGCGGGCAACGCCACCACCATCGCCAACGACCTGTACTCGTACACCAAGGAACTCGACAGCCCCGGCATGCACCTGAACCTGCCGGTGGTGATTGCCGAACGCGAAGGCCTCTCCGCCAAGGAGGCCTACCTCAAGGCCGTCGAGGTCCACAACGACCTCATGTACGCCTTCGAGGCCGCCGCGGCCGAACTCGCCGCCTCCTGCCCCGACCCGCGCGTCCTGCGCTTCCTCAAGGGAGTCGCCACGTGGGTCGACGGCAACCACTACTGGCACATGACCAACACGTACCGCTACAGCCTGCCCGACTTCTGGTAAGAGGAATGGATTCACCCGTGTCCAGCATCGAACTCACCACCCCCGCCACGTTCATCCCCGCCCCGGCCACCCCGTACCAGGGCGACATCGCCCGCTACTGGAACGAAGAGGCCCGGCCGGTGAACCTGCGCCTCGGCGATGTCGACGGCCTCTACCACCACCACTACGGCATCGGCGACATCGACCACGACGCCCTCGGCGACCCCGCCGACAGCGCGTACGAGAAGAAGCTCATCGCCGAACTCCACCGCCTGGAATCCGCCCAGACCGACGTCCTCCTCGACAACCTCGGCACCATCGGCCGCGACGACCTCCTCGTCGACGCCGGCTGCGGCCGCGGCGGCTCCATGGTCATGGCCCACCAGCGGTTCGGCTGCAAGGTCGAGGGCGTCACCCTCTCCGCCAAGCAGGCCGACTTCGGCAACAACCGCGCCGCGGAACTCGGCATCGCGGACTTCGTCCGCTCCCGCGTCTGCAACATGCTCGACATGCCGTTCGAGACCGGGCAGGCCGCCGCCTCCTGGAACAACGAGTCCAGCATGTACGTCGACCTCCACGACCTCATGGCCGAGCACTCCCGCATCCTCGCCGTGGGCGGCCGCTACGTCACCATCACCGGCTGCTGGAACCCCCGCTACGGGCAGCCGTCGAAGTGGGTCTCGCAGATCAACGCCCACTTCGAGTGCAACATCCACTCCCGCCGCGAGTACATGCGCGCCATGGCAGACAACCGCCTCGTCCCCCAGGCCGTCATCGACCTCACCCCGGCGACCCTCCCGTACTGGGAGCTGCGCGCCACGTCCTCGCTGGTCACGGGCATCGAGGAGGCGTTCATCAACTCCTACAGGGACGGATCGTTCCAGTACGTCCTGATCGCCGCGGACCGGGTCTGACGCCTTCCGGCCGCCCGCGCCGGGCCCGCACGACACCGGGCCCGGCTTCCCTCTGACCGGCTACGCCTGCCGCGCCCCTGCGACGAATCCGGCCCAGGCGGCCGGGGAGAAGCTCAGGTGCGGGACGGCGGTGTCCTTGGAATCGCGGACGAGGACGGCTGCGGGGGTACTGGCGACCTCGACGCAGGAGTCGCCTTCGGAGCCGCTGCTGTGGCTGCTCTTGGCCCAGCCGACCTCGACGCAGTCGTTGATATCGCTGGAGCTGCTGTAGCTGCTCTTTACCCAGGCGACTTCCACGCAGTCGTTGATGTCGCTGCTGTCGCTGTAGCTGCTCTTAAACCAAACCAGTTCGAAGTTGCGGTTCATGCTGCTCCCAGCAGTTGCTCGATGAAGGACCGCGACTCCCGGGGCGTGAGAGCCTGGGCCCGGATCATGCCATACCTCGATTCCAGAATCCGGAGCTGCTTCGGATCGGCCACTGGCCGCCCGTGAAAGGTGCCCTCCGCCCGACCGACGGCAGTCCCGTCACCGAACTTGAGCACCTGGATGAGCCCTGCCATTCCCGCGTGCTCCTCGCACGCGGTCGGCATCACCTGAAACGTCACGTTGCGCAACTGGAGAACCTCCAGCAGGTGTTCGAGCTGTCGCCGTCGAACCGTTGGTCCACCCAATGGCCGCATGAGTGCCACCTCTTCTACGACGAAGCTCAGTGCGGGTGCGGGGTCACGATCGAAGATCGAACGCCGCGCCATCCGTGCTGCCACGCCACGCTCTATCTGCGCCTCCGATTCGGCCGGGCTGGCCATCTCGAATAGTGCCCGCGCGTATTCCTCGGTCTGTAGCAAGCCGTGAATGTTGTGGTTCCCGTACGACAGCAGCTCAACCGCACGTGATTCCAACATGGCCAGATCGCGGATCCGCTTGGGGTAGCGGGCAGGCTCGACATCCTTCTTCATGGCCGCGATGCGGCCCTCAGCCCCCAGCACCTCATCCGCACGGTCGAGGTACTCGGGGCGCGGGATGCGGCGCCCCGCCTCGACCTTGCGGACCAGGTCCTCCCCGTACCCCATGCGGGCCGCGAGATCAGAGGCCCGCAGACCGGCGGTCTCTCTCCACACCTTCAGCTGCCGACCGACGGCCGCGACGACCGCCGCGCCCTGTTCGTCCTCCGGGTCGACCTCCCAGCCCGGCTCTTCCGTTCCGTCGCCGTCCACGCTCATGCGCACCCACTTCCGACGTGCCCGTGCCCGACATGCTCAACGCCCGGTACCCGCAGGTGCGTCTCGGACAGACAGGACAGGTCCGGACAGCGTCCGGACAGCCGCAGTACGCAGGGGCGTCGCCGCTTCTCAGCGTAGACACACATCGCCACGCTGAGTGATGTGATTCCACAACTCCCTCACCCCGGACCATCCGTGCCCCCGGCGTGCGTCCTCCAGCTCTCCGCCAGCCCGCGCGGCGCCCGCCTCGGGCGGCTGCTCGCTGTCGAGCAGCTACGCGCTTGGGGCGTGCCGCTGGAGCGGCCCGAGCGCATCCTCGCCAAGCTGCTCGCCAACGCCGTCACTCCCGGCCGCGTCCCCGGACGGGACTTCCGCCTCGTCCTCGCCATCCATCCCACCGGCACCGTCCGCATCGAGGTGACGGACACCCGGTACGACCGCCTGCCGGACCCGGCGGCCGGAGGACGCGGGCTGGCGGTCGTCGGCGAGCTGGCCGACCGTTGGGGCGTCATCACCGGTCCGCCCCCGTGGAAGACGGTCTTCGCCGAGGTGTCGCCCTACCGCCCACCGGCACCGGGAATCCACGGCCCGGTGGGCCGCGGGACGGCCCTCCGTGAGACGGCGGCGCACGAGGCCAGTAAAGGAACCGGGGAAAGCTAACCCACCTACCCACCCACCTCTTTGACCTGTCCCGACCCGCTGTCGCTCGCGCGGGTGAACTGTGCCAACTGGGCGGATTTGGCGCCGGTTGCCGGGCATATGCTCGCGCCGAAACAACCGCAGACATGCGTCGGCCCCCGGCAGGACTAGCGATCCGCGCCGGGGGCCTGACCCAACCAGGAAGCACAGACCTTCCCAAATGGACTGGCAGCAGCGTAGCGCGCCCGCGCGCCCAGCACCCGGCGTTCCCGCCGACACCCCCCGATCAGGCGTAACGCACGTCAACGTGCGACACGACAGCCACTTCACGGTCGTCGGCAACCACCTCGCCCAACACCGCCACCTGTCGCTCCTCGCGATCGGCCTCGCCGTGCACATCCAGTCGCTCCCCGCCGGGACACGGGTGGCCATCCGCACCCTCGCGGAACGCTTCCCCGACAGCGAGCACCGCATCGGCCGCGCACTGCGCGAGCTGGAGGCCCAGGGCTACCTGGCCCGCGTACGCGAACGCCTCCCGTCGGGCCGCGTCGTCACCCGCACCATCTCGTACAACCGCCCCCACGGGACGCCCTCCGGCCCGCCCACCCGCACCGCGTCGTCCCGCCTCAGGCCGCGACTCGTGCCGTCCCCCGAGCCCCGGGAGGCACCCCGGCCGCCACGACCACCGGCGCCGTTGGCGCCCACGGCCGACGCCCTGGACCCACAACCGCCTGCCGCGGAACCCCCGACACGGCGACCACCCGCGGCGGAATCGGCGGATACGCCGCCGCCCGCGGCCGAGTCCCCCGCACCACCGCCGCGCCCGGACGAACCCGAGGTTCCCCCACCCCCACAGCCGGCCCCCGAACCCCCCACCGCAGCCCGGTCCGCCCCCGAGGCGGCCGAGCCCCGGCCCACTCCAGGGGCGGCACAGCGCCCAGCCCACCAGACGGCCACAGTGGCAACGCCGACGCCGACGCCGGCCCTCCCCCCAGAGCATGTGGCGACAGCACACGAGATCCTCACGGGCCTCCACCGGGCCGACCCCCGCCTGCTCCTCTCCGAACGCGACGTGCACCGCCTCACCCCCGGCACCGTCCGCTGGCTGGAGCGCGGCGCCCCACCCGAGGCGATCTCCCTGGCGCTCTCCACCGGCCTGCCACCGGACCTGCGTCACCCACCCTCGGTGATCGCCCACCGCCTCCGCGAACTCCTCCCGCCCCAGGCCGGCCCCCGGCCCGGCCTGCGGGGCCGGGGTCCCCGCCCGGACCCCTTCCAGGACTGCGACGGCTGCGGCCGCGTCTTCCGCTCCCCGACCCCGGGCAGATGCGGCGACTGCAGGCGCGCGGATGGACGAGCCGCGGGCGGTGCACGAAGCGGCTGCGGGGTGCGCGCAGAAGGAGCTGCCTAGCATGAAGGTGATGACTCGGGCCCACGGCCACGGACGAGGAGCCACCATGACCATCGCGCCTGACGCCTCCCGGAACGGCAACGCCCTCTACCGCGCCATGCGTGACGGTATCGACCGGATCGAGGACGTGGTTCCCGGCAAACTCGAGATCACCAAGGAAGGAATCGTCCACGACATGACGGCCCCTGGACGGCCGCACGAGGTGACGGCAGGGCTGGTCAGCCGTCGCCTGGAGAAGACGATGCCGGACGGCCTGTGGGCGCACGTGGGAACACCTGACGTGGAGGACGAGCCCGAGGGCATCATGCGACACCCGGACGTCATGGTGATCGCATTCGAAGACATGCAGGGCGAAGGTTCCTTTGACCCGCGCACGGTGATCGCCGCGATCGAGGTCGTTTCCCGTTCCAATCCGGACAACGACTGGATCGGCAAGATGCGCGACTACGCCCTGCTCGGCATCCCCGTGTACGCGGTCTTCGACCCGCGTACCGGCACAGGCGCGGTGATGAGTGACATCCACACCACCCCAGCCGGCCCCAGGTACGCGACGCGCAAGGACTACGTGTACGGCGAGGACGTCACGATCGCTGATTGGACCATCCCCACCAACGGCCTCCCCCGCTATGCGGACGGCGTCGCGACGTGACGAGGGGGAGGCGGGGCCTGGAAGGCGTCGGCGGGAGCCGGATGGTCGGGAGCCGACGACTCGGGGTCGGTTGGTGCTGGGGGTGTCCCGGCAGCCCATTGTCCTTCCGGGGCGGGCCGCCCTGTAAAGGGCGCTCCCGTTGGTCGCGTCGCTGCGCGATGGCCCTGGCGGGCCACCCTTGACAGGACGGCCCGCCCCGGAATACCAACAAGCTGCCGGGAAGCCCCCAGGGGAACGGCCTGGAGGGACCATCACCTACCGGCCGGATCAGAGCCGCTGCCCTCCCGCCCCGGGGCCCCTTTCACCCCACCGGCATCAGCAGACCCGCCAGCGGGAGCCGGGTGGGCTCTGACCGCAGGAAACGGCGCCCAGAGCATCATCCGCAGACAGGAGCGCCCCAAATCGCTACGTGCTTCCCTCTCTTCGGCGTCTGTCCGTCGTCTGGGGCGGGCGGACGCGACAGATCGCTACACGCCTCCGTCTGCACGGCGTCCGGCTGCCGCCTGGGGCTGCGAAGCGCCCCACCTCGCTGGGCGCTTCTCCCCCCTGGGCGTCCGGCCGCCGTCCGGGGCGGCGAAGCGCACCGGCTCGCTCCCCCTCCTCGTATACCGGCGTCTGGCGGCAGGAGGCCCCTTCCACCCTCTCCGCCCCCTGCGATCCGGCGGTCAGCCGCCGAGCCGACGGCGCCCACGTAGCGATCTGCCGCGCCGCCCCGGCCTCTGACGGCGGCCAGCCGCCGAGCCGAGGACGCCCGCGTAGCGATCTGCCGCGCTCCTGTGTCCAGATGATGCTCTGGGCGTCGTTTCGCTACGTCACAGCCCACCCGGCTCCGGTCGACGGGGCGGCTGATGCCGGTGGTGAAAGGGGGGCCTGCGGGGCGGGAGAGGAGGCTCTCTGATGACCCTTGACGCCTCGCCCTCCCCCTGGCCGTTCCCCTGGGGGCGTCCCGGCAGAAAAAATGCCTCCGGGGCGGGTCGGTCGGTCAAGGGTGGCCGTAAGGCCATCGCGCAGCGACGCGCCCAACGGGCGCGCCCTTGAGGGACCGGGCCGCCCCGGACACCATCAACTGCCGGGGACACCCCCAGTCACACACCCGACGCGGACCCATCGGCTCCCGCCCACCTCCTCCGCTCAGCCCACCGCCGCCCTCAGCCGCTCCAGCCCCACCGCGATCTCCTCCGCCGTGTGCGTCGTGAACGACAGCCGCAGCGTCCGCGGATCCGGAGTGCCCGTGTAGAACGGTTCCCCCGGGACGAAGGCGACGTCCTTCGCCACCGCGCGCTTCAACAGCGCGGTCGCGTCGTGGCCCTCCGGCAGGCGGGCCCACACGAACATGCCGCCCTCCGGGCGGTTCCACTCCGAGCCCTCCGGGAGCGCTTCGCCCAGGCCGGCCAGGAGGGCGTCGCGGCGGATGCGGTAGGCGTCGCGGACGGCGGCTATGTGGGCGTCGAGGTCGGCGGCGGAAAGGTAGTGGGCGGCCGCCAGCTGGTCCACCGTCGAGGTGTGCAGGTCGGCCGCCTGCTTCGCGACGACCGCCGCCCGCCGCAGGACGGCCGGGGCGCGGAGCCAGCCGAGGCGGAGCCCCGGCGCCATGATCTTCGAGAAGCTCCCCAGCAGCGCCGTGCGGTCCTCCGCGCCCGGGTGCGCGGCGAGCCACGGCACGTCGTCGCCCTCGAAGCGGAGGTCGCCGTACGGGTCGTCCTCGACCAGCCACAGGCCCAGGCGGGCCGCGACCTGGGCGACCGCGGCCCGGCGTGCGGCCGGCAGCGTGCGGCCGGTGGGGTTCTGGAAGGTGGGGACGCAGTACAGGAGCTTCGGGCGCTCCCGGCGGACGATCTCCTCCAGGGCGTCCGGCAGGATGCCCTGCTCGTCGCAGGGCACGGGTATGACGCGGGCGCCGGCCAGGCCGAAGGCCTGGAGGGCGGCGAGGTAGGTGGGGTTCTCGACGAGGACGGTGTCGCCCGGCTCGACGAGGGTGGCGGTGATGAGGGTCAGCGCCTGCTGCGACCCGGTGGTGACGAGGATGTCGTCGGCGGTGGTGGCGAGGCCGCGGGCGGTCGCCCGTGCGGCGACGGCCCGGCGCAGTTCCGGCGCGCCTTCGGTGGTGGAGTACTGGAGGGCCCGTGCGGCGGAGGTCGCGAACGCGGCGTCGTACGCGGCGCGCAGCCCGTCCGTGTCGAAGAGTTCGGGTGCGGGCAGACCGCCGGCGAACGAGACGACGCCGGGGCGCTCGGTGAGGGCGAGGATCTCCCGGACCGGTGAGCCGCCGACGGCGGTGGCGCGGGCGGCGAACGGCGGCGGCTGGACGGCGGAGGCGGTGGCGGAGGCGGTGGCGGTCATGGCGGCGGCTCCTCGCGGGGGGTCGGTTCGGGTGCGCACATCCTAGGAGCGGTACATGTAGGTAGCACCCATGCGTTCGAGGAGTGAACGGCCGCCGGTTTCGCCGGGCCTGGCGTCGCGCCGGCTGCAACCGCCCCGCCTGACCCGGAACATGACGGAGCCCCCTCGGCCAAGACGGCGGACCGGTCGAGAGGGCTTCTGTCGCTGTGCTGTGCGGTTGTTCCGGGGCCTGGCGGTCGGATCCGGCGTTCGCCGGGTTCCGGTGCTCCGGTCTCGTCGTGGTGGTCAGGGGTGGGGGTGGTGGGGTGGGGGTGGAGGCGGCCAGGCGTGGCCGCCGTAACGTTTAGGCGAGGCGGCCGAGCGCGCCCTCGGTGACGCCGGTGACGAAAGAGGTCCAGGAGCCCGGCGCGAAGGTGAGCGAGGGGCCGTCCTGCACCTTCGAGTCGCGGACCGCGATGGCCTCCATGACGGGGGACTTGACCTCGACGCAGGCGCCGTTCCCGCCGGAGTAGGAGGACTTGGTCCAGTTGTCCGTGGCGCCCTGACGAATAGCCATGATTCTCTCCGGTTCAGCGAGTAGTGCCAGGTGGGTGGGTTCCCCTGGCCGACGTGATCGACGCTACCGGCACCTTCCGGAGGGCGAAGAGGTCATTCACCCGACCGAGTGGCATATTCCATTCAGGCCTTCTGTGGCCGGGAGGTGACGGTGTACGGTGACCGGCCCTACCTGCCGTCTGCCCTGCTTGTCCCGCTTTTACCTGTTATTTCCTCCGAAGTCATCGATGATGTCGGCGATGAACTCGCGGGTCTGCTCGACGTTCAGCGCCTGTGCGCGCAGGTGCTCGTACATGACGCTGTACATCTGGACGTCGTTCGCCTTCTCCAGGTACAGGTCGCTCGTCACGCCCTCGATGTAGACGACCGTCGAATCCGTCGCGTCCGGGAACTCGAGGATCGCGTACTGCCCGGTCATCCCCGGGTGCGCGCCCATCCCGAACGGCATCACCTGCACGGTGATGTGC
Source organism: Streptomyces globosus (assembly GCF_003325375.1). Classification (GTDB taxonomy): domain Bacteria; phylum Actinomycetota; class Actinomycetes; order Streptomycetales; family Streptomycetaceae; genus Streptomyces; species Streptomyces globosus_A. The sequence continues at coordinate 6,328,398 of NZ_CP030862.1, read as the reverse complement.
GGCTGTTCCGACTGCTCTATCAGGAACTCCAACTGCCTCGCCATCAGCTGCGCGTCGCCCACGCGCCGGCGCAGCGCCGCCTCGTCGATGACGGCCCACAGCCGCAGCGGCCCCACCTCGGGGTTGTTGTTGTCCGTCTCCGACAGGCGCTTCTGCCGGTGCATGCGCACCTGCACGCGCTTCTCGACGTCGGCCGGCGAGGTCTCCGGCACGGCCCCGCGGATCAGGGCGTGCGCGTACTCCGGGGTCTGCAGCAGGCCCGGCACCATCTGCGGCTCGTACGTGCGCAGGCTCGCCGCATCGGTCTCCAGGCCGATGTAGACGCTGTACGGGATGTCCCCGAAGGCGTGCCACCAGCCCTGCTGGCGCGAGTCCTTGGCCATCTGCATGAGCGACTCGACGAGCCGGCGGTCCTCGACCTCGTACACGTCGCACAGGTCGCGGACGTCGCGCTGGCTGATGGAACGGCGGCCGTTCTCCAGCCTGCTGATTTTGGACTGGGAGACGAGGAGGCGCTCGGCGACCTGTTCGGCCGTCATGCCCTTGTCCTCGCGGAGCTTGCGCAACTCCATGCCCAGTCGGCGGCGTCGGACGGTGGGATTGACATTGGACGCCACGTGAACGGCACCTCCGCCTTCTTCTGGATCTGTCTCTCTGCGTGCCTGATGGGGAGCAGACTGCCACCGAAGGGCAGGGCTGCGCCGGAGAACTGCACGGAAAGACAGGCGTGCGGGGCGGCGGAGGCCGGGCGGACCCGGCCCCGCCGCCCCGACGCACTGGGCGGCTCCCGGACCGGGCCGTCAGGGGCCGGTCGGGGTGCTGGCGGTGCGGTGGCGGTGCGATGGCGGTGCGATGGTGCGGTGTGGTGGTGCGGTGGATCTGCGTGTTTGCGGTGGTTCAGGTGATGCCGCGGTGCGTGGTGGTGCCGGTGTGGTGCCTGGTGCAGGGGTGGAGCAGTGGTGGCCGAGTGGCCGTTCCACGGTCGTCCCGCGGCCGTTCAGCAGCCTTCAGCGGCCGCTCAGTGGCCGCTCAGTGGGCGGCGACGCGGGCCATCGCACCCGCACGGCGCGGCTGCATCGGAACAGCGTTCGCCGTGGGACGCGCGGCCTGCGCTGCGGACGCCCGCTCGCGGCGCGGCTGCGCCGCCGCTCCGTTCTGGACGTCCATCACGGCGTGCGCCACGAGTCCGCCCATCGGGTCGTGCCGGATCAGGTCCCGCAGCCGGGACCTGGACGACCGCCCCTCGTTGCCGGGGTACAGGTGCTTGCCGAGGCCGACCGCGTGGGCCAGCGCGGCGAGCGCCGCGGTCCGCGGGTCCGGTGGTACGCCGGTGCGGATCGCACTGTCGAGCCGGGCGCGGATCTCCCGGCTGATCGCCGTGTCCGTCGCCTGGTAGCGCGTCGTCGGCAGCACTCCGCACATCTGGCCCGCGACGGCATGCACCATGCCGCAGCGCTCCAGATGCGCGAGGTAGATCTGGCGCAGCCCCAGCCGGGGCCCGCCGATCCAGTGGACGGCCCGTACCGGACTGCCGCGCCTGCGCAGCAGTTCCAGTGCGGAGTCCAGTGTCGGATCTCCTGTCGGCCGTGGCATCACCACGGCGATACGATCCCCGTCAGGGGCTATCCGTCCTGCCAGAGCCAGCTCCACTAGCTGTGCCCCGGCCAGGCCGAGGTCGAGCGACTGCGGCTGCGCCGTGGTACCCGTGGCCGGGTCCAAAGCGAGCAGCAGAAGCTCCTCCGGAATTGTTCTGCGGCTCCTGCCCATCCATGCCTCCCCGCGTGGATGAGTGACAGGGTGACCCCTCTCACATTCATCTGTCGAGAGTGCCTGGTCGCTTTGTAGGGGAACCGGCAGCTATGTCGTTCTCGTCTAGGGCGAGGGCGATGCCCCCGAGACGGGACACTGTTAGACATTCGGACAGCCGGACGCGACGCGGTGGCGAACGAGGAGGAACTGGTGGCGGGCGAGTCCCCCGACAAGTCGGTTGATGAAGCAGTGCCGGGGGCGGCGAAGTCCGCTGCGGAACGGGATCCCAGGTTGTCCGTGTTCCGTCCCCGCGACCCCGAGGACGCGGCGGGGGCGGCGTCCGGTTCCGTACGGGAGCGGGAGGCCGCGGAGGCGGAGTCGGCGGAGGACCCCGAGCCCGAGGGCGAGGCCGCGGGGGAGGACGCCGGTGCGCCGCGTGCCGGTTCGTCCGGACGGGCGGAATCCGCAGCGTCCGACGGGGACGCCGAGGCCGAGGAAGCCGGTGGCGCCGGCGGCGATTCCGGTAAGGCTGACGAGTCGGATGGGGCGGGCGATGCGGGCGCGTCCGCGGCTGCTCCCGCTGCGACGAACCCGTCGGAAGCCCCCGGCAAGGCCGCCGCGAAGGCTTCCGCGAAGGCTTCCGCGAAGGCTTCCGAGAAGCCCGTTGGCACGTCCGCCCCGGAGTCCGGCGACAGCGGCGGCAGTGGGCGCACCGCCGTCTTCCGGGCCCCGGTGTTTGATTCCGGTTCGACGCGGAAGCGAGAAGCCGCCGGGTCCGGGGCGCGTCCCGCCGGGAAGCCCGCCGCCGACGCTGCCGCCGCGGGCGGCGCCGAGAAGGCCGCGGAGCCCGCGGGCGGTGCCGACGACAGTGAGCGCACGGCTGTCTTCCGGGCCCCCACATTCGATTCCGGTTCTGGTTCCGCCTCCGCCTCCGCCGCTGGCGCGAAGCCCGCTGACAAGGCTCCCGCCGCCTCCGGGGACGACGACAGCGAGCGCACCGCGGTGTTCCGCGCGCCGCGCCTCGATTCCGGTTCCGGTCGGGCGGGTGGTGCCGCCGCGGCCGCCGCCGGGGCCGCGGGGCGTGGGGCGGCCGCGGCGAAGCCCGCCGGGGAGTCCGAGGACAGCGAGCGCACCGCCGTCTTCCGCGCGGTGAAGCCGCCGGCCGCCGAGGCCGGCAAGACGTCCGGTTCCGCTTCTGCTTCTGCTTCTGCTTCTGCTGCTGGTTCTGCCTCTGCTCCGGCCGCGGCGAGGCCCGCCGACGAGGAGCCGGAGGACAGCGAGCGCACCGCCGTCTTCCGCGCCGTCAAGCCCCCGGCCGCACCGGCTGCCCCTGCGGCCGACAAGCCCGTCGCCGAGCGCCCCGTACCGCCGAAGTCGGTCGGCGGGGAGAAGGCGAGCACGTTCGTGCCGCTGCGGACCGACGACGGCCCGGCGAAGCCGGCCGCGCCCGCGCGGGGCCCCGTACCGCCGCCGAAGGCCGCCGCGCCGAAGGCCGCCGTGCCGGCTGCCGCTGCCGCCGCGTCGGCGTCGGCGCCGGCGTCGGCCGCCTCCGACCGGACCGAGCGGACGACGCAGCAGCCGCTGCCGCCGAAGCCGCCGCTCGACATGCTCGCGGACCTCACGAACAACCCGCCCCCGCCGCCGACCCCGATGCGCACCTTCGTGCGCCGGGTCAAGATCTACGCGCCGCTCGTCGTGCTCCTCGCCGTCATCCTGTCGGTCGTGCAGTTGGTCCGCCCGCTGCCCGAGCCGAAGCTCACGATGACGGCGAAGAAGTCGTACACCTTCGAGGGCGCCGCTCCGGCGCTGCCCTGGCCCAAGGAGGGCCAGGCGTTCATGGCGGCCTCGGGCCTCGGCACCGTCGGCACCTTCGGCGAGCAGAAGCCGATCGCCATCGGCAGCGTCGCCAAGACGATGACGGCGTACGTGATCCTGAAGAACCACCCCCTGAAGAAGGGGGAGCAGGGTCCGATGATCGATGTCGACAAGACGGCCGTCGAGGACGGCAAGAAGGACGCCGAGGGCGAGTCGACGGTCAACACGCTGAAGGAGGGCGACAAGATCTCGCAGTACGACGCCCTCGCCGCGATCATGATCCCGTCGGCGAACAACGTCGCGCGGCTGCTCGCCCGCTGGGACACCGGCGGCGACCAGGAGGCGTTCGTCAAGAAGATGAACGACACCGCCAGGGAACTCGGCATGACCAACACGACGTACACGGACCCCTCGGGTCTGGACGCCACGACGGTCAGCACCGCCGAGGACCAGGTCAAGCTGGGTCTGAAGGTCGTCGAGATGCCGGAGCTCGTCGCCATCACCAAGCTGCCGAACTGGCAGGACCCGTCGGGCAAGGTCTGGCGCAACTGGAACGACCTCGTGCCGTACAACGGCTCGCTCGGCATCAAGACCGGCTCCACCAGCAAGGCGGGCGGCAACCTGCTCTTCGCCGCGGAGAAGCAGGTCGGCAAGACCCGCCAGCTGATCGTCGGCGCGGTCCTCGGGCAGCACGGCGTGCCGATCCTCGGCACGGCGATCGCGGCGAGCAAGAACATCATGCTGGCCACGCAGAAGTCGCTGACCAACGCCGCCGTGGTGAAGAAGGGCGACGTCGTCGGGTACGTGGACGACGGGCTCGGCGGCCGCACCCCGGTCGTGGCCGGTGCCGACGTCGAGGCGGTCGGCTGGCCGTCGCTGACCGTCGACATCAGGCTGTCGCACGGCGACTCCAAGCTGCCGCAGACCGCGACGGCGGGCACCGAGGTCGGCGTGCTGACCGTCGGCGAGGGGGCCAGCCAGGTGAAGGTTCCCGTGATCCTGAAGAACGACCTGGCTGCGCCGGGAATCGGCAGCAAGCTGACCCGGATCGGCTGACCGCGGCCGCACCGGAGACCATGGACCGGCGCCTCGGGGGCAACCCCGGGGCGCCGGTGTGCGTCCAGTAGCCGGGACGGGCGACCGGGACGGGCGGCCGGGACGCGTCGGAGTGGACCCCAGGGCTGGGGAGTAGGGCAGTGAGCGACCAGTGACCACCGCTGAGCAGGAGCAGACCGAGGGCCGGGGCGCGCCCGCGCCGGCCGCCGCCGGGCCGGCGCGTACGGCGGGTGGTGCCCGGGGCGGTGCCGGCGGCGGGGGGCCTGCCGCCCGCGCGCTCGCCGCGGCCCGGCGGCACCCGGTGGCGGTGTCCACGGCGGTGGCGGCCCTGCTCCACGTCGTCTGGTTCTACGCCTTCGCCAACAGCGGCGGCGACCTCGCCGCGCAGGACGCATGGGCCGAGTTCGTGGGCCGCCATCCGGACTCGGCGTACAACCTGGCGTGGTACGGGGGCATGCACCCCGTCTCGTACAGCGTCGTGTCGCCGTACGTCATGTACATGATTGGTGTGCGGACGACGATGATGGTCGCCGGCACCGTCTCCGCCGGACTGCTCGCGCTGATCCTGACCCGCTGCCGCGGCGCCGTGCGCGAGCCGCTGTGGCCGGCCCTCGCCGGGGTGTACGGCCTCTTCTGCAACGCCCTGTCCGGGCGGGTCACCTTCGGGCTGGGTGCGATGTTCGCGCTGGGCGCCGTCGCGGCCGTCTTCTGCTGGCCCCGCCGCTGGGCCCGCCGCCGCTGGGCGAAGGCCGCGGTCGCGGCGCCGCTGGCCGGGCTCGCGACCGCTTCCAGCCCCGTCGCGGGCCTCTTCCTCGGGGTCGTCGCGGCCGCGCTGTTCCTGAGCCGCCGGCGGCCGGGCGCGTACGCCCTCGGCCTGGCCCCGGTGGCGGTCGTCGGGCTGTCGGCCTGGCTGTTCCCCTTCTCCGGGACGCAGCCCATGAAGATCGGCTCGGCGTGGCTGCCGTTCGCGACGGGGCTGGCCGTCGCCCTCCTCGTACCGAAGCGGTGGAAGACGGTCCGGGCCGCCGCGGCGGTGTACGTCCTCGGCGTCTTCCTGACCTGGGCGATCGACTCGCAGGTCGGCTCGAACGTCACCCGCCTCGCCATGCTCTTCGGCGGGGCCGTCCTCCTGGCGGCCGTCCCGTACGCGGCCGCGGGCACGCGCCGCCGGCGGGCGCTGGTGGCGGCGTTCACCGGGGTGACCGTGTGGATCACCGTGAACAGCGTCACCGACATCGTGCGCACCACCCCCGTGGCCGCCTGGAACCGGGAGCTCGCCCCGCTGGTCGACCAGCTGCAGAAGGCGGGCGCGGACCGGGGGCGCGTCGAGGTGGTGCCGGCGAGCAGCCACCGGGAGTCGTCGGCGTTCCCGGCGTACGTGAACCTCGCGCGCGGCTGGAACCGGCAGGCGGACCTGGAGCGCAACCCGCTCTTCTACGACGACACGCTGACCGCGGACAGCTACCGGGAGTGGCTGGAGCGGTGGGCCGTCCACTACGTGGTGCTGCCGGCGGACAAACCCGACTCGGGCGGCGAGGCGGAGGCCCGGCTCGTCGCCGGTGGGCTGCCGTACCTGGAGCGGGTGTGGGGCGACGCGAACTGGCAGCTCTTCCGCGTCACCCGGCCGACGGAACTGGTGTCCGGGCCGGCCTCGGTGGTCCGGGCGGGCGCGGACCGGCTGGTGGTCGACGTGAAGGCCCCCGGACGGGTCCTGGTCCGGATCCCGCACTCGCCCTGGCTCGGGCTCGTCGACGCCGAGGGGCGCCCGGTGCCGCCGCCGCAGGGGTACGCGAACACGGCCGGCTGCCTGTTCAAGGCCGAGGCGGACGCCGCGGGCGACGTGTGGACGGAGCTCCTGGCCCCGGCGCCGGGGGAGTACCGGATCGCGGCGAAGTACCAGCTGCCCCGGGGCACGCCCTGCCCGGCGGGCCTCGTCCCCGACCCCGCGGGCCCGGCGGAGCCGACCACCCGCTGACGCCCCCGGAAGGTGCACACCGCGCCATATGTGCATACGATCCCAATAGTCCGATTGGGTGCTTCCCGAGGAGTTGACGACGGGATGAGCAAAGAGCAGAACCAGGACCTCCGGCGCGCCGCGAAGGGCCAGGAGCCGCCCGGACCGCCCCCCTCCAAGGGCCACGGCTTTGCCGGCCCCGTACGCAGCAAGGTCAAGGGCGGCGCACACACGAAGGCGGACCTGAAGCGCGCAGGCGCCCCGGTAGGCGACCGCATAGGCGAACGCACAAGGGGCCTGAGCTAGCCGCCGCCCACCCCTGACCCTTCCGGCCCCGCCCCCGGGGCCCGGAAGGGCTTCCTCGTGCCCGCCCCCAGGGGGGCGCACGTGCACGACGGCCGCCGTTCGGCGTGATCGGCACCGCGCGGTACCTCCCCGAAGAGCCTGCAACTAACGCTAATGTTGCTAACTACAGTGTTAGTAACTTTGGCATCGGCGATGCTGGGGAGGCGCGGCATGGCAGATTTCGTGGGCAGGCGGCACGAGCTCGAGACGCTGGATCGCGAGCTGGGCAAGGTGGCCGCCGGGGTCGGTGGGGAGCGGCCGGGGCGGTGCGTGATGCTTCGAGGGCGCCGCCGGGTGGGCAAGTCGCGGTTGGTGGAGCGGTTCGCCGAGAGGTCCGGTGCGCCGTTCCTCTTCTATGCCGCCACGGGGGCGTCGCCGGGGGCTGACCTGGAGCGGTTCAGCCAGGATGCGCACGTGTCCAGCCTTCCGCTGGCGAATCTGCTGTCCGCGGCCCGCCCGGCGAGTTGGGATGCGGCCTTCGACGTGCTGGCGGCGGCCCTTCCGCACGACCGGGCGAGCGTGGTGGTCATGGACGAGGTGCCCTATCTGATGGATGCGGAAGGCGCCTTCGAAGGCATGCTCCAGCGGGCCTGGGACCGAGTGCTGGAGAAGAAGCCGGTTCTGCTGGTTCTCATCGGTTCCGACCTGTCGATGATGGAGGCGCTGAACAGCTATGGACGCCCGTTCCATCAGCGTGGACGGGAGATGGTTCTGGGTCCGCTCAACCCGGCGGAGGTGGGCGAGATGCTCGGCCTCGATCCTGCCTCGGCCTTCGATGCGGCCTTGATCACCGGTGGACTGCCTCTGATCTGTGCGGAGTGGACGCACGGCGCCGGGATGTGGGAGTTCCTGCAGGCGGCGCTCAGTGATCCGGTCTCGGCCTTGCTGGTGTCGGCGGAGCGCTCACTTGCAGCGGAGTTCCCCCAGCAGGTCCAGGCACGCACCGTCCTCTCGGCGATCGGCAGCGGTGAGCGGACGTTCTCCAACATTGCCCGCGCCGCCGGCGGGATCGGGGCGACCCCGCTACAGCGGTCGCTGGGGATTCTCGCGGACAAGCGGGTGATCGCGGCAGAGCTTCCCGTGTCCACGCGGCCTTCGAAGGATCGCCGCTACCGGGTCGCGGATCCCTACCTCCGCTTCTGGCTGAAGCTCCTGGGTCCGGCGATGGAGGAGATCGAGCGGGGCCGGGGTGACCTGACGCTGCAGCGCATCCGTGAAAACTGGACCAGCTGGCGTGGCAGGGCCATTGAACCTCTGGTGCGCGACGCGCTGGCACGGCTGCTTCCCGATGCGAACCTCCCGGCTGCCCCCGCCATCGGCGGTTACTGGACCCGCACCAACGATGTGGAGATCGACATCGTGGGAGCGGACCGCGCGCCTATCGCCAAGGAGCTGTTGTTCGTCGGCTCGGTGAAGTGGCTGGAGAACTCCCCGTTCGACCGGCACGATCTCGCGGCGCTGCACCGACACCGTGCCGCGCTCACGGATGCTCCCGTGCCTGTCATCGCTGTCTCGCGCAGCGGGACCGACTGCGCGGGGCTCGACGCTGCGTACGGCCCGGCGGAACTCCTCGCGGCGTGGTCCTCCTGAGATGCCGGATACGCGTGGGATGCCGTCCTCCGCTCACGCAAACGGCCCCGGACGAGGAGTCCGAGGCCGAGCAGGAGCCCTCCCTGGGGGAGTAATCCCAGGTCAGAGCGGTAACGCGTTGTGCCCCCGGCAGGATTCGAACCTGCGACACCCGCTTTAGGAGAGCGGTGCTCTATCCCCTGAGCTACGAAGGCGTGCTCGTGGACGCGGTCCGTGAGGACCTGGCCACCGGCGCAAGTGTAGCGGGTGGGGTGCGGTGCGTACCGGGAGATCTTGGTCGGGGCCCGCGAACGTGCCGGATATCTCCTGGCCGGCGCGTTCGCGGACCCCGGGGGTCAGCGCCTGTCGTAGATGCCGAAGAGGTCGACGACCAGGTCGACCGGCTCCCAGCTGCGGTTCCAGAAGTCGACGATGCCGTCGGGGCCCGTGCCCGTCTGGGCGAGGTTCGAGACCGTCGCGCCCTTCGTCCAGTTCAGGTTCGAGGACTGCGGGGGCTGCGGGGTGGTCGCCGTGCCCTGGTCGTACTGCAGCCGGGTGTTCGGGTCCGGGGCGATCGAAAGGTGGCCGCTGCCGGTGGTGTTGGTCACCGTCGCGTTCACCACGGCCGCCTCCGGTGCCGACTTGCCCGCCGGGATCCGCTGGTGCAGGAAGTCGAAGGACTTGACCTGCCACCACTCGCGGGAGTCGTGCAGGCGGGTCGGCGTGACCGGCAGGTAGGCGGCCTTGCCGTCGGCGCTGTAGTGGCCGACGACGTCCACGATCACGTCGGCCCCGCCCCAGGAGCCGTTGCGGATCTCGATCCGGCCGTCGGGGCCGACCGGGACGATCACCGAGTTGGCGACGGTCTGCCCGGCCGTGAAGTTGAGGTTCGACGTGGCCGGCGCCTGCTGCCCGCTCGGGAAGAGCGTCAGGTGGCCCGCCTCCCGCGGGTCGGTCACCGTGACGTTCAGGGCCACCGCCGTGACGCCCTTCGGCGGGACGCCGCCCGCGCCCGCGATCTGCACGGCGAACGTCGACTGGCCGGCGGCCGGGCCCCGTGCCGCGCCCAGCCCCTCGCGGGTGTCGACGAGGCGCGTCGGGGCGAGCGAGGTGTAGCCGGCTGCCGCGGAGCGGGTGAAGTAGCCGGTGACGTCCGCGAGCAGGTCCGTGGTGCCGTCGCTGTGGTTGGACAGTTCGATGTGGCCGTCCTCGCTCACCGGGACGACCGCCAGGTTCGGGACGGTCTGCCCCGCCGCGAAGTTGAGGTTCGACGTGGCCGGGCGGTCGGTGCCCGCGGCGTACGCGCTGACGTGCCCGGCGGCCCTGGTGTTGGTGGCCGTGAGGTTGAGCGCCACGGCGGACACGCCGGCCGGGATGCCGCGGGTGCCGGCGACCTTCACGCGGGTCGTCCCGTACGCGGGGACGGGCCGGGCGCCCGCCGCGCCGGTGCCGTCGCGGGTGTCCAGCAGCCGGGTCGGGGCGTGCGGGGTGAACTCGGAGCCGGCCACGACGACGTCGAGGGTGTTCGTCGTCTTCAGGCCGCTGCGGATGTCCTCCGCGGTGAGGGTGACCTTGTGGGCGCCGACTTCCGCGTACGTGTGGTTCAGGTGGAGGAAGGGGTAGGCGGCGTCGGAGAGGACGACCTCCGTCTCCTTGTTGCCGTCGCCCCAGTCGACGTTCACGAGGGCCCCGGTCGGCAGGTCGCTGATGATCATTACGTACGCGGTGAGCATGATCCCCCGCGCCGTGGTGTGGCTCGCGCCCATCTCGACGGACAGGTACGGGTCGCCCGCCGCCGCGTTCGCGCCCCCCTGCGCCGACGCCTTGCCGCCGGACTGCCCCTTGGCGGCGACGGAGCGCTCGGCCGGGCTGAAGAACGGCGACTTGCGCAGCTCGGCCCGTGCCGCGTCGGCCTTACCTGCGGCCCCGGCCTTCTCTGCGGCCCCGGCCTTCCCCGTGGCCGCAGCCGGCGGCGTCGGCTCCGCCGCCTGCACCGTGGCCGGTACGAGGCCCACGGCTGCCGCGGCGGCCGCGGCGGAGATCATGATGCGGTGACGGTGCACCGGCCCCCCAGTAGTTCTTGAACTTGTTCAAACAGTCAAGATCAGACTACCGGGTCCCGGCGGCAGCCCCCGCCCGGGGTCACGGCCGCGCGATGCGGACCTGGAAGCTGCCGTCGCGCAGTTCGCCGACCACCGAGATGCTGATGCCCTCCTCCTCGTCCGTGAACGTCTCGCCCGGCCGGTACGGGGCGTCCGACAGCTCCCCGTGGACGTTCGGCCGGCGTGTGCAGCCGCCGCTGCCGACCGCGCTGTCGACCACCGTGACCGGGCCCCGCCCCGTGTCCACCTCCGAGTCGACCTTGTAGACCAGTACGCCCGGCTTGCACACCGTCTCGTCGTTGCCCGCCTGCGTGCGGACCTCCACCGCGTACCCCGTGGTCGCCGACAGCGGGACGAAGGCCAGCTTCACGCCTCCCCCGACCGCCAGCGGCGTCAGCACGTGGTCGCTCGTGCCGGGCTTCGACGCGCAGCTGATCTGCGAGCCGTCCAGCCAGCCGAGCTTCCACTTGTGCCAGCCCAGCAGGTCGTTGTTGGAGCCCCAGTCCTCGCTCATGATGTCCCAGTGCCCGACCGCGCCGCCGCCGTCGGCCGTGTACAGGTCGGGCAGGCCGAAGACGTGCCCGTTCTCGTGCGGCAGGACCCGGTAGCCGGTCTCCCGGTAGGTGCCGGAGCCGTCGTCCTGCCGGCTGTAGACGAACGACGTGTTCGCCAGCGGCACGCCGTCCGCGACCGGCGCGTCCCCGTTGCCGGAGAACGTCACCGACAGCACCGTGTCGAGCGCCGACGGGCCCGCGTTCGGCGTGACCAGGATGTTCACCAGGTCGTACCGGCTGAAGTCCACCTCCGGGTCGGCCGCGCTCACGATGTGCTCGACGAGCTGCCGGTACCCGGGCTCGTACGGGGACCCGCGCCCGATCCCGTACGCGGCGAACGGCATCGGCATCCTCAGCCAGCTCTTCACCGGCGCCTCGGGGCGGTAGGTGAGCCGGCCGTAGGAGCTGGTGCGGAACCAGTCGGAGGTCTGCGGGAAGAACTCCGCCATCCGGTCCAGCGCCGTGCCCTCGCCCTTGGCGTCCGGGAAGTCGATCATCAGGTTGAGGGCGCGGACCTCGCCGGTCGAGCGGGAGTACCCGGGCGGCGTCGGCAGCCCCTCCGACATCTGGACGCCCGGCGCGCCGCTGATCCGGCACGGGGCCAGAGCCGACTCCGCGGTCGCCGCCGTCGGCCCGGACGCCGAGTGGTGGCGGCCGGAGATCCCGCTGCTGGCGGTCGCGGTGATGCCGAGGGCGAGGGCGGTCAGGCCGATGTAGGCGCCGGCGCGGTGGGGTCTGCGTATCCGGTGGCGGGTCTGCGCCATGGGGATCGCCTTCCGCTCCGCGGCAGCCGGCCGGGCCCGTGCTGCACTCCGTGCGCTCACCCTCCGCCGGGCGCGCCGGGCCCGCGCGCCGGGTGCGGCCGAACGGGAACAGCCGTGTGGTGCGGCTCACACGGGAGGGTGAAATAACCGGGGAGCGGATCCCCGTTTGCACTCGTGTCCCCCAAACGGGGATCCGGTCCCCGTTTCGGTTCTCCCGGTTCGCGGGTGCCGGTGCCCAGGTGTTCGTACGCCGCCCCCCGCGGGCGGGCGGAGCCGTTCGAGGAAGGCCCCTGATGCAGCGCACCGCCGTCTCCGCCGACGCGCCCGCGCGCGCTCCCCGTCCGCGCGCGGATGCCGTGCGCAACCGGGAGCGGATCCTCACCGCGGCGCGGGAGGTGTTCGTGGAGCTGGGCTCGGGGGCCCCGTTCGACGAGGTCGCCCGCCGGGCGGGCGTCGGCAACGCCACCCTCTACCGGCACTTCCCCGACCGGGCCGAACTCGTCCACCACGTCGTGCTGTTCGTGATGGGCCGGGTCACGGCCGAGGTGCGCAACGCGCTCGCCGAGGAGCCCGACGCGTTCGCCGCGCTGTGCCGCTTCACGCACACCGCCGCCGACGAGCGGATCGGCGCCCTGTGCGCCATGCTCGGCAGTGGCTTCGACCGCGAGCACCCCGAACTCCTCGCCGCCAACGGCATGTTGACCGAGGCCGTCGCGTCCCTGATGGACGCCGGGCGGCGTGCGGGTCTCGTCCGCGGCGACGTCGGTCCCGGCGACCTGATGGTCGCGCTGTCCCAGCTCAGCCGCCCCCTGCCGGACGCCTCCTGCGTCAGCGTGGACGCCTTCGTCCACCGCCACCTCCAGATCTTCCTCGACGGGCTGCGCGCCCCGGGGGCCTCCGAACTCCCTGGCGCCCCCGCGACGTTCGAGGACCTCAGGCAGAAAACCGAGTGACGCCGCAGGCTCCGGCCCGCTAGCGTCACAAAAGCCGCTTGTTTCATCATTTCCGCCATTCCGTACACCGAAGTGGGTACCCCCATGCCGAAAACAGCCGACACCGCCGATCCGCTCGGGGCGGCGGCCCCCGATCCCAACCGCTGGAAGGCGCTCGTCTTCATCGCGCTGGCGCAGCTGATGGTCGTCCTCGACGCGACGATCGTGAACATCGCGCTGCCCTCCGCCCAGGCCGACCTCGGCATCTCCGACGGCAACCGCCAGTGGGTCATCACCGCCTACGCGCTCGCCTTCGGCGGACTGCTGCTCTTCGGCGGCCGCATCGCCGACAAGTGGGGCCGCCGCAACGCCTTCGTCGTCGGACTGATCGGCTTCGCCCTGGCCTCCGCGCTCGGCGGCGCCGCCACCGGCGAGGCGATGATGCTCGGCGCCCGCGCCCTCCAGGGCGCCTTCGGCGCGCTGCTCGCCCCGGCCGCGCTCTCGCTGCTCGCCGTGATGTTCACCGACGGCGCCGAGCGGGCCAAGGCGTTCGGCATCTACGGCGCGATCGCGGGCGGCGGCGGCGCGGTCGGCCTGATCCTCGGCGGGTTCCTCACCGAGTACCTGGACTGGCGCTGGACGTTCTTCGTGAACATCCCGTTCGCCGTCGTCGCGGCCGTGGGCGCCTGGCTCGTCGTGCGGGAGCCCGCCGGCGGCCGCAACCGGGCCCCGCTGGACCTGCCGGGTGTCCTGGTGTCCACGCTCGGCCTGGTCGTGCTCGTGTACGGGTTCACGCGCGCCGAGTCGGCCGGCTGGTCGGACGCGTGGACGATCCGCATGTTCGTGGCGTCGGTGGTGCTGCTCGGCGCGTTCGTCCTGGTCGAGGCGCGGGTGAAGTCCCCGCTGCTGCCGCTGCGCGTCCTGCTGGAGCGCAACCGCGGCGGCGTCTACCTCTCGCTGGGCCTGGCCGTCATCGCGATGTTCGGGCTGTTCCTCTTCCTCACCTACTACCTGCAGGTCGTGAAGGGGTACTCGCCGGTGAAGACCGGCTTCGCGTTCCTGCCGATGATCGCCGGCATGATCACGGGCTCCACGCAGATCGGCGCCCGCCTGATGAACCGCGTCCCGCCGCGGCTGCTGATGGGCCCCGGCTTCCTCGTCGCCGCGACCGGCATGCTGCTGCTGACACAGCTGGAGGTCGACTCCTCGTACACCGGGCTGATCCTGCCGGCGCAGCTGCTGCTGGGCCTGGGCATGGGCACCGCGTTCATGCCGGCGATGTCGCTGTCCACGCACGGTGTGGCCGCGGCCGACGCGGGTGTCGCCTCCGCCATGGTCAACACCTCGCAGCAGGTGGGCGGCGCGATCGGCACCGCCCTGCTGAACACCATCGCCGCGTCGGCGACGACCGCGTACCTCGTGGACCATGCGGGCGAGGCCGCCGCGGGCGGGGCCGCGGCCGGGCTGGTCCAGGCGCAGGCCATGGTGGAGGGCTACGCGGCCGCCATCTGGTGGGCGGTGGGCATCCTCGCCGCGAGCGCGGCCGTGGCACTGGCGCTGATCAACACCGGTCGTCCCGGCGCCGGCGGCCCGGTCGCCTCCGGTTCCGGCCGCGGCGCCGACGCGGAGGTCAAGGTTCCGGTGATCGCCCACTGACGGGCGCCTGGGTGCCCCGGGAATGACCGACGGCCCCGCGTTGTTCAAATTTGAACGACGCGGGGTTCGTCCTGTCCAGCCTTGTCCTTGTCCCCGGCCCCGCGCCCGCGAACGAGGAGCACCGCCGTGACCGCCACCCCGCACCCCGCCGCCGCCCCGGCCCAGGACCCGGCCCCCGCCCGCATGCCGGCCCTGTACCTCAGCCACGGCGCCCCGCCCCTGGCCGACGACCCGCTCTGGCCGGCCGAGCTGGCCGCCTGGTCTGCCGCCCTGCCGCGCCCGCGCGCCGTCCTCGTGGTCTCCGCCCACTGGGAGGAGGCCCCGCTGGCGCTCGGCGCCACCGAGACCGTCCCGCTCGTGTACGACTTCTGGGGCTTCCCCGAGCACTACTACCGGGTCCGCTACGGGGCCCCCGGCGCCCCGGATCTCGCCGCGTCCGTACGGGCGCTGCTGCACGCCCCCGGCATGCCGGTCCAGGACGCCCCGGACCGCGGCCTCGACCACGGCGCGTACGTCCCCCTCGTCGAGATGTACCCCGACGCCGACATACCGGTCCTCCAGGCCTCCATGCCGACCCTGGACCCCGGGCGGCTGATGGAGATCGGCCGCCGGCTCGCCCCGCTGCGCGACGAGGGCGTCCTGATCGTCGGCAGCGGCTTCTTCACCCACAACCTGGCCGCGCTCCGGCACACCGGGCCCGGCGTCCCCGCCTGGTCGGCGGAGTTCGACGCATGGGGCCGGGAGGCCCTCGACGCAGGCGACGTCGACGCCCTGCTCGACTTCGAGGCCAAGGCTCCGGCCGGCCGCCTGGCCCACCCGCGCACGGAGCACTTCGCGCCCCTCTTCGTCACCCTCGGTGCCGCGGACGCCGCCGGCGACCTCGGCCGCCGCTCGGACACGGTGGACGGCTTCTGGATGGGCCTGTCGAAGCGCTCCGTCCAGTTCGGCTGAGCCCGGTCGGCTGCCGCCCCGGGTGTTCGGCGGGCGCGGGGCAACCGGACGGGCCCGGACGGCGTCTCCAGGAGCGGGGGCAACGACCCGGTGCAGCGCCGCCCCGACGGTCCCCGCCCCCGCTCTGACCTGCATCTCTTCGCGATCCGGAAACGCCGCCGAGCCTGCTCTGGGCAGGGCGGCGGGGCAGGATACTGCAAGATCGCGAAAAACATCGACCGGCGTGGGAATTCTGTCCCGATTCCAGTCGTTGTTTCCATCGGAAGCGGGCACTCGGGAGAGTGTCCGGGGACGCGCAGCCGCGTTCCAGCAGCCGCACCGCGACCTAACACTTTGCAAGGGAGCACGCATGGCAACCCGCGCCGTCGCCCGCAACGAGTCCACGGGCAGTGCCCGCGCAGCGGGCGGGGAGATCGCCGACCGCGACCTGGTCGGCATGTACCTGGACGAGATCGCGCGCACCCCGCTGCTCGACGCGGCCAAGGAAGTGGAGCTCTCGCAGATCATCGAGGCCGGCGTGTACGCGCGGGAGATCCTCGAAGGCGGCGTGGAGCGCAAGGGCGCCGGCCCCTCCCGCGAGGAGCTGGAGGCCCTCGTCGCCGAGGGCGAGCGCGCCAAGGAGGTCTTCATCCGCTCCAACCTGCGCCTCGTCGTCGCCGTCGCCCGCCGCTACCCGCGCAGCGGCCTGCCCCTCCTCGACCTGATCCAGGAGGGCAACGCCGGCCTGGTGCGCGCCGTGGAGAAGTTCGACTACACCAAGGGCTTCAAGTTCTCCACGTACGCGACGTGGTGGATCCGCCAGGCCATCACCCGCTCCATCGCCGACCAGTCCCGCACCATCCGCCTGCCCGTCCACCTCGTCGAGGAGCTCGGCCGGATCCGCCGTGTCCAGCGGGAGTTCAACCGGGAGAACGGCCGCGACCCGGAGCACGCGGAGATCGCCGCCGAGCTGGACACGACCGAGAAGCGCGTCGGCGACGTCCTGGACTGGGCCCGGGACCCGGTCAGCCTGAACATGTCCGTGGACGACGAGGGCGAGACCCAGTTCGGCGACCTCCTGGAGGACACCTCCGCCATCTCCCCCGAGCAGTCCGTCCTCTCCCTGCTGCGCAGCGAGGAGCTGGAGGACCTGCTGGGCAAGCTCGACCAGCGCACGGCGTCGATCATCAAGATGCGGTACGGCATAGACGACGGCCGCGAGCGGACCCTGACGGAGGTCGGCAAGCAGCACGGCCTGACCCGCGAGCGAATCCGCCAGATCGAGAAGCACGCCCTCCTGGAGCTGAAGCGCATGGCCCACGACACCGGCTTCGACGCCGTGGCCTGACGCCCCCGCCGCGCCGCACCCCCGCCCCCGGCCCGCCGGGGGCGGCGCCGCACCCTGCGCCCGACCGGGAAGCCGCGCGGGCCAGGGCCGGCCGGCCGACGTGCAGCCGGGATCGGGGCTGTCCGGGCCGTACCCCGGCTGCTCGTCGTCTTCGCCTACGCGTCCGGCCTGGTGGTCCCGCGCCGCTCCTGACCCGTCCCCGCCCCCGCCGCCAGCCGGTCGGCGAGGCCGCGGGCGGCCGCCGCGAGGGAGGCCGGCCCGTGCACCGTGAAGGGCAGTCCCGTCAGGGCCAGCCGCGCCGCGACCCACTCCGCGGCGTCCCCGCTCTCGAACCGCGCCCGGCAGCGCCCGGCGTCCCCGGGCTCAGGGGAGACCTCGGCGTGCGTCTGAAGCCACTGCGGCAGCTCCTGCGCCGGCACCCCGAAGGAGACCTCCACCTCGTACGTCTCCCGCCCCCGCAGCCCCCGCCGTACGAAGTCCACGGCGTCCATCGGCAGCTCGCGCGGCGTGAAGCGGGCCCCCGTCGGGAACGGGTCGGCGACCCGGTCCACCCGGAAGGTCCGCCAGTCGTCCCGCTCCAGGTCGTACGCCACCAGATACCAGCGGCTGCCCGTGCTCACCAGCCGGTACGGCTCCACCAGCCGCTTCGTGTGCGCGCCGTCCCGGTCCCGGTAGGCGAACCGCAGCCGCTCCGGCCCGGCCACCGCGGCCGCCATCGCCGTCAGCGTCCGCGGGTCCACGGTCGCGCCGTCCCCGCGGGTCACGGCGATCGTCGCGGACTGCAGCGCCCCCACCCGGTGCCGCAGCCGCCCCGGCAGGACCTGCTCCAGCTTGGCGAGCGCCCGTACGGACGCCTCCTCCACCCCCTCGATCGCGTGCCCGGCCCCCGCCCGAAGCCCCACGGCGATGGCGACGGCCTCCTCGTCGTCCAGCAGCAGCGGCGGCATCGCCGCGCCCGCCACCAGCCGGTAGCCGCCCTCGGCGCCGAGCGTCGCCTCCACGGGGTAGCCGAGCTCCCGCAGCCGGTCGATGTCGCGGCGGATGGTGCGCGTACTCACCCGAAGTCGGCCGGCCAGTTCGCTGCCGGGCCACTCGCGCGGGGTCTGCAGCAGGGACAGCAGGGTCAGCAGTCGTGCCGGAGTGTCGGTCATGGCAACCAGCCTGCCAGCGAAATAGGACACGAACGGACCTACATCCCGTCTAGGTTCTTCCCATGACCGAGACGACCACGACATCGCCCGGAACCGACGACGGGCCCGCACGAGAGAAGCGGAACACCGACCTTCCCGACCTTTCCGACACCGGCGCCGACTCCGCCGCCCCCGCCGCCGACCGCCGCCGCTGGCTGGCGCTCGCCATCGTGATGACCGCCGCCTTCATGGACCTGGTCGACGTCACGATCGTCAACATCGCGATACCTTCCATGCGCGGCGACTTCGGCGCCTCCACGAGCGCCATCCAGTGGATCACCGCCGGCTACGCCCTCGCCTTCGCCGCGGGCCTGATCACCGGCGGCCGTCTCGGCGACATCTACGGCCGCAAGCGGCTCTTCCTCGTCGGCATCGCCGGCTTCACCGCCGCCTCGCTGCTCTGCGGCATCGCCCCCACCCCCGACGTGCTGGTCGCCGCCCGCATCCTCCAGGGCGCCATGGCCTCGCTGATGGTCCCGCAGGTGCTGGCGATCATCCACGTCACCTTCCCGCCGCACGAGCGCGGCAAGGTCTTCGGCATGTTCGGCGCCATCGTCGGCCTCGGCGCCGTCTCCGGCCCGATGCTCGGCGCCCTGCTGACCCAGTGGAACCTCTTCGGCCTCGAATGGCGCCCGATCTTCCTGATCAACCTGCCCGTCGGCATCGCCGGAGTGCTCCTCGGCCGGGCGTTCATCACCGAGTCCAAGGCCCCGCGGGCCCTGCGCCTCGACCTCGTCGGCGTCGTCCTGGCCACCCTCGGCCTGGTCATGCTGATCTTCCCGCTCACCCACGGCCGGGAGAACGACTGGCCGCTGTGGGGCTTCGTGTCCATGATCGCGGCGCCGTTCGTCTTCCTCGCCTTCGTCGCCTACGAGAAGCACAAGATCCGCAAGGACGGCTCACCGCTGGTCGAGCTCTCCCTGTTCAAGATCCGCAGCTTTGCGGGCGGTATCGCCGTCCAGCTCACCTTCGGCCTGGCGACCGGCATCTTCTTCCTGGTCTGGACGCTGTACATGCAGGTCGGCCTCGGCTGGAGCGCCCTGCGCGCCGGCACCACCGGCATCCCGTTCTCCATCGCCGTCTCCGTGGCCGCGGGCCTCTCCGTGCAGAAGCTCGTGCCCCGCTTCGGCCGCAAGGTCCTCCAGGCGGGCGCGCTCACCATGGCCGCGGGCATCCTGCTCTACATCTGGGAGTCCGAGCACTACGGCATGGCCATCACCTCCTGGCAGATGGCGGCGCCGCTGGTCGTCATGGGCGCCGGCATGGGCCTGATCGTCGCCCCGCTCACCGACACCGTGCTCTCCGAGGTCCCGCGCGAGCACGCCGGCTCCGCCTCGGGCCTGGTCAACACCACCGGCCAGATGGGCAACGCCCTCGGCCTCGGCCTCACCTCGGTCGTCTTCTTCGGGCTGATCGACGACGACAACGCCTTCGGCGCCCCGTACGTCGAGGCCTTCCGCGGCGCCCTGTGGTGGATCGCGGCCGTCCTCGTCCTGATCTTCGCGGTGATGTTCACGCTGCCCCGCAGGTCGCTCCCCGCACAGGAGGGCGAAGGCGGCGAACAGGCCGCGGTCGGGGCTGCGGGCACTGCGGAGAAGGTCCCGGCGGCCTGACCCGGCTGCCGGCCCCCCTGTGACGGGCATGTCCGCTCCCGAGCGGACATGCCCGTTCCCGCTTCCCGCAGGGACCCGCAGCCCCCGGGGGAGCGGCCGCCGTCAGCCGTGGGCGCGGACCTCCATCGCCCCGCGGGCGGCCGCCTCCGTCGCGTACACCTCGCACATGTGGCGCCCGTCCGGCGTCGCCGTGTGCTCGACCTCCCACAGGCTGACCTCGCTCCCGTCGAGCAGCAGGAACGCGTGCTCGTACAGCCGGAAGCCGGCGTCCCGGCCGTCAGCGAGGCACTGCCGGGTGCCGAACGCCTGCGTGATCCGGTGGGCGTACGCAGAGCGCAGCAGCTCCGCCGCCTCGGGCCCGGGCCGGTCCGGGTTCTCGGCCCGCCGCAGCACCCGCCGTGCATGGTCGGCGGACTGGTCCACCGCGTACTCCCGGTGCCGCTGATCCGCCGTCGGCGGGCCGAACAGAGCGCCGAGGGCCGCCGCCTCCGCGTCGCCCTCCTCCTCCACCGCGGCGAACACGCCCTCCAGCGCCGGGTCGAACACCGGTTGCGCGGCGGCCTCGCCGAACAGCCGCGCCGCGGCGAGCCTGGTCTCCTCCCGGCTGGCGAACACCTCGTGCCGCAGCTCCCGGTCGTGCTCGTGCCGGTGGACCAGTTCCCACAGCGAGGCCGACGTACCGTCGGGCAGCAGGTAGGTGTGCCTGTGGATCTCCCGCCACCGCCCCGCCGCAGGACTGTGGGCGGTGGTGTGGAGCGAAGAACTGTGGGCGAGCGCCGACCCGAGGCGCTCGACCAACCGGTCGGGCAGGTCATAGGAGTTGAGGGCGCGGCCCAGGAGTCGCTCGAGGTGCGCCTCGGTTGTCTCGTACGGATCGCTCAAGGTGGGTTCTCCAGGCCGTCGCAGTTAGTGACTTCGCGGGAGCACAACGTAGCCCCTGGTTCTGGCATCACGTCCGGGGTTCGGTAAAACGTCCGGGAAGCGCCGGGGGTTCCCGCCACCTTTTCAGGTCAACTTGCCTCGAAATGTGCAGGGTTCGCCCCGGTCTGTCATGAAGCGGGGGACCATGGGCCGTATGGCAACGAAAACAGTGGGCGTCCCCCGCCAGCAGGCGCGGGCCGCCACCCGTCGGCAAGGTGAACCGTCCCCGGCCCCCCGGGCGTTGGCCTGGCTGCTCGTCCTCACCGGCGCCGCCGGGGTGCTGGCCTCCTGGGTGATCACCCTCGACAAGTTCCTGCTGCTGGAGGACCCGGACTTCAAGCCGGCGTGCAGCCTCAACCCGGTGGTCTCCTGCGGCAGCGTCATGCAGAGCGACCAGGCGGCGGTCTTCGGCTTCCCCAACCCGATGCTGGGACTGGTCGCGTTCGGGGCCGTGGTGTGCGCGGGGGCGGGCCTGCTGGCCGGCGCGCGCTACCGCACCTGGTTCTGGCTGGGATTGAA
Organism: Streptomyces globosus; assembly: GCF_003325375.1. Taxonomy (GTDB): domain Bacteria; phylum Actinomycetota; class Actinomycetes; order Streptomycetales; family Streptomycetaceae; genus Streptomyces; species Streptomyces globosus_A. The sequence goes on along the minus strand of NZ_CP030862.1, from coordinate 6,307,381 downwards.
CGCCGGCTGCGCGTTCGGCGTCGGCTTCTGCACCTGGCTGATGGTCCAGTCCCTGTACGAGATCAACGCGCTGTGCCTGTGGTGCTGCCTGACCTGGGTCGCGACGCTGCTGATGTTCTGGGCGGTGACCGCGCACACCGTCCGCACCGGCGCGCTGCCCGCCCCCGGCCCCGTCCGCGGCTTCTTCGCCGAGTTCGCCTGGGCGCCCCCGGCCCTGCACATCGGGATCATCGGCATGCTCGTCCTGACCCGGTGGTGGGACTTCTGGACGGGCTGACGGGCGGCCCGGGGCATGCGGAGGCCCCGGCGGCCGGATGCCGCCGGGGCCTCGTCACGTCTCCACGGGCAGGGCCCGGGTGGCGGGTGAGCCAGGTCAGCTGCCGACGGAGGCGTTGCCGGACAGGACCGGGATGTTGCTCAGGATGTGGGAGAGCGGCTCGTCGCCCTTGGCCTGGGTCGAGTTCTCGACGCACTGCTGGTTCATCGGGTTGGACAGGACGTTGATGTCCTGGACGCCGACGTTGACGAGCGCGAGGATCGACTGGGCGTTGACCTTGACCGGCAGGCCGACGCAGGGCTTGTTGAGGGTGCCCTGGACCAGGCTGAGCTGCGGGCTCATGTCGCCGGCGGTCTTCTGGTTGCCGTAGATCTGCTGGGAGCCGTTGCCGTTGACGGTGTTGACCCCGTTGTCGTTGCCGATGGCCATGGCCGGAGCGGCAACGGCAGCGCCCGCACCGACGGCGGCGGCGGTGACCGCGGCGGCAGTCATGATCTTCTTGAGCATCATTGGTCCTTTTGTCGCACGAGTGCCCGCTAGTGGAGCGCCCTGGTCAACTGGCCCCGGCCCGGCTTGGTTCCGCGCCTTCACTCAAACGGCCTGCTGCCGCGGGACTTTTCCCCGGCCCGGGTGAGTCGGTTCCGGACGCCTGCGCGAAGGCCGTACGCAACCAGCAGGAATCGCGTTCAAGTGAGGGTTCCGGTTGCGTTCCGTGCAAGGACTTCTCACGGTGGGTAGCGAAGCGGATCGCTTCCGTCCGTTTTGTGTCCCCACCGAAGGAACCCCCATGCGCTCGAAGCCGTCCCGCCTCCGTGCACGCGTCCTCGTCCCGTCGGCCCTCGCGGCCGTCATACTCACCGGCGCGGCCGCACCCGCGGGCGCCGCCGACGGCGGCACGGCCGCGGACCTCCGCGAGCGGGTCGCGACGGCCAGGCAGCAGGCCGAGGAGCGCCGGGCAGCGGCCGCCGGCCCGGTCGACGACCTCCTGGCCGGGCTCACGCAGACCCTCGACGGGCTCCTGGCGTCCCTCCAGGGCCTGCTGCCGGGGGTGCAGCTGCCGCCCATCCAGCTTCCGTCGCTGCCGAGCCTGCCGGGCCTGCCGGCCATCCCCGGCCTGCCGGAGCTCCCACCGGTGGGCTCGGTGCCGGAGATCCCGGAGATCCCCGAGCTGCCGGAGATCCCTGAGATCCCTGAGATCCCCGAGGTCCCCGAGGTCCCCGAGGTCCCCGAGGTACCCGAGACCGAGGTGCCTGAGGTGCCGGAGGTGCTGCCCGCCGTCCCCAAGCGGGCCTGAGCGGCCCTCGGGCGGGGCCCCGGGGGCCGGACGGGCGGCCGGAAACCGTGCGCGGTTGCGAGCGATTGGGCTGAACAGGTCAGACCGTGCGCGGGGCCGTGTCCGTCTGGGAGGCTGGACCGTTTCTCTCGGTGTGAGCCCCGGTCGGGGCAGAACGTCGAAACAGAAGGTGCAGCTCCCATGAACTCTGCCAAGAAGGCCGCCCTGGTCCTGGCCTCCGCCGGTCTCGCCGCGGCGGGCGCCACCGGTACCGCCCTCGCCGACTCGACGGCCGAGGGTGCGGCCGTGGGCTCGCCGGGCGTGCTCTCGGGCAACCTCGTTCAGGTCCCGGTCCACGTTCCGGTGAACGTCTGCGGCAACACCGTGAACATCATCGCCCTGCTGAACCCGGCGTTCGGCAACACCTGCGTCAACGCCTGACGCCGACGCCAGCAGGACATGCGCCCGTGGGCGCCACCGGCCTCGCCGGTGGCGCCCACGGTGCGTTGCGGGGGCGGGAGGTCAGGACGCGCCGCCGTTGAGCTGGACGCCGCCGAGCAGCGGGGAGGCCTGGGTGGCCTGGTTGGCCAGGCCGAGGAGCTCGCCCGGGGCGTTGTTGCGGATCTTGTTGAGCTGCTGGGCCGTCCCCACCACCTTGTCCACGTTCTCTCCCTGCTCGGCGATGCCGTTGCCCACGGTCGTCGGGAGCTGTTCGGTGACGGGGGCGAGCGCGTCGAAGGCCTCGGTGGCGCCGCCCGTCAGGCTCATGGGGGGCATCGCGGCCGGGTTCTCGGCGGCGAACGCACCCGTGGACGCGCCGAGGGCGGCAACGGAGCCGGCGAGGACCGCGGCGACCTTCGTGAGCTTCATTTTCGAAATCCTTTTCCAGCGGTGACCGTCGCACCGCTTTGCCCTGCACAACGATTCCCCGCCGCCGCGGAAACGCGTACGAGCGCACGGCGACGGCCGGAGAATCCGGCAGGGGATTCTCCGGCCGCGGTTTGCCGCAGAAAACCGGTGGGCGGCGGATCAGGCGATACGGGACCTGCGGTACAGGATGGCGCCGCCGAGGACGAGCGCCGAGGCGAGGATCGCCGCGGCACCCGCCTGGCCGGCGCCGGTCTCGGCGAGTACCGCGGTGGCGGCGGCGGGCGCCGGGACGGGCGCCGCCGGGGCCGGGGAGCCGGGTGCCCACGCGCCGGGGACGGGCGCGGGGACGGGCGCGGGGACGGGCGCGGGGGCGGCCGGCGGGGGCCCGGCCGGGGTGCCGGACTCCGGGGCGGGAGCGGGCGCCGGCAGGGTCACCGGCATGCTGCCGCGCGGCGGCGCCGCCTCGGGGACCTCCTCGGCGACCGGAGCCGGGAGCGGGTGCGGGGTCTCACCGGCGGGCGGCTCGGCGGGCGGCTCGGGTGCGGGCAGCGGCTGCGGTGCGGGGGCGGGCGCAGGCAGCGGGGCGGGCAGCGGCTCGGGGGCCTCCGCGACGGGCGGCACCTCGGGGACGGGCTCCGGCAGCGGCTTCGGCTCGGGCTCGGGCTCGGGCTCCGGCATCGGGAGCGGCGCCGGCTGCTCCCCGACCGGCCCCGGCTCGGGCTGCGGCAGCGGCTTCGGCTCGGGCTCCGGCTCCGGCTGCGGCATGGGCGGTGCCGGGGGCGCCGGGTGCGGGAGGGGGGCCGGCGCGGGCCGGCCCTGCGGGTGGTCGTCGCACTCCTCCTCGGGCCCGCCGCCGTGCCGGACCTCCTCGGCCCGGGGAGCCGCGTGCTTCGGCGCCGTGTGCTTCGGCGGGGCGGGCGCGGGCGCGGCCTGTTCCGGTGCCGCGTGCTTCGGCGCCCGGTGGCGGCCCTCACCGGCCGGCGCCTGCCCGTCGCGCGGCCCGCCGGGCCGGGCGTGGCGTCCCTCGCGCTCCTGGAGGTAGCGCTCGAAGGCCTCGGCGTGCTCCGGGCTCAGGTAGCGGTCGTAGTCCCGGTGCGCGTGGTGGGCGTCCGAACCGGTCGAGTTGACGCAGGTGTTGCCGAAGGCCGGGTTCAGTGCCGCGCCGCCGTCCACGCTGTTGCCGCACACGTTCGGCGAGAGGGTGATCGGTACCGAGACGCTGTTGCCGGACAGCACGCCCGGGGAGTGCGCGGCTTCCGCCACCGCCCCCGGGTGCGCGGAGGCCGCGCCCGTCGCGATCGACAGCAGGCTCGATGCGGCCGCGGCCGTGAGCATTCCCTTGCCCAGTACCTGTCGGCTCAGTACCTGTCGCATGGGTCCTTCCCTGTTCTACCGGCGCGGGGCCGGTGCTGAATCGAAGGTGGCCCCGGAGTGCACCGCCGTGCACTCCGAGGCCACCCCGAGGAGTCCGCCCCTGCGGGGCGCTGACGCTACGTCAGTCGTTGACGCAGGTGTTGCCGAACACCGGGTTCAGCGCCGCGATGATGTTCACGGTGTTGCCGCACAGGTTGATCGGGACGTGGACCGGGACCTGGGCGAGGTTGCCCGAGGCGACACCGGGGGAGCCGATGGCCTGCCCCTCGGCAGCCGAGTCGGCCATGGCGGGCGAGGCGGCACCGGCGGCCATGAGAGCGCCGGCGGCCAGCACCACTGCCTTCTTGTACGTCATCTGAATTCGATCCTTTCCCGCAGGGGCTCGTCCCCTGCAGAAACAACAACGAGCGGGCGGGGGTAAGGAAACCCTTGTTTTTCCGTCCGGTTTCCGAGGATTTCCCCGGAAGCGGCCGGGGGTGAATTGCGGGCGGATTCGGGCCGCGCCGGCCTTTCCCCGGCCGGGTCCGGACGCGGCGAGGCCGCCGCGACCGGGAAGGTGCGGCGGCCTCGCTGCGCCGGGAGCGGTCAGCTGCCGGCGGAGACGTTCCCGGAGAGGATCGGGATGTTGTCCAGGATGTGGGAGAGCGGCTCGTCGCCCTTGGCCTGGGTGGAGTTCTCGACGCACTGCTGGTTCATCGGGTTGGACAGGATCGGGATGTCCTGGACGCCGATGTTGAGCAGGGCGGCGATCGACTGGGCGTTGACCTTCGCGGGCAGGGCGATGCAGGGCTTGTTGAACGAGCCCTGGATCAGCGCCATCTGCGGGCTCATGTTGCCGTAGGTGGCCTGGTTGCCGTAGATCTGCGAGGCGCCGTTGCCGTTGACGGTGTTGACCCCGTTGTCGTTCCCGATGGCCATCGCCTGCGGCGCCATGGCGGCGCCGATGCCCACGACCGAGGCTGCTGCCGCCGCCGTGGCCATCATCTTCTTGATCATTGTCGTCCCTTTTTTGCAGGATTGCCCGGTACTGGAGCATCCGGATCAACGGCCCGGCGTCGGCGAGGGTTGCGTGGCTTCACCCGGATGCCGCCGTTTCGGGCGGCGCGGTTGACGCTCGGGTGTGCGGACGGGCCGGTGCGGGCTCCGAGGGGGCGGAGGGGCTCCGCCCGGCGCGTGGCGGCGTCTGAGGCGGCGCCACGGGTGCTCCGGCCGGACTCCGCCATTTCCTTTCGGCCGAACGCCGGTCCCCCGGATAACGACTCGCCGCCTGCGAGGGTGCGTGTTATCGCCCAAAAGGCCGTACGCGCGAGTTGGACGTGATTCCGGGCCGGATTTCTGACAAAGTGCACTCCTGTTTTGTCGTCCTGATCGAAAATGGAGACAGGGTCATGGGTTCCTCCCGCAGAATCCTCGGCGCGCTCGGCCTGCTGTCCTGCCTCGCACTTTCGGCCAACGTCCCCGCCCTGGCCGCCGAAGCGCCCCCGGGCCCCGGGGAGGCCCCCCGGATTCCGTTCACGCAGCGTTACCAGGCCGTGCAGCACGGCGGGCTGGTCCGGGCCTCGAACTCCTCCATCGCCTGCCGCCGCCAGGAGGCGCCCGGGGCCGAGCCGTGCACCGAGGTGTCCAAGGGCGCGGCGGGGGTGAACGGCGACTTCGAGATGTTCTACAGCGAGGTCGACAAGGACCCCGACACCTACAACTCCACCCGGGCCGAACTGAAGGTCCCCCGGGGCGCCCGGGTCTCCTACGCCCGCCTGTACTGGGGCGGGAACCTGCGCGTCGGCGAGCAGAAGCCGCCGGAGGACAACGGCCGCGTGCTGGTCGCCGAGCCGGGCGGCGCGTACAAGGAGGTGCTCGCCGACACGGTGGTCGGGCACCGCACGGACGCCGGCAGCGACGCCTACCAGGCCTCCGCCGACGTCACGCCGCTGGTGCGCAAGGGCGGCGCCGGCATGTGGACGGTCGCCCAGCTCAACATCGCCATGGGCCACTCACCGGTGGGCGCCTGGGGCGGCTGGACGCTCGTCGTCGCCTACGAGCACCCGCAGGAGCCGCTGCGCAGGATCTCGCTGTGGGACGGCTTCGAGCAGGTCGCCGCCGGAGCCGGCGAGGCCGGCGGGCAGACGGTGCGGATCGAGGGCCTGGGCGCGCCGGCGGGCTCCCGCGGCAAGGCCGGGGTGGTCGCGTACGACGGGGACCGCGGCACCCTCGGGGACTCACTCACCGTGACCGCCGACAGCGGGCGCCGGGTCAGTGTCAGTGACGGCGAAAACCCCTTCAACGACGTCTCGAATTCCACGATCACGGAATTCGGGCGCACTGCGTTCGTGCGACAGCCCGAACACCAGAACACTCTCGGATATGACGCGGACGTGTTCGACCTGAGTCCCGCCCTGTCCGGTGGCGCCCGCAGTCTGAACTTCACTTTCACGGGCGAGAACCAGGGTCAATTCCTCGGCGTGCTCTTCGTCCAGACAGACGCGCGCCGCTGAGCGCAAGGAACCGCTCCGCGTGGCCACACAGCAGCATCCACAGTCCTCCCCCTCCCCGCTGACCGTCCTGCACCTCGTGCAGCCCGTCGACGGCGGTGTCGCCCGGGTGGTCGTCGACCTCGTGCGCGCCCAGGCCGCCGCGGGCCTGCGGCCCGTCGTCGGCTGCCCGCGCGGCGGCCGCCTCGCCGACGAGGCCCGCGACGCCGGGGCCGACGTCCTCGCCTGGCGGGCGGGCCGCAACCCCGGGCCCGGCCTGGCCGCCGAGGTCCTCGGCGCCCGCAGGGCCGTCCGCCGTGCCCGCCCCGACGTCCTGCACGCCCACAGCGCCAAGGCCGGACTCGCCGGACGCCTCGCCGTCCGCGGCCGGATCCCCACCGTCTTCCAGCCGCACGCCTGGTCCTTCGACGCCGTCGCCGGGACCACCGCCGCGCTCGCCCTGCGCTGGGAGCGGTTCGGGGCCCGTTGGGCCGACCGGGTGCTCTGCGTCAGCGAGGCCGAGCGCCGGGTCGGCGAGGCCGAGGGCATCGCGGCCCGCTGGTCGGTCGTCCGCAACGGCGTCGACGTCGGCCACTTCCGCCCCCGCGACCCCGACCGGGCCCGCGACAGGGCCGCCGCCCGCACCGAACTCCCGCTGCCCTCCGCGTTCGTGGGCGACGGGCCGCTCGCCGTATGCGTCGGCCGGCTCTGCCGCCAGAAGGGCCAGGACGTCCTGCTCCGCGCCTGGCGGGAGGTGCTCGGCAACGTCCCCGAGGCGCGCCTGGCGCTCGTCGGGGACGGCCCCGACACCGAACGGCTGCGCCGGTCGGCCCCGCCCGGCGTGCTCTTCGCGGGCGGCACCGCCGACATCCGACCGTGGCTTCGGGCCGCCGATCTCGTTGTACTGCCGTCGCGGTGGGAAGGCATGGCGCTCGCCCCGCTGGAAGCCATGGCATGCGGCCGTCCGGTCCTTGTCTCCGACGTCAGCGGTGCCCGGGAGAGCCTGCCGCCCGGCCAGGGACGGCTCTGCCTGGTGCCGCCGGAGGATCCGACGGCCCTGGCCAAGGCCCTGGGCCGGCTCCTTTCCGAGCCGCGGCTGCTCGCCGAACTCGGCGAGCAGGCCCAGCAGCACGCCCGGACCGAATTCGACGTGCGGCGGACCACGGACGCGGTCACGGGTCTGTACCACGAACTGCTGGGCAGGCCCCGGCCCTCGAACCAGGAGCGCATCAGCCGATGACCATGGACAGCGCACCAGCCCGGCACACCGGACAGGGCGGCACGGGGCGCGCCGGCGGCGGAGCCGGCACCGCCGCCGTCCGACGGGCGGCAGCGGCCGCCATCCACCCCCCGCGCCGGCCCGGGACGGAGCAGGCCCGCCCGCTGGTCCGGCCGCGGCGCGCCCACCCGCGCGACGGGGCGGCCGCGCTCGTCGCCGCCGACGTGCTGGCGGCGGCCGGGGCCGCGGCCGCCGCCCCCGGGCTGGGGCTGCCGGCCGCCGCGGCCGGTCCGGTCGCCGTGCTGGCCGCGCTGCTGCACGCGCAGGGCGGGCTGTACCGGCCGCGGCTCGCGCCGTCCGCGCTGCTCGAACTGCCCGCGCTGGCCGGGCGGGCCGCCGTCCTGTGGTGCGGGGCCGCCGCGGCTGTCGCGGCCGCCGACCCGCGGCGGGCGCTGGGCTGGTCGGCGCTGCTGGGCGCGGTGTGCCTGCACCTGGTGCTGACGTGCGCGGGGCGGGGGATCGCCAACGGGTTGCGCCGCCGCACCGCCCGCCGCCGGCCCGCGTCCGCGCTCATCGTCGGCCCGGGTGCCGGGGCGAGCGCGGTCGCGGCCGCCCTGCACGGGCGCCCCGAGTACGGGCTGCGGCCGGTCGGGCTCGCGGACACCGGGGCGGGCGCCGACGGCGACGGGGTGACGCCGGTCCTCGCCACGCACGAGGACATCCGGCGCGCGGTCATCCAGAACTCCGTCCGGCACGCGGTGTTCACCCGCCCGCCGGAGTCCGACGAGCGCACTGCCGCCCTCGTCAGGCTCTTCCACGACCACGGCTGCCGGCTGTGGCTCGCCGACCCGGCCGGCACCGCCAAGGTCACCGGCATGCGGGTCGCCCAGCCCGCCGACCAGCTGTGGGGGTACGCCGTCCAGCCGCTGCTGCCGCGCCCCGCACGGCAGGCGGAGCGGCGGGTGAAGCGGTTCATCGACGCGGTCCTCGCCGCCGTCGCGCTCGTCGCCGCCGCCCCGGTGATGGGGCTGTGCGCGCTGGCCGTACGGATCTCCGACGGGCCCGGGGTGATCTTCCGGCAGGAGCGCGTCGGCCTGTACGGGCGCCCGTTCACCCTGCTGAAGTTCCGCACCCTGCGGGCCGACGAGCACGAGTCGGCCACCCGGTGGACCGTCGCCGGCGACCACCGGATGAGCCTGGTCGGCTCGCTGCTGCGGAAGTCCTCGCTGGACGAGCTGCCGCAGCTGTGGAACGTCGTGCGCGGCGACATGAGCCTGGTCGGGCCGCGCCCGGAGCGGCCGTTCTTCGTCGCGAAGTTCGCCGCGGTCCACCCGGGCTACGAGGCGCGGCACCGGATGCCCGTCGGCATCACGGGGCTCGCGCAGATCAACGGGCTGCGCGGGGACACGTCCATCGAGGACCGGGCCCGCTTCGACAACCACTACATCGACACCTGGTCGCTGTGGCAGGACCTGTGGATCCTCGCCCGGACCGCGGCCTCCTTCTTCCGCTTCCGGCTGGGGGGCAGCTGACCATGAGTCTCGCCGTGACGACGGGCGCCGCCGGCGCCCTGCCCGAGGCCCCGCGGCTGCCGGGGCTGCTGCGGCGGCACTGGCCGCTGCTGCCGCTCGCCGCGACCGTCCTGATGCTCCTCGCGCCGGTCCCGGCGGGCGACGCGAGCACCTCCGGGAAGGTCGGGCCGGCGGACGCGGCCTCGCTGCTGCTGGTCGCCGTGTGCGCGGTGCAGGCGCTGCGCGGGCGGGTCCGCCCGCTGAGCCCGCTCGCGGTGCTGGTGCTGGGGGTACCGGCGCTCGCCCTGGCCGTCGCGACCGCCACCGCCGGGGATCCGTACGCCGCGCTGCCGGGCTTCGTGCGCTACCTCCAGGTGTTCGTGCTGGTCCCGGCGGCGGTGGTGCTGCTCGTGCGGGACGCCTTCGAGTTCCGGCTGGCCGCCGGGTGCTTCGTGGTGCTGGCGCTGGTGCAGGGCGCCGTCGGGGTCGTCCAGTACGCCACCCGCACCGGGGCCTCGTACCAGGGCGAGGACATCCGCGCCGTGGGGACCTTCGGGCCGGGCGACGTGATGGGCATGGCCACCGTGGTGGCGTACGGGCTGGTCGTGGCGACGGCCGCGGCGCTGTCGCCGGCCCTGCCGCGGCGGGTGCGGCGGCTGTCGGCCGCGGCGGCGCTCGTGCTCGTCCTGCCGCTGGTGCTGTCCTTCAGCCGCGGCGCGTGGATCGCCACGGCCGGCGCGGCGGTCCTCGTCATGGCGATGGCGGGGATCCGGCGGGCCGCCAAGGTGCTGGCGGCGCTGGCCGCGGCCGGCGTGGTGCTGGTGGGCGGCCTCGGCGTCGGGTCGGAGATGGTCACCGAGCGGCTGACCTCCATCACGCAGGTCTCCAGTGCCCCCGACCAGTCGGTGACCGACCGCTACACCATGTGGGCCGCGGCCGGGTCGATGTGGCAGGAGCGGCCCGCGCTGGGCGTCGGGCTCAAGGGCTTCCCCGCGCACCGGGACGGGCACGCCTCCCTCGGCCTGTCCTCCGGCAGCGACACCGCCGGCGCCGGCCAGGGCTACGTCCGCCAGCCGCTGCTGTCTCCGCACAACATGTACCTGCTGGTGCTGAGCGAGCAGGGCCTCGTCGGGCTTGTCGCGCTCGCCGGCGGCTGGCTGGCGCTGCTCGTCGCCGGCGCCCGCCGGTACGCCGCCGGGGGCGGGGTCCGCGACTGCGGGCTCATCGCGATCGGGCTGCTCTTCTGGCAGCTCACCGACTTCCTGTACGCGGACATCGGCGGCCCGTCCACCGTCCTGACCGGCGTGGTCATCGGTCTGGCGGCGTGGTGGGCGCTGCCTCCCCGGGCCGCCGCCGGCCGGCCGGCCGGGCCCTGCCGCGTGGCGGGTGCGGCCGGCCGGTGACGGACACGACTCCCTGGCGGCGGCCCGCGGCCGCGGCGACGACCGGCGTCGCCGCGGCTGCGGGCCGTCCGCCGCGCCCCGCGGAGCCCGGCCCGGCCGCCCGCAAGGGCGGCACCGGAGGCGGCGCCCCCGCGGGCGGCGGGCCGGCCCCGCTCGGCCGGTTCCTCGCCAAGGCCGCCGCCGTCACCGCCGGACTCACCGCCGCCGGGGCGGTGTTCGGGCTCGTCCGCGACCAGACCATCGCGCACCTCTTCGGCGCCGGACCCGACAGCGACGCCTTCCTCATCGCCTGGACCGTGCCGGAGATGTCCTCGACGCTGCTGATCGAGGACGCCATGGCGCTGCTGATGGTGCCCGCCTTCAGCCACGCCCTGGCCCGCCGGTCCGCCGACCGGGCCGGCCTCACCCGCAAGGAGGCCCGGGCCCAGGACCCCGTACGCCTGCTGGTCGGGGCGACCCTGCCGCGGCTGCTGGTGCTCCTCGCCGCGGCCGCCGCCCTGCTGGTGTTCGCCGCGCCGCTCGTCGTCTCCGTCCTCGCCCCCGGCCTGCCCGACCCGCAACTGGCCGTCGAGTGCACCCGGCTGACCTCGCTGACCGTGCTCACCTTCGGCATCGCCGGCTACTTCAGCGCCGCCCTGCGCGCCCACCGCACCTTCGTGCCGCCGGCCGCGATCTACGTCTCGTACAACGTCGGCATCATCGGCACGATGATCGCCCTGCACCACCTGTGGGGCGTGCGGGCGGCGGCCGCCGGCGTCGCGGCCGGCGGGCTGCTGATGGTCCTGGTGCAGCTGCCCGCCTTCGTCCGGCGCGTCGGCTTCGGCCCGCCCCGCGTCCGGGGCGCCGCCCGCATCCGGCGGGACCGGGACCGGCCCACCCTGCTCGCCCTCGGCCTGATCGCCCCCGTCATCTGCTTCGCCGTCTTCCGGCAGTCCCAGGTGCTCGTCGAGCGCTTCCTCGCCGCCTCCCTCCCGCCCGGCGCCATCTCACACCTGAACTACGCGCAGAAGGTCGCGCAGATGCCGATGGTGCTCTCCCTGATGATCTGCACGGTCACCTTCCCCGTCGTCGCCCAGGCCATGGCCGGCGGCGAGCGCGAGAAGGCCCGCCGCCGCGTCGAGCAGGACCTGGCGCTGGCCTCCCTCGCCGTCCTCACCGGCACCGCCCTCGTCATCGGATACGCCCCGCAGATCATCCAGGTCCTCTTCGAGCGCGGCGCGTTCACCCACGAGGACACCCTGGCCACGGCCTCCGTCATGCGGGTCTACGCCCTCGGGCTGCTCGGCCACTGCCTCGTCGGCGCGCTGAGCCGCCCCTTCTTCTCCACCTCCCGCCCCACCTGGTTCCCGGCGCTCGCCATGGCCGCCGGGCTCGCCGTCAACATCGGCGCCGGCGCGGCCGCCGTCCGCTGGTGGGGGACCGGCGGGCTGGCCGCGGCGAACGCCGCAGGCATCACCGCCACCGCCGTGCTGCTCCTCGCCGGCATCGGCCCGCGGATCATCGCCATCCACGTCCGCAGGGTCGCCCTCAGCATCGCCCGGCTCGGCGTGGCCTGCGCCGCCGCCTGCGCCACCGGCTGGATCGCCGGGCCGATGATCCCCGACCCGCTGCTCAGCGCCGCCCTCGGCTGCCTGCTCGTCCCCCTCATGTTCGGGGCCACCGGCACGGCCATACGCGCGCTTGAGGTCACCGCCCTGTCCGCCCAGCTCGCCCAGATGACCCAGAGGTTCCGCAATGCCCGCTGACACCGACACGGCACCGGCCGCCGCGATGGCATCCGCCCGCCGGAGCGCCGCCTCGCCGTGGGTCCTGATGTACCACTCCGTCACCGAGTTCACCGACCCGGCCGAGGACCCGTACGGCATCACCGTCACCCCGCGGACCCTGGAGGCCCAGCTGCAGTGGCTGCACTCGCGCGGCCTGCGCGGGGTGTCCGTCCGGGAGCTGCTGCGCGCCCGCGCCGAGGGCCGGGGCGCCGGGCTCGTCGGCCTCACCTTCGACGACGGCTACGGCGACTACGTCACCCGGGCGCTGCCGCTGCTGCGCCGGTACGACTGCACCTCCACCCTGTTCGTGCTGCCCGGCCGGCTCGGCGTGGACAACCACTGGGACCCGCTGGGGCCGCGCAGAGCGCTCCTGACCGCCGAGGGGATCCGCGAGGCGGCCGCCGAGGGCCAGGAGATCGGCTCGCACGGGCTGCTCCACCAGGACCTCACCGCCGCCCCCGACGACGTCCTCCAGCAGGAGCTGCGGGGCAGCCGCGACCTGCTGCGCGAGATCACCGGCACGCTGCCCGAGGGGTTCTGCTACCCGTACGGGCACGTCGACACCCGGGTCGCGGACGCCGTGCGGGACGCCGGGTACGCGTACGCCTGCGCCATCGAGCCCGGCCGGCTCGCCGGCCCGTACGCCCTGCCGCGCACGCACGTCAGCCAGGCCGACGGCAGCGGGCGGCTGCGCATCAAGCAGCTGCGGCACGGTGTGCGCGAGCTGGCACGGGCGGTGCGCCGATGACCGACCCGAAGGACCCGCAGCACCCGCAGGGCCCGGCGGGCCCGGCCGGCGCCGCCCCGGAGCCCTGGGACCCGTCCGGGCTGCGCGTCCTGCACGTCATCACCGGGCTCGGGGTCGGCGGCGCCGAGCAGCAGCTGCGGCTGCTGCTGCGGCACCTGCCGATGCGCTGCGACGTGCTGACGCTGACCAACCCGGGTCCGGTCGCCGACGGGCTGCGCGCCGACGGCGTCCGCGTCGTGCACCTCGGCATGCGGGGCAACCGGGACCTCGGGGCGCTGCCCCGCCTCGTCCGGTTCCTCCGGCGCGGCGGGTACGACCTCGTCCACACCCACCTGTACCGGGCCTGCCTCTACGGGCGGATCGCCGCCCGGCTCGCCGGGGTCGGCGCCGTCGTCGCGACCGAGCACTCCCTCGGCGACGGCGAGATCGAGGGCCGGCCGCTGTCGGCCGGGGTCCGCCGGCTGTACCTGGCGGGCGAGCGGCTCGGCTCGGCGACCGTCGCCGTCTCCGACACGGTGGCGGCGCGGCTGGCCGCCTGGGGGGTGCCGGCCGGGCGGGTGCACGTCGTCCCCAACGGCATCGAGGCCGCCCGGTTCCGCTTCGACGCGGGGGTGCGCCGCGCCACCCGGGCCCGGACCGGGCTGCCCGAACGGGCCTTCGTCGTCGGCGGGGTGGGCCGGCTGGTGCCGGGCAAGCGGTTCGACGCCCTCGTCCGGGCCGTCGCCGCGCTGCCCGGCGCCCACCTGCTCCTCGCCGGCGACGGCCCCGAGCGCGGGGCGCTGCGCGCGCTGGCCGCGGAACTGGGCGCACAGCACCGGATCCACCTGGTCGGCGAGCGGGACCCGCTGGGCGAGGACGGCGGCGGGCGGGCGCCCGGCGTCCCGCAACTGCTGGCCGCGATGGACGTGTTCGTCTCCGCCTCCCGCGAGGAGGCGTTCGGGCTGGCGGTCGTCGAGGCCCTCGCGGCCGGGCTGCCCGTCCTGCACGTCACCTGCCCGGCCGTCGACGACCTGCCGGCCGTGCAGGCGCCGGGCGCGCGGCGGATCGGCACCGGCGGCGAGGAGCTCCTCGCCGCGCTGCGCGGGCACATGGAGGCGGGGGCGAACCGGCTGCCCGTGCCGCCGGTGGTCCGGCACTACGACGTGGCGCGCAGCGCCGAACGCCTGCTGGACGTCTACCGCCTCGCCCTGCACGGCGCCGGCGCCGCACCGCTCCGTACGCCGCCCCGGGCTGCCGCCGGTCCGGAGCCCGGCCCGGGTGCGGCAGCGGACGCGGTGCCGGCCCCGGCGCGGCCCGCCGTGGCCGGGCAGCCGCCGCACGCCCTCGCGGCGCGGGCGGCGGGCCGCCCCGGCAACGGCCCGCGGCCCGGCTCCGGCTCTGCCCCGGGACCCCGGCCCGGCCCCGACACGGGCCCGCCGCGGCCGGGCGGCGGGCCCGCCCGCCCCGGCAACGGCTGACCCGCACCCTCTGCACGGGCCCGCACCCCCGGGACCCGCAGTACCTCCTTTCACCCCCTCCTCCAGGAAGTGAGCACGCACATGGCCGACACCGCCGACCAGAAGAAGCCCGCCGCCCGACGCCGCCGGGCCAGGCTCCTGTCGCCGCCCGCCTGGTGGCCGCTGCCCGCCGCCGCCCTGCTCGGGCTGGCCGCGGGCGGCGCGTACGGAGTGCTCAAGGCGCCCGAGTACGCCGCCACCAGCTACGTCGTCGCCGTCCCCGACGACACCACCGAGCCGGCCACGGCGCTGGGCTTCGCGCAGGCGTACGCCCGTATCGCCACCAGCAGCTCGACGCTCGCGTACGCGCAGCCCCGCGCCGGCATCAGCGCCCGCGAACTGCGCACCCACGTGCGGGCGGAGACCTCCCCCGAATCCCCGATGATCGCGATCACGGGCACCTCGGCGAACGCCGCCGAGTCCGCCGACATCGCCAACGCGGTCGCCGACGCCCTGACGCTGAGCAGCAACCAGGCGGCGAAGAACACCGGCGTGCAGCTGCTGCTGTTCAACCAGGCCGTCGCGCCCACCGACCCGGCCTCGCCGTCCGCGCCGGTCAGCGGCGCCGTCGGCCTGTGCGCGGGCGGCCTGCTCGGCGGGCTGTGGCTGCTCGCCCGGCCGGCCCGCCGCCGCCCCGAGGAGGAGCAGCTGCCCGTTTCCGCGGGGGAGCCGGAGTCGGCGGCCGTCGCGGAGGAGCTGGTGCAGGTGCCCGCCCAGGGTGAGCACGCGGCGGAACCCAAGGAGAAGGAGTCCGTGCGATGACGACGGGCTCCGGTGCCCTGTCGGTGGCCCTGTGCCGCGACCCCCGCCAGTTCGCCGCCCTGGAAGAGCCATGGAACGAGCTCTTCCGCTCCTGCCGGACCGCGACGCCGTTCCAGAGCCACGCCTGGCTGCACTCCTGGTGGCTGTCGTACGGGCGGGAAGGCCGGCTGCGCGTGGTGCTGGTGCGCCGCGGCGGGGAGCTGGTCGGCGCGGCCGCGCTGATGCTGGTGCACCGGCCGCTGCCGCTGCTGGTGCCCCTCGGCGGCGGCATCACCGACCACTCCGACGTGCTGGTCGCCGACGAGCATGCCGACCGGGTCGTCCCGGCGCTGGCCCGCGGCCTGCACGAGGCGGCGCGCGGCGCCGTGGTCGACCTGCGGGAGGTGCGCCCCGGGGCGGCCGCCGAGGCGGTGTTCGCGCAGTGGCCGGGCGCCCGCAGCCGGCTCGCCGACTCCACCTGCATGGAGCTGCCCGCACTGCCGTTCGACGAGCTGGTCAAGCGGATGCCGGCCTCCGGGGGCCAGCGGGTGCGGGCCAAGCTGCGCAAGACCGACGCTGCCGGGATCGAGGAGCGCGAGGTCACCGAGTACGAGGTGCCGCGCGCGGTGCGCACCCTGCTGCGGCTCCACGAGAAGCAGTGGCGCGGCCGCGGCGTCACCCCCGAGCACCTGCGGCCCCGTTTCGCCGAGCACCTGACGCGGGCGACGCGGCGGATGGTGCGGACGGGCGAGGGCCGGCTGACGGAGTTCCGGCTGGAGGGGAGGGTCGTCGCGGCGAACGTGACCCTGCTGTCCGGGTCGTTCAGCGGCGGCTACCTGTACGGGGCCGACCCGGACCTGCGGGCCCGGAAGGTGGACGTGGCGACGCTGCTGCTGCGCTACGAGGCCGGCCGCGCGCTGGCGGAGGGCCGGCAGGTGGTGTCCTTCCTGCGCGGCAGCGAGCCGTACAAGAACCACTGGAGGCCCGAGACGGTCGTCAACCAGCGGTTCCTGATGGCGCGTACGGCACTCGCGCCCCTGCTGCGGCTGCACGAGTCGCAGGTGACGGGGCGCGAGCGGGCGGTCGGCGCACTGCGGGAGGCGCTGCCGGCCGCCAGGGACTGGCGGGCGCGGCTGGGCGAACTGCGGGTGCGATGACGGCTCTACCAGGGCCAGAAGCCGGAGTCCGAGCCCCAGTCGATCGAGACGCAGACCGACTGCTTGCCGACCAGCTTCGAGAGCCAGTCGCCGAAGCCCAGCGGCACGCACCACTGCGTGGTGTTGACGGGCGCCGGGGGCTGCGGCTGCGGCTGCGGTGCCGGTGCGGTCGGGCTCGGCGCGACGGGGCTCGGGGCGACGGGGCTCGGGGCGACCGTGGTGGGTGCCGCCGGGCTCGGCGCGACCGGGCTCGGCCGTACGGGCGTGGGCGTCACCGGGGCGTCGGGGCTCGGCTCGGCCGGTGCGGGGTCGGAGGGTGCCGGCGTCGGCCGCGTGGCCTCGGGGGAGGGCACGGGCTGGGGCGTCGGCACCTGCGGCGACGGCTCCGGCACGACGGGCGGGGACACGGTGGGGACGGGGACGGCCGGCACGGACACGGAGGGCGTCGGCACGGACGGGACCGGGATGGAGGGCGTCGGCACCACCGGCGTCGGCACGACCGGCGTCGGTACCACCGGCGTGGGCACGACCGGAGTCGGGACCACGGGGGTGGGCACCACGGGCGTCGGCACGACCGGGGGCGGCACCTGCGGGGTGAGCGCCTTGCGGAACTCCTTCGCCGACCGCGGGTTCTGCTTGCACTGCCACACGCCGTGCGGGCAGTAGTCGGTGATGGTGTGGTACATCGGCTTGTGCTGCTCGATCCAGCGCAGCATGCGCCGTACGTACTCCGGGTTGTCGCCGCGGCGGAACAGGCCCCACTCCGGGTACGAGATCGGCTTGCCGTGCGCCTTCGCGAAGTCGACGTGGTGCTGGAGCCCGTACGGCTGGGTGATCTGGTCGTCGAAGGTGCGGCCCGGGCCCTGGTCGTAGGAGTCCATGCCGATGATGTCGACGACGTCGTCACCCGGGTAGCAGGTCGTCCAGCCGATCGCGTCGGAGCCGCGGTTGGGGGCGAAGTCGAACTTGAAGCGCTGGCCGGGCACGGACCGCATGGTGCTGACGATGCGCCGCCAGTACGCCTTCCAGTTCTGCGGGTCGGGAGAGCAGCGGTGGGTGTAGGTGACGCCGTTCATCTCCCAGCCCAGCACGATGACGGTGTCCGGGACGCCGAGGTCGACGAGGCGCTGTGCCAGCCTGCGGAAGTGCCCGTCGAAGTCGCCGGCGGCGCCGGCGCGGATGAGCCGGGCCACCTCGTGGTCGGGCACCCGGCCCTCGTTGCGCTCCTGCATGGGCACGTTGAGGACGAACAGCCGGTCGGGCCGGGCCAGGCGCCAGCGCGCCCAGTCGTCGAGGAAGCTGACGTTCCCCTCGATGCCGGCCCAGCGGTCCCCCGGCAGATACGTGTGCCCGACCCGGATCTCCCTGCCGCCGAGCCAGCGCGACAGGTACGGGATCCGCTCGACGCCGGGGGGCCCGAAGTCCAGGTAGGCGCCCACGGCGATGTCGGGGGACGACCCGGGGAGCTCCTCGTCCTCCGGGATCGCGAGGGTGGCCCCGGTGGCGAGGAGACCGGCCGTGACCGTCCCGACGCAGGTGTTCGCCAGGCGGCGACGAGGTCTGGGCATGGCATCTCCCGGGCATTCCCGAATCGGTGTGCTTGTCCAAGACGTTAGGCATCACATCCGACGAACGGCCTGTCCGGTGACCGCCGCGTAGGCCATTCGCAGTTGCGCATCGATCCTGCTTGGTCCGACTAGGTGAAAGACACCCTTTCCATGTACGAGTTCGCCGCCCACGTGCCCGCTGTTGTGCTCAGACTCGACCGGAACCCGTTCCACCACGGAACCCTCGGCGCCGTCAGATCGCTCGGGCGCAAGGGCGTGGAGGTCCATGCCGTCGTCGAGGCCGGGGGAGGACCCGTGGGGCGCTCGCGGTACCTGCGTGCCGTGCATCCGGGGCCTTCCGGTGGGTTGGACCCGGAGGCCCCGGACGGGCTGGAGGAGTGCCTCGCCCGGGTGTCGGAGCGGATCGGCCGGCCCGCGGTCCTCGTCGCCATGGACGACCTGAGCGCGATCGCCGTCGCCCGGATCGGCGCCGGCCTCGACGGCCGGTTCCGCGTCCCGAACCAGCCCGACGGGCTGCCCGCCCGGGTCGCGGACAAGGCCGAACTGGCCGCGCTGTGCGCCCGCTGGGACGTCCCGCACCCGGAGACCGTGCTCCCGGAGAGCGGGGCCGAGGCCGCGGAGGCCGCCTGGCGGCTGGGCCTGCCCGCGGTCGCCAAATGGAGCCGCCCCTGGCTGCTCCCGGCGGGCAGCGGGCTGCGCAGCACCACCCTCGTCCACACCGCCGCGGAGGCGCGCCGGCTGTACGAGCGGACCGGCGAGGCGGGGAGCCGGCTGCTGCTCCAGCGGTTCCTGCCGGCCGGGACGGACACGGACTGGTTCTTCCACGGGGCGTTCGGCAGCGGCGGGCGTCCGCTGCTCGCCGGGTCGGGCCGCAAGGAGCTGTCGTGGCCGGTGCGGACCGGCCTGACGGCGGTGGGGCGCTGGCTGCCGGACCCGGCGGTGGAGGAGGCGGGGCTGCGGCTCGCCGAGCGGCTCGGCTACCAGGGAATCCTGGACCTGGACTTCCGGCGGGACGAGGAGGGCTGCTTCCGGCTCGTGGACTTCAACCCCCGGCCGGGCGCGCAGTTCCGGCTCTTCACGGACGGGGCCGGGCTGGACGTCGTCCAGGCGATGTACCTCGACCTGACGGGGCAGCGGGTGCCGGCGCAGTCCGGGGGGCCGGGGCGGCTTTTCCTCGCGGAGAACTACGCGCTGCTGTCGGCGGTACGCGGCCGGAGGCTGCCGCCGCGCGGGCCGCGGCGCGGCGGCAGGGACGGCACCGGGGGCGCCACCGGCGTCGGCGCGGGAGTCCCGGCAGCAGCCCAGGGACGACAGGGAGGCCCGGGAGCCCCGGGCGGCGCGGGAGCCCCGGGCGGCCGCGGCGGTGCGCCGGCGCGGGGCCGGGGGCCGCGGCGGGTGGAGGCGGCGTGGTTCGCCGCCGACGACCCGACGCCGTTCCTCGCGATGCTCGCCGCGTTCCTCGGCCGGGGCGCGGACAAGGGCGCGCGCGCCCTGCGGCGCGTACCGGCGCACGGGCGGCGCACGGCGCGGGCCGTGGTCCGCGCCCCCCGCCAGCGCGACCGCGGCCTGACCCCGCCGGCCGGATCGCCCCCGCCGCCCGCCGTCCCCCCGCCGGCCGGCCCGGCCGCGGCCCCGCCGGGCGCGGCCGACGCCGAGCCGGACGAACTGGTGGCGCGGTGAGGGCGGGAGCCGGCGCGCCGTGCCCCCTGCGGGCGACACGCGGCGTGTCGGTGTTTGACCGGAGGGGCGCCGGGAAGTGACGGCGCACACGGCTCCGGGCCCCGTACCGCCGCAGCGGACAGCGGGAGACCCATGAGACTGGAGGGAGAACGGTGACGCGGATGGACGATCTCGTCGTGGTCGGCGCCGGTCCGTACGGCCTGTCGATCGCCGCGCACGCGGTGGCGGCCGGGATCGGCGTGCGGGTGCTGGGGCGCCCCATGGCCTCCTGGCGGGACCACATGCCCGAGGGCATGTTCCTGAAGTCCGAGCCGTGGGCCTCCAACCTGTCCGCACCCGGAGGCCGGCACACCCTCGCCGAGTTCTGCGCGGGCCGCGGCGTCGCGGCGGAGCACGGCCGCCCACTGCCGATCGGCGCGTTCAGCGAGTACGGCCTGTGGTTCGCGGGGCAGGCGGTGCCGGAGGTGGAGGAGGTCACCGTCACCGAGGTCACGCCGCAGGGCGACGGCTTCCGCATCCGGACCGCCGAGGGCACGCAGCTGCTCGCCCGGACGGTCGCGCTGGCCGTCGGTGTCATGCCCTTCGTACGCCAACCGCAGGCGCTGCGCGCCCTGCCGCCAGGCCACTGCTCGCACAGCACCGGCCACCGCGACCTGGCGCGGTTCGCCGGCCGGGAGGTCGCGGTGATCGGCGCCGGGCAGGCCGCGCTGGAGACGGCGGCCCTGCTCGCCGAGAGCGGGGCCCGCCCCTGCCTCGTCGCCCGGCGCTCCGGGATCGGCTGGAACACCGTCCCGCCGCCGCTGGAGCGGCCCGCCCTGCAGGCCCTGCGCCGCCCGCACAGCGGCCTCGGCAGCGGCTGGCGCACCTGGGCGTGGGCCGAGCTTCCGTGGGCGGTGCGCCGGCTGCCCGCCGCGCACCGCGAGCGGATCGCCGCCACCGCGCTCGGGCCCGCCGGGGCGTGGTGGCTGCGGGACCGCTTCGAGCGGAGCGTGCCGGTGCTGCTGGGGCACCGGCTGCACCGTGCGGTGGCCGTGGGGGACCGGACCCGGCTCGGGCTGACGACCGCGGCCGGCGAGTCCGTCGTCCTGGACGTCGCGCACGTGATCGCGGCCACCGGCTTCGCGCCCGACCTGGCGCGGCTGGACCTGTTGGACGCCCGGCTGCGGGACGCGCTGGACACCGTCGGGGCGGGCCGCACACCGGAGCTGACATCCGGTTTCGAGTCCTCGTGGCCGGGGCTCTTCTTCGCGGGGCTGCTGACGGCTCCCTCATTCGGCCCTTCCATGCGATTCGTGCACGGTGCGGGGTTCACTGCGGGGAGACTGGTCGGGGGAGTCCGAAAGCGGCTCGGCGCCCGCAGCCGGCCGGCGGGCCCCCTCCGGGCCCCCCGCCCCGCCCGGGCGGGCCGGGGGCCGTCCGAAGACGTCTCTGCGGTGAGGTGAGAGGGGTCCGCGATGACTGCGGAGCAGCGAGCACAGGGCCGGGGCTGGGTACGGATCCCCGCAAGCCGGGCGGAGCGGCCCGCCGCGGCCGGCCCCGGCCCGTACCACCCCGGCCCGTACGGGCCTCCGGCGCCCGCCGCCCCCGACCGACCGACGATCTACCTTTCGCTCCTGGAGCGCTGGCGGGAGGCCGGGCGCACCCTTCCGGGGCATCCTGACGAGGAGTGGGAGCGGCTGATCTCCCAGCCGTGCTGGCCAGGCCGTTAGGTGGTGTGTGTCCATTGGCAGCGGCGGAGCACGACGGATCCGGACGGAACCGCGGCGGCGCGGTGACGGGCCCCGGGGAGCGCCTCGCGCTGAACCGCATGGGCAGCTTCGAGTGGGACCTGGACGCCGGGGCGCTGGCCCTGGACGGGGCCGGGCTCGTGGTCTTCGACCTGGATCCCGACGAGTTCGACGGGACCCCGGAGGGCCTCGGCCTGCGCATCCCCCCGGACGACGGGAACCGGCTGGCGGAGGCGGTGCGCGCCGCGCTGGACGGGGGCGCCGAGACGTACGGCTCGTACTTCACGGTGCGCCGCCGCGACGGCGTCGACCAGTGGACCCACACCCAGGGCCGCATCCTGCGGGACGACGGCGGGACGCCCCGCCGGATCGCGGGCATCGTCCGCGACGCGACCGCGGAGCTCGCGCACGCCACCGTGCTGCGGAAGCTGGAGTCGGCGCGGGCCCGGCAGGCCACGATCGTGCAGCGGACCACGGAGGCGCTGTCCCGGGCGGTGACCGTCGACGACGTCACGGCGGCGCTGACCGGCGCGGGCGCGCTGGAGCGGCTCGGCGCGGACGGGCTGGCCCTGAGCCTCGTCGAGAACGACGCGATGAAGGTCATCGCGCTGAGCGGGGAGTCCCTGGAGATCCTCGCCGAGCGCAGGTTCACCCGGCTGGACGGCTCACTGCCGCTCTCCCGGACCGTCCTGACCGGCCAGGCCAGGTTCGTCACCTCGCTGGCGGAGCTGGCCGGGGAGTTCCCGCTGCTGGCCGACTACCTGGGCCGGATCCGCTACGAGGGCGCCGCCTACCTGCCGCTGATCGCGCAGGCCAAGGCGATCGGCGGGCTCGTGCTGTTCTACCGGCGGCGCACCGACTTCAGCCCGGAGGAGCAGAACCTGTGCCTGGGCCTCGCCGGCATCGTCGCGCAGTCCCTCCAGCGGGCGCTGCTGTTCGACCAGGAGCGCGAGTTCGCGACGGGGCTGCAGGCCTCGATGCTGCCGCGCCGCATCCCGGAGATCCACGGCGGGGAGATCGCGGTGCGCTACCACTCGGCGTGGAGCGGGCGCGAGGTGGGCGGGGACTGGTACGACGTGATCGCGCTGCCCCGGGACCGCGTCGGCCTCGTCGTCGGGGACGTGCAGGGCCACGACACGCACGCCGCGGCCATCATGGGCCAGCTGCGGATCGCGCTGCGGGCGTACGCGGGCGAGGGGCACCCGCCCTCGACGGTGCTGGCGCGGGCCTCCCGCTTCCTCGCCGAACTGGACACCGAGCGGTTCGCGACGTGCATGTACGCGCAGGTCGACCTGGAGACCGGCGGCGTGCGGGCCGTGCGCGCCGGGCACCTGGGGCCGCTCATCCGGCACACGGACGGGCGCACCGGCTGGCCGAAGGTGCGCGGCGGGCTGCCGCTCGGCCTGGCCTCGGCGTTCGAGCAGGAGGAGTTCCCCGAGACGCGGCTGGACCTGGTGCCGGGGGAGACGCTCGTGCTGTGCACGGACGGGCTGGTGGAGGAGCCGGGCACGACCATCACCCAGGGGATGGAGGCGCTCGCGCACGCCGTCCGCAGCGGCCCGCAGGAGGCGGGGGCGCTCGCCGACCACCTCTCGGACCGGCTGTGGGAGCGCTGGGGCTCCGGCGACGACGTGGCACTGCTGGTGCTGCGCCGGGCCCCGGACCCGGGCACGCACCGGGCGCCGCGGATCCACCAGTACGTCCACCAGGCGGATCCGGAGGGCCTGTCGGAGGCCCGGTACGCGCTGCGGCAGGCGCTGCGCGACTGGGGCATGCCCGACCTCGCGGACGACGTGGAGCTGGCGGCCGGCGAGCTGCTGGTCAACGCCCTGCTGCACACGGACGGCGGAGCGGTGCTGACGATGGAGGTGCTGCCCGAGCCGGTGCGGCGGATCCGGCTGTGGGTGAAGGACCGTTCCAGCGTGTGGCCGCGGCGGCGGACCCCGGGGGAGGCCGCGACGACCGGGCGGGGCCTGCTGCTGGTGGACGCGCTGGCCACGCACTGGGGCGTGGAGTCGAGGGGCGACGGCAAGGCGGTGTGGTGCGAGTTCGACGTGCCCGTCAGCCTGCACGGCGCCGGATGAGGACACGGCGGACGGTGGTCGTGCCGTCACACGGAGTTGTGGCATGTGGTGCGCGGGGTGATGATGCGGTTCATGAGACCGAGGACGTACGACGCGGCATGCGTGAACCGGAGGCCGCCGTGCGGCGCCGCCTGAGCGCGCGGCGCGCGGCCGGCGGGCTGCTGGCGCTGCTCCTGCTCGGGGCCGTCGTACCGGAGGTCGCGGAGCGCGCCGGGGCCGCCGGGAGCCCGGCGGGGGACGCCGGCTGCCGGTCCGTGGCATTCATGTCGATGACCGGCGTGGCGCCCGCCTGCCGGTAGCGGCGGCTACCGGCGGGCGCTCCGGCGAAACCTTTGCCCGCGGCATCAGCCGCCGACGTGGCCGGAGCGGCTGTCCACGGCGACCGCGTCGACCGACGAGGGCAGCAGGCCCGCGCCGGAGAAGCCGATCTCCTGGAGCCGCGCCTCGAAGAGGGCCTCGCCCTCGTGGATCCCGCCCGGGAGGCCCAGGCCCTCCGGGGTGCCGGCCGTGCCGCGCCACGCGCGCTCGGTGCCGTCGCAGACCGGGGACTCCTCGGCGGTGGTGGTCAGGCGCGTGCCCTCCTGCACGACCGTCGCGGAGATCTGCATCGCCCCCGAGGGTGATGCCGCGTTGCACCTGTAGGACCCGGAAAGGGTGATCGTGCCGTCCGCGGCGAGCTGCGCGTAGGGGTGGACGGAAATCTCCTGCTCGTACACGGTCGCGCCCGCGGGCGCCGCGAAAGCGGTTGCCGCGGCCAGCGCCGCAAGGACGGTCAGGGGGATGCGGGTCGAGCGAATGGACATGGTTCCTCCGGGTCGTTCGTTCCTGGCGGTATTCCGCCGCAACGCATTGTGGTGGCAGACGGCGGGACAACTCGTCCCGTACATCCGTGTCGGTGTGTGCAATTCCCCGCTCGGGGGCGTGAGACTGGCCGGAATACGTCCCCGAAGGTCCCCGAAGGGATCGCGCATGCGCCAGTCCGCCTCCGCCCCCGCCCTCGCCGCCGCAGCCCTCCTGCCGCTCCTGCTGCTCGGCGGCACGGCCTGCTCACCGGCGCCCGACCGCGCCGCGTCCGCGCCCGCCGCGGTGCCCGCCGCCCCGGTCGACGACGGCGCGCCGGGCGACGACGGCGCCGGGTCCGGCCCCGTCCGCGGCGCCGTGAAGGAAGTGCACGTCGGGGACGCCGTACAGGTCCACGGCCGGCAGGTGGGCCGGCACCTGCAGGCCGTGCTGAACGCGTACGTCGACCCGGCCGTCAGCGTCGACAAGAACTACTCCCCGCCCGCCGGCAAGCGCTGGGTGGCCGCCTCGATGTCGTTCGCCAACATCGGCGGGGCCTCGTACGGGGCGCTCGGCGGGATGTGGGCGCACGACAGCGCCGGGCAGCGCCACCCGGTCGTGCGGACCGGTGAACTCACCACCGGCAAACCCCTCGTGTTCGATTCCCTCGCGGTCGGCGAACGGGTCGAGGGATGGGTCGTGTTCGAAATTCCGAAGAACGCCCGCATCGTACGGATCGAATACCACGACGCGAACGTCCAGGCGAATTCCGGAGAGGGATTCTGGGCCGTATAGCCCGCCCGGGTGAAAGGCCGTCGGAGCCCTTCGGAAGGGCCACTAGGGTGCGGCGCATGACTTCCACACAAGCGGCAACCGACCGGACCCTGCTCGGCACCCTTTCGGTCCTCGCATGGATCGGCGACCCCTCCGAAGGACACGACGTCCCCTACCTCCTCGCCTACGCGCTCGGCGACGGGCCGCAGGGCCGCGAGGCGGGCGAGGAGGCCGCCCGCGCGCTCCTCGGGGAGATGGGCCTGCGCATCGGCGACGTCGTCGAGGACGGCACCCACAACCCGGCTGCCTTCCCGGTGCAGGTGGTGCTCGCCGACAACCAGGTGGCCCTGACCATGCCGGGCCTGAACGCCACCTGCACCGCCCCCGACGAGTGGGTCGCCGCCGCCAACGAGAACGGCCAGGTCTACTTCCTGTTCGCCACCCGTGCCTGGCCCGAGGCCGTGCCCGGCCGCCCCGTCGACCCCGACGCCCTCAAGGCGTTCGCGGGCGACGAGGCGGTCCTCACCAGCAGCGCCCACTGCGTCCTGTCGGTACGCCGCCTCCAGTAGCCGCCCGCCCGCACGTGCGGCCCGGCGGCGGCGCACGGCCCGGCGGCCGCCCGCGGCCGCGGCCGCCGTGTCAGGCGCCGCCGGGGGCGTCGAAGGCGAAGCGCAGCGAGCGGACCCGGTTGTCGAAGTTCGACCCCGCGAGGTCCGGCAGGCCCACGGCGCGCAGCCCGACCGGCCGGGTCAGCAACTCCCGGAACAGGGCCTTCATCTCCACCCGGGCCAGGTGCGCGCCCAGGCAGAAGTGCGGTCCGCCGCCGCCGAAACCGAGGTGCGGGTTGGGCGAGCGGGTGATGTCGAAGGCGTCCGGGTCGGGGAAGACCGCCTCGTCCCGGTTGGCGGAGGCGTAGTACAGCACCGCCTTCTCGCCCGGCCGGAACAGGCGCCCGCCCAGCTCGTGCTCGGCGACGACCGTCCGGCGGAACTGGATGATCGGCGTCGAGTGCCGGATCATCTCGTCGACGGCGCCGTCCGCGTACGCCTCGAAGTCCCCCAGCAGGAGGTCCCGCTGGCTGGGGTGGTCGGTCAGCAGGCTCAGCCCGTGCGTGATCGCATTGCGCGTCGTCTCCACCCCGGCGACCATCAGCAGCGAGAAGAAGGCGCCCAGTTGGCGGGCGCCGAGCGCCTGCCCGTCGACGTTCGCGCAGACCAGCGCGGAGATCAGGTCGTCCCCGGGGTTGCGGCGGCGCTCCCGCCCGATCGCCGCGACCATCCGCTGCATGCGGGCCAGCGCCCGCAGCCCCCGCCCCGGCATCCGCAGCCGGGAGGCCAGGCCCCGCTCCACGCCGATGTTCTCCGAGGCGTGGTTGACGCGGTCGGCGATCTCCGGCCGGTACCGCTCCGGAATGCCCATCATGTTGCAGATGACCTCCAGCGGCAGCCGGGAGGACACCGCCGAGACGAACTCGTCGGGCCGCTCCGCCAGGACGTCGTCCACGATCCGGGCGGCTACCGCGTGGATGTCCGCCTCGGCCGCCGCCAGCAGCCGCGGCGTGAACGCCCGCTGGACCACCTTGCGCAGCCGGGCGTGGTCCGCGCCGTCGAGGTTCACCATCGAGTCGCCGAACAGGGCCCGCACCCACCGCGCCGGCTCGGGCGTGGTGACCCCGGGGGCGCTCGCGAAGACCTTCGGCAGCCGGCTCGCCTCCTGCACGTCCGCGTGCCGCAGCAGCGCCCAGTGCCCGCGGCCCCGGCCCTCGGGCACGTACACGGGAGAGCCGAGGGCCCGCAGCCGGGCCAAGGCGTCGAGCCGCGCCCGGGGCGGCTGCCGCCAGAACGCGGGGTCGGCGAGCTCCCCGCACTCCGCCACCGCCGGGCCGGCCTCCGCGTGCCGCTGAACCGGGACTTCCATCGCGCCTTCTTCCTGTCGCAGGCGCACCCCCGGCGGCCGTCGCCGCGCGCGCTCCTCACGCACCAGAACGCTCCGACCGGGCCGAGGTCACGCCGACCGCGACCGTCGCCGCCGCGACCAGCCCGGCCCACAGCACCGCGTACGCGCCGGTCCATGCGCAGGCGAGGACGGCCAGCGCCGCCACGGGCAGGGTGAGCTGCCGGGCCGCGCCGTGCTTGAAGTGCCGCGCGTGCAGCAGCCACACGAACGCGAGGAACAGCGCCGCCGGAACGGTCACCGCGAGGTTGGCCGCCGTCTGCGACAGGTGCGCCTTGCCGACGGCGTGCTCGACGGCCACCTCGATGCCCGCACCGATCGCCGCCGCCGAAGCGAAGACCACATAGTGCCCGTAGCCCCACGGGATCGCCTCGCGGTTGGTGCGCAGCCGGTCGTGCGCCGGGACGGCGAAGTAGATCCACCAGGCCGAGAACACCAGCAGCAGGCCGCCGGCCGCGATGGGCAGCAGCAGGTCCAGCGCCTCGTGCTCGTCGAGCGCGGACTGGACGGCGACCGTGCTCGCCGCGATGGTCTCGCCCAGGACGATGATGGTGAACAGGCCGTACCGCTCGGCGATGTGGTGCGGGTGCCAGGGCGTCTGGTGCTTCCGCTCGGCGATCACCGGGACGAGCAGCTCGGCCGCCACCAGCACCAGGAACAGCCACCGGCGGGCCGACTCGGGAGCCGCGAGCAGTCCCACCCAGCCGATCTGGCAGACGACGAGCCCGACGGCGTAGGTGAGCGCGCAGCGGCGGGCCGGCCCGCTCTCCCCGGCCGCGGCCCGCAGCCACTGCACGGTCAGTGCCAGGCGCATCACCACGTAGCCGAGGACGGCGACGGTCCAGTCGTTGTCGTTGAACGCGCGCGGGATGCCCGCCGAGTAGATGAGCACGCCGGAGATCTGCACGAGGGTCGCGACCCGGTACGGCACGTCGTCGACGTCGTAGGCGGAGGCGAACCAGGTGAAGTTCATCCAGGCCCACCAGATGCCGAAGAAGACGAAGAGGTAGCCGGTCACGCCCTGGGCCACGTGGTCTTCGGCGAGGGCATGGACCAGTTGCCGGCCGGCCTGGGCCACCGCCACGACGAAGCACAGGTCGAAGAACAGCTCCAGCGCCGTCGCGGACCGGTGCCCTTCCTCCCGGTCGCGGGCGGTCATGGTTGCGTACGCCATGCCGCCAGGACACCAGCCGAGGCAGCGGCGGCAGGCGAGGCGCGCGGCCGTGCGCGCCCGCGTGCCCCGGGCGGGCGTGCCCCGGGCGGGCGTGCGCCGGGGGCGCGGAGGGCGCCCGGGACCGGCCGTACCCTGGAGGCATGAGCACCGCCCCCGCCTCCGGAGACCGCCGCCCCGAGCCCGCGGCCGAGCCGGCGCCGAAGAAGCCGAAGCCGCGGCTGGTCTTCGACGACCCACTGGACCAGCAGTCCTCGGACGACACCGACCGCGGCTGGGGGGAGCGGCCGCCCGCCGCGGGGAGCGCGGCCGACCTGGCCCGCTTCCTCGACGAGAAGCCGCCCCACCACCTGTGACAGGCCGGACCGCCTAGAGGCGCGAACCGGGGGTGCCGGAGCCGCCGCCGTTGAGGGCGCGCTGGGCGACCAGCTCGTTGCGGATCTCCTTCAGCACCTCCAGCTCGGTGACCTCGATCGTCTCCTGCACGCCCTCGCGGGCCTTGCGGCGCTCCTCCACCCTGGCCAGGTACTTGGCCATCGGCAGCACCATCAGGAAGTAGACGACGGCCGCCGTGATCAGGAAGGTCAGGGTGGCGTTCAGCACCGAGCCCCACAGGATGTTGACGCCGATCGCCTCGCCCTTCTCGTCGACCCCGCAGGGGCCCTTCAGGCAGGAGGAGTACACGTCCAGGCTCTTGGTGCCGATCGCGCCGACCAGGGGGCTGATGATGCCCTTCACCACCGAGTTCACGATGTTGGTGAACGCCGCGCCGATGACCACCGCGACGGCCAGGTCGACCACGTTGCCCCGCATCAGGAAGGCCTTGAAGCCCGCCAGGATGCTTTCCTTGTTCTTGCTCACGACTGAGCCCTTCCTCGAATCCGCCGTACATGGAGCCAACGGTTCCGAAAGCTACGGCAGTCGGGCACGGCCGTGTCCAATCGGGCGCCCGTCCGCGGTGGACCGACGGCACTCCAGTCCGATTCGCGGCGCCCGGCCGCCTCAGCACAGCGCCACCGCCAGCCGGGCCGTGGCCGCCGCCCCCACCAGCTCCCGCGCGGTCTCCCGGGGCACCGACAGCACCACCAGCGCCCCGCCGTCCCCGCCCGCCCCGGTCTCCTCGGCGGGGGCGGGAACCCGGTCCACCCGGGCTCCCGCCGCGACCACCCGCGGCGGCCCCGAGCGCTCGGCCGCGACGACGTCCACCCGGTCGCCCGGGCGCAGCAGCCGTACGGTCGCCGCGTCCGCGATGCGCACCGGCGCCGACACCGTCCGCACGGCCGCGGGAGGGGGCCCCGCCGCCGGCGGTGGTGCGCCGCGCGAGGCCTGGGCGGCCTGGCCGCCGCCCGCCACCGCGAGCACGGCCGCGGCCGCGGCCAGCGCCCCGGAGGCGGTGCGCCGCCGCATGCGCGGGACCAGGCGCAGCCGCCAGCGGCCGGGGCCGACCCGGAGCGGCGCGAAGGCGGGCACGCGCCGCGCGGGCGGGCAGGAGGAGGGAGCAGGCGGGCAGGGGGAGAGGCGGGTGTCGAGGCTGTCGAGGGTGTCGGAGGACATGGCTGCCACCACCAGGAGGTCGGGTTCGCGGTCCGGACCCGGCGTCCGGACACCCCCACGATCCGCCTCCCCGGCCGGCCCCGCTCGGACCTGTGGACGGCCCCGGGGTTGTGGACAACCGCCTCGCCCTCCCGGGTGGCCCTCCCGCCGCGTACGCGGCCCCCGTACGCACGCGGCCCCGTAGGCACGCAGCCCCGTACGCGGGCAGCCGCCGTGCGCGCGCCGGCTACGGCAGCTCGATCCCCAGGTCCCAGCCGTCGTGCGCGTGCGTGCACAGGCAGTCCCGGCTCTCCGTCGCCGGCAGCGCCGCCACCGCGTCGAAGAGGACCTCGCGCAGCCGGCCGACGTTCTCGCCGAAGACCCGGAGCACCTCGGTGTGCGAGACGCCCTCGCCGGTCTCCGCGCCCGCGTCCAGGTCCGTGACCAGCGCCATCGACGTGTAGCAGAGCCCCAGCTCGCGGGCGAGGACCGCCTCCGGGTGGCCCGTCATGCCCACCACCGACCAGCCCATCGCCGCGTGCCACTGCGATTCGGCGCGCGTCGAGAACCGCGGCCCCTCGACCACGACCATCGTGCCGCCGTCGACCGGCTCCCAGCCGCGGCCGCGCGCCGAGGCCAGGGCCGCCGCGCGGCCGGCCGGGCAGTAGGGGTCGGCGAAGGTGGTGTGCACGACGTTGGGGACGGAGCCGTCGGGGAGGGGCTCGCCGTCGAAGAAGGTCTGCGCGCGCGACTTCGTACGGTCGACCAGCTGGTCGGGGACCAGCAGCGTCCCCGGGCCGTACTCGGCGCGCAGCCCGCCGACCGCGCAGGGGCCGAGCACCTGGCGCACGCCGGCCGCGCGCAGCGCCCACAGGTTGGCGCGGTAGTTGATGCGGTGCGGCGGAACCTTGTGGCCCCGGCCGTGGCGGGGCAGGAAGGCGATCTTCCGCCCGGCCAGCTCGCCGAGGAAGAGGGAGTCGCTCGGGGCCCCGTACGGGGTGTCCACCTGGACCTCGGTCACGTCCTCCAGGAAGGAGTAGAAGCCGGATCCGCCGATGACACCGATCTCTGCGTCAGTCATGCGATCACCCTAACGGGGCATGCGGAAGGCCCCGCCGGCCGGAAGGGCGGCGGGGCCTCGCAAGGCATGGAGCGGGATCAGGCGGCCGAGGTGGAGCTGCTGCTCGACGACGCGGCCGGAGCGGCGGCGGCCGGCTTCGGCGTGGAGGCCGGGGTGCTGCTCGACGAGGCGCCGCGGCTGTCGTTGCGGTAGAAACCGGATCCCTTGAAGACGATGCCGACCGCGGAGAACACCTTCTTCAGGCGTCCCTGGCAGCTCGGGCACTCGGTCAGTGCGTCGTCGGTGAACTTCTGCACGGCCTCAAGGCCCTCACCGCAGTCGGTGCACTGGTACTGGTAGGTCGGCACGAATTTCCTCCTGGCACTCTGACTCGATGAGTGCTAACGATGCTCCATGGTGACGCATTCCGTCCGATCAGTCCACCGTCACCGGCGTGCGGTGACCGACGCCACGCCCTTCGGAGGTGTCCGTGCGGGCCGCGGAGGCGCCGACGACGCGGCTCGGGGCCTTGGGCGCCAGCCGGGCGCGCAGGGCGACCAGGGTGGCGAAGGCCAGGACGGTGCCGGCCATCGGGACGAGGAAGCCGTACGCGGAGCCGTGCGCGTCCGTCAGGTTGCCGGCCACGATCACGGCCACGGCCTGGCCGAACGCGACGGCGCCGGTGAGCCAGGTGAAGGCCTCGGTCCGGGCGTTCGCCGGGACCAGCGCCTCGACCATGGTGTAGCCGGTGATCAGGGCCGGGGCGATGCACAGGCCGACGAGGAGGCCGAGCCCGCCGAGCAGGAGCGCGGAGTCCGCGGTCCACAGCACCGACGCGGCCGCGGTCAGGCCGGCGTATCCGAGCAGCAGGCGGCGGCGCGGGCCGATCTTCCAGGCGATGGCGCCGCAGGCGATGCCCGCGATCATGTTGCCGGCGGCGAAGACGCCGTAGAGCACGCCGTTCGCGCCCGGGTTGCCGATCTCGTTGGAGAAGGCGGCGAGCGACACCTGCATGCCGCCGAAGACGGCGCCGATGCCGAGGAAGGCGGCGATCAGGACGCGCAGGCCGGGGTGGGCCAGCGCGGAGCCGCGGCGGACGGCGGCACCCTCGTGGTGGGCGTGCGCGCGGGGCTGGGAGGCGCGGCGGGCGGCGAAGACGAGGCCGCCGACGAGGGTGAGCACGGCCTCGGTGGCCAGGCCGGCGGCCGGGTGGACGCCGGTGCACAGGGCGGTGGCGAGGACGGGGCCGACCACGAAGGTGAACTCGTCGGTGACGGACTCGAACGCGGCGGCGGTCGGCAGCAGCGGCGAGCCCTCCAGGCGGGCGGCCCAGCGGGCCCGCACCATGGGGCCGACCTGCGGCACGGAGGCGCCGGTCGGGACGGCGGCCGCCGCCAGCGCCCACAGCGGGGCGTCCGCCAGCGCGAGGGCGACGAGCCCGCCGACGGCGGCGGCGTGCGCGAGGACGCCGGGGACGAGCACGGCGCTCTGGCCGTGGCGGTCGGTGAGGGAGCCCATGACCGGGGCGAACAGCGCCATCGAGATGCCGGTGACGGCGGAGACGATGCCGGCGCTCGCGTACGAGCCTGTGGTGTGCTGCACCAGGAGCAGGATGCTGATCGTCAGCATGCCGAAGGGGAGGCGGGCGGCGAACCCCGGGAGTACGAAGCCGAGGGCCCCGGGAGTGCGCAGCAGCTGTCCGTAACCGGGTCGGGCGGACGTGTCGGTCGTGACCGCGGATGTCACGGCCTGGCCTTTCCGCTGCCTGGTAGAGCTCCCGGTCTGCGGAGGTGTTTCGCTGGTGAGCGGCCGCACCCGTACGTAGGAGCCCCGAGAGCTGTCCTCTTGCGCAGAACCGAGTGATACCTGGGCGCCCACTGCGGGGGCAGCCACGGCCGCTTTGCGGTCGCGCCAGCTCTGCATCAGGCAGAGTTGGTTCGATGTGGTGTGCCTTTAGGGTACAGGCAGCTCCGCTATCACGCCCTGTGATTCCGCTGACAAGCCGTGCCTTTGCCTGCGATTAAGTGGAACTCCATCCTCCGTGGACCATGGAACAAGGGCAAAACCCTGCATAATCCATCGAAAATGGCCGAATTTGAGCGCCGTTCAAAGCCGTACGGGCCTCCGGACCCCCGCGAAACGAGGCGCCCCGAGCCCGCGGACGGTCACCCGCCGGGGCGGCGCCTGTGCCGGAGCCCGTGGTCCGCGCGGCGCCCGGGACCGTGGCCGGTTCCGTTCCCCGTCCCCAGCCACCCGGCCAGCTTGCCGCCCCGGGTGACCGCCCGCAGCCGCGCCTCCGCCGCGTCCCGTACCGGGTCCGTGGCCACCACCAGCAGCTCGTCCCCCCTCCGCAGCACCGTCGACGGCAGCGGCACGAAGCTCTCGGAGTTCCGGACCACCAGCGTCACCGAGGCACCCGGCGGCAGCCGCAGCTCGCTCACCTCGACGCCGTGCATCCGCGAGGCCGCCGGGATGGAGAAGGACAGCAGGTGCCCGCGGAGCTTCTCCAGCGGGGCGGACTCGATGCCCAGGTCGGTGGCCGTCTCGTCACCGGCCCCGAGGTTCAGCTTGCGCGCCGCCCAGGGCAGCGTCGGCCCCTGGACCAGCGTGTAGAC
Source organism: Streptomyces globosus (assembly GCF_003325375.1). GTDB lineage: Bacteria > Actinomycetota > Actinomycetes > Streptomycetales > Streptomycetaceae > Streptomyces > Streptomyces globosus_A. Next base: position 6,274,133 of record NZ_CP030862.1, on the reverse strand, counting down.
GACGACCAGCACGAAGACGATGTTGAAGACGCGGTCGCTGCCCTCGATGCCCGTCACCATGGGGATCGTCGCCAGGATGATGGGGACGGCGCCGCGCAGGCCCGCCCACGACATCAGCGCCTTCTCCTGCCAGGGCAGCCCGAACGGCAGCAGGCCGGCGAACACCGACAGCGGCCGCGCCACCATCGTCAGCACCAGGCCGATGACCACCGCGGGCCAGAAGTCCCCGGCCAGCTCGTGCGGCGTGACCAGCAGACCCAGCAGGACGAACATGCCGATCTGGGCGATCCAGCCGAGCCCGTCCGCGAACCCGCGCGTGGCCGGCCAGTGCGGCAGCTTCGCGTTCCCCAGCACCACGGAGGCCAGGTACACGGCGAGGAAGCCGGAGCCGTGCGCCATCGCCCCGGCCGCGTACGCGGACACCGCGATCGCCATCACGGCGATCGGGTACAGGCCCGAGGCGGGCAGCGCCACGTGCCGCAGCCCGTAGGCCCCCAGGAAGCCGACGGCGAGGCCGATCGCCGCGCCGATGGCCAGCTCCAGCGCGATCTCGCCGACCAGGACGTACCAGGAGTGGACGGGCTCCGCCGCCGACAGGGCGACGACCAGGATGACGACGGGCGCGTCGTTGAAACCGGACTCCGCTTCCAGCACGCCCGTGATCCGGGAGGGGAGCGGCACCTTCCGCAGCACCGAGAAGACGGCCGCCGCGTCGGTCGAGGAGACCACCGCGCCGATCAGCAGGGCCTGCCGCCACTCCAGCCCCACCAGGTAGTGCGCGCCCGCGGCCGTCACGCCGACGCTCACCGCGACGCCCAGCGTCGACAGCACGGCCGCCGCGGGCAGGGCCGGTCTGATCTGCGTCCACTTCGTGCCGAGGCCGCCCTCGGCGAGGATCACGACGAGGGCCGCGTACCCGATGACCTGGGTCAGCTCGGCGTTGTCGAAGGCGATGTTGCCTATGCCGTCCTGCCCCATCGCGATGCCGATGCCGAGGTAGACGAGCAGGCTGGGAAGGCCGCTGCGCGAGGAGAGGCGCACCGCCGCCACGGCGACGAGCAGGACGAGCGAGCAGGCGAGCAGGAGTGCATTGAGCGTGTGGACGGTCAGCGGGCGGCCCTCCCTCAACGCGCCTGGCGGATCGCTCCTCCGGGCGACCGGCGGTGATGTAGTTCGTTACCTTATCTAATCTTTGACACATCCTTTACGCGATACCCACATTGTGAAACGCCTGTTCGGGCCTGTCCTGAGGACGTCGACCCCTGCCGGATCAACGAACCCGGTCCTGCGCCTATGGTTGCTCTCAGCATTCCCAGGACCACCCTGCCCCTCGAAGGACAGCGATGCCCGCCAACGAAACCGCCCCTTCCGCCAAGAAGAAGGGACGACGCGCCCGTCTGATCGTGCTCGTTCTGGTCCTGGGGCTCCTCGCGGGCTTCGGGTACGGGACGTACTGGAGCGCGGACACCATCCGCGCCTCCTTCCCGCAGACGAGCGGCACCCTCTCCGTGCCCGGCCTCACCGGGACCGTCGAGGTCAAGCGCGACGCCCACGGGATCCCGCAGCTCTACGCCGACAACGACGACGACCTCTTCCGCGCGCAGGGCTTCGTCCACGCCCAGGACCGCTTCTGGGAGATGGACGTCCGCCGCCACATGACCTCCGGCCGCCTCTCCGAGATGTTCGGCCCCGGCCAGGTCGAGACGGACGCGTTCCTGCGCACCCTCGGCTGGCGCCGCGTCGCGGAGGCCGAGTACAACACCAAGCTCTCGAACGACACGAAGAAGTACCTCCAGGCCTACGCCGACGGCGTCAACGCCTACCTCAAGGGCAAGTCCGGCAAGGACCTCTCCGTCGAGCACGCCGCCCTCAAGCTCAGCGACGACTACCAGCCCGAGCAGTGGACGCCCGTCGACTCGGTGGCCTGGCTGAAGGCCATGGCCTGGGACCTGCGCGCCAACATGCAGGACGAGATCGACCGCGCGCTGCTGGCGAACAAGCTCACCCCGCAGCAGATCGAGGAGCTCTACCCGCCCTACCCCTTCGACCGGAACAAGGCGATCGTCGAGGGCGGCCGCATCGAGGGCGGCAAGTACAACCCGCAGGGCGGCTCGGGCTCGGGCTCCGGTTCCGCGGGCGGCTCCGGCAGCGGCTCGGGCTCCGGCGGCACCGGCACCGGCGGCGGCTCCCGCTCGCAGACGCTGCCCGCCTCCCCCGTCTCCACCCGCCCGGCCCCGGCCGCGGACGGCTTCGCCGAGACCGCCGGCGCCCCGGGCGCGAGCGCCGGCCTGCGCACCCGCCTGACCGCGCTGTCGAAGACCCTGGACGAGATCCCGGCGATCCTCGGCCCGAACGGCAGCGGCATCGGCTCGAACTCCTGGGTCGTCTCCGGCAAGTACACGACCACCGGCAAGCCGCTCCTCGCCAACGACCCGCACCTCTCCCCGCAGCTGCCGTCCGTCTGGTACCAGATGGGCCTGCACTGCCGCGCCGTCTCGGCGAAGTGCCAGTACGACGTCTCCGGCTACACCTTCTCCGGTATGCCGGGCGTGGTGATCGGCCACAACAAGGACATCGCCTGGGGCATGACGAACCTGGGCGCCGACGTCACCGACCTCTACCTGGAGCAGGTCAAGCCCGAGGGCTACGTCTACGACAACAAGGTCATCCCCTTCGAGACCCGCGAGGAGGAGATCAGGATCGCGGGCGCGAAGAGCAAGAAGATCACCGTCCGCACCACCAACAACGGACCGCTGATCTCCGACCGCAGCGACGAGCTCGACACCGTCGGCGCCCGCGCCCCCGTCGCCGGCGCCGCCCCCGACCGCGGCAACGGCTACGCCGTCGCCCTGCGCTGGACCGCGCTGGACCCGGGCAAGTCGATGGACGCCGTCTTCAAGCTCAACCGCGCCACGGACTTCGCGTCCTTCCGCGAGGCCGCCCGCGACTTCGAGGTGCCCTCCCAGAACCTCATCTACGCCGACAGCAAGGGCCGCGAGGGCAACATCGGCTACCAGGCCCCGGGCCGCATCCCGATCCGCGGCGCCCACGACGGCCGCACCCCCGCCCCCGGCTGGGACTCCAAGTACGCCTGGAAGGACGGCAAGGACGGCAAGGACGGCAAGGACGGCAAGGACGGCAAGGACGGCAGCGGGGGCTACATCCCGCAGGACGAGATGCCCTACGACTTCAACCCGGCCCGCGGCTACATCGTCACCGCCAACCAGGCCGTCGTCGAGAGCGGCACCGGCGCCGGCAAGTACCCGTACACCCTGACGTCCGACTGGGGCTACGGCGCCCGCAGCCAGCGGATCAACGACCTCATCGAGGCGAAGACCAAGGACAGCGGCAAGATCTCCACCGACGACATGCGGGCCATGCAGATGGACAACGGCAGCGAGATCGCCGCGCTGCTGACCCCGATGCTGTCGAAGATCGAGATCAACGACCCGGACGTCCGCTCCGCGCAGAAGCTCCTGGACGGCTGGAACTACACGCAGGAGCCCGACTCGGCGGCCGCGGCCTACTTCAACGCCGTCTGGCGCAACATCCTCAGGCTGGCCTTCGCCGACAAGATGCCGAAGGAGCTCCGCATCGAGGGCAGCTGCCTGAACGTCCACGACACCAGCAGCGGCCCCGCCGACGACCTCGCCGAGGTGGTCCGCGAATGCGGAACCCGAGACGCCGACTCGGCGCAGCCCGACGGCGGCGACCGCTGGTTCGAGGTGGTCCGCCGCCTCGTCAAGGACGAGAAGTCGACCTGGTGGCACTCCCCGGCCGTCCGCAACAAGCCCGCGGCGACCACCCGCGACCAGCTCTTCGCCCGCGCCATGGTCGACGCCCGCTGGGAGCTGACCGCCAAGCTCGGCAAGGACCAGTCCACCTGGAGCTGGGGCCGCCTGCACCAGCTGACCCTGAAGAACCAGACGATCGGCACCGAGGGCCCGGGCTTCATGCAGTGGCTCCTCAACCGCGGCCCCTGGAACCTCGGCGGCGGCGAGGCCACCGTCAACGCGACCGGCTGGAACGCCTCCGGCGGGTACGGGGTCACCTGGGTCCCGTCGATGCGCATGGTCGTGAACCTCCACGACCTGGACAAGTCCCGCTGGATCAACCTCACCGGCGCCTCGGGCCACGCCTACCACGGCAACTACACGGACCAGACGACCCTCTGGGCCAAGGGCGAGCTTCTCGACTGGCCCTTCGGCAAGGAGGCCGTGGACCGGGCGACCGTGGAGACCCTCACGCTGAAGCCGTGAACCTGACCACCCCCGAGGGGGTGGCCACCGCCTGGACGGGGTGGTCGTGCGGTTCCTCCGGGAGCCGCGCGACCACCTCGTCGTCGTAGAGGAGCACCACCAGCGCCGGATGCGCCCCCGCCCGCTCCAGCCGCGCCAGCACCCGGTCGTACGAGCCCCCGCCGCGCCCGAGGCGCATGCCGCGGCGGTCCACCGCAAGGCCCGGCAGCAGCACCGCGTCGGCGCCGGTGACCGCCTCCGGGCCGAGCCGCGGGCCGACCGGCTCCAGCAGCGCCATGAACCCCGGCCGGACGCTCTCGACGAGGGAGCCGGGGCCCTCGTACGGGGCCCAGTCCAGGTCGTTGTCCGGCAGCAGGACGGGCAGCAGCACCCGCTTCCCCGCCGCGCGCAGCGCGTCCAGGAGGTCCCGGGTGCCCGGCTCGCTGCCGACCGAGACGTATGCCGCGACGGTGCGGGCGCCGGCCAGTTCGGGCAGGGCGAGGGCGGAGCGGGACAGCGCGCGCGCCGCGTCGGCCAGGGCCTCGGCGGGCAGGGCGCGGCGGGCGGCCAGGAGGTCGCGGCGCAGCAGCGCCTTTTCGGACGGGTTCGACGCGTTCGGCGGGTTCTCTACCACAGCGGTCTCAGTTATCCTTTCAAATCGGCTCAGACCGTGACGTTTTTGCTGGAATCCAAGCTGGGGCCACGGCATCACCCACTATGGTTCTGCCCATGACTCAGTTGCACCCCGTGATCAAAAAGGCAGTCATCCCTGCCGCGGGCCTCGGCACCCGCTTCCTTCCGGCGACGAAGGCGACGCCCAAGGAAATGCTCCCGGTCGTGGACAAGCCGGCCATCCAGTACGTCGTCGAGGAAGCCGTCTCGGCCGGCCTGGACGACGTACTCATGATCACGGGACGTAACAAGCGCGCACTCGAAGACCACTTCGACCGCAACTACGAGCTGGAGTCCGCCCTCACCGCCAAGGGCGACGACGACCGCCTCAAGAAGGTGCAGGAGTCCAGCGACCTGGCGACGATGCACTACGTCCGCCAGGGCGACCCCCGCGGCCTCGGCCACGCCGTCCTGTGCGCCGAGCCGCACGTAGGGAACGAGCCCTTCGCCGTCCTCCTCGGCGACGACCTGATCGACCCCCGCGACCCGCTGCTGCGCCGGATGGCCGAGGTCCACGCGCGCACCGGCGGCACCGTCGTCGCCCTCATGGAGGTCGACCCGGCCAGCGTCCACCTGTACGGCTGCGCGGCCGTCGAGCCGACCGACGAGGCGGACGTCGTCCGCGTCACCGGCCTCGTCGAGAAGCCGGACCCGGCCGAGGCGCCCAGCAACTACGCCGTCATCGGGCGCTATGTCCTCAACCCCGCGATCTTCGACATACTGCGGGAGACCGAGCCGGGCCGCGGCGGGGAGATCCAGCTCACCGACGGCCTGCAGAAGCTGGCCGCCGACGAGACCGTCGGCGGCCCGGTGCACGGCGTGGTCTTCCGGGGCCGCCGCTACGACACCGGGGACCGCGGCGACTACCTGCGGGCCATCGTCCGCCTCGCGTGCGAGCGCGAGGACCTGGGCCCCGAGTTCCGCACCTGGCTTCACCGTTACGTCACGGAGGAGATGTAGCACCTTGAGCAGCCCTGACGCGTCGCAGCAGGACACCGGCAGCAGCCGGCTGTGGTCGGTGGACGAGCACCTCGCTGACATCCTCGCGGCCGTCCGGCCGCTGGAGCCGATCGAGCTCCAACTGCTCGACGCACAGGGCTGCGTCCTCGTCGAGGACGTCACCGTGCCCGTCGCGCTCCCGCCCTTCGACAACAGCTCGATGGACGGGTACGCGGTCCGCACCGCCGACGTGCAGGGCGCCAGCGAGGAGTTCCCCGCGGTGCTCACCGTCATCGGGGACGTCGCGGCCGGCAGCGGCGAGCTGCCCGCCGTCGGCCCCGGCCAGGCCGCCCGGATCATGACCGGCGCCCCGCTGCCGCCCGGCGCGGAGGCCGTCGTCCCCGTCGAGTGGACCGACGGCGGTACGGGCGCCGGGGCCGCCGCCGGGATGGCCCCGGCGAGCGCCGCCCCCGAGGGCGCCGGCGGCGAGGTGCGGGTGCACCGGCCGGCGCAGGCGCGGGCGCACGTCCGCGCGCGCGGCAGCGACGTCCGCGCCGGCGACCTCGCCCTGGCCGCGGGCACCGTCCTCGGGCCGCCGCAGATCGCCCTCCTGGCCGCCATCGGGCGGGGCACCGTACGGGTGCGGCCGCGGCCCCGCGTGGTCGTCATGTCCACCGGCAGCGAACTCGTCCAGCCGGGCGAGGCGCTGACCTCCGGATCGATCTACGACTCCAACAGCTTCGCGCTGGCCGCCGCCGCCCGGGACGCCGGCGCCATCGCCTACCGCGTCGGCGCCGTCGCCGACGACGCCGAGACCCTGAAGGCGGCCATCGAGGACCAGCTGGTCCGCGCCGACCTGCTGGTCACCACCGGAGGCGTCAGCGTCGGCGCGTACGACGTCGTCAAGGAGGCGCTGTCCTCGGCCGGCGCGGCCGACGGCGGGCCGGACGCCGGGCGCATGGACTTCCGGAAGATCGCCATGCAGCCGGGCAAGCCGCAGGGCTTCGGCACCATCGGCCCCGACCACACCCCGCTGCTCGCCCTCCCCGGCAACCCCGTGTCCTCGTACGTCTCCTTCGAGCTGTTCGTCCGGCCCGCGATCCGCACCCTGATGGGCCTCCCCGACGTCGGCCGGCCCGTGGTGCGGGCCCGGCTGGAGGCCGACAAGGCCCTCACCTCCCCGGCCGGAAGGCGCCAGTTCCTGCGCGGCGCCCACCGCCCCGAGGCCGGCACCGTCAGCCCGGTCGGCGGCTCCGGGTCGCACCTGATCGCCGCGCTGGCACACGCCGACGCGCTGATCGTCGTACCGGAGGACGTCACCTCCGTGGAGCCGGGCGCCGAGCTCGACGTGGTCCTGCTCGGCTGACGCCCGCGGGCCCCGCACCCGCGCCCCGGGGCCGCCGGGCGGCGGCGGGTGCGGGTAGCGTGTTGCACCACACAGGCCCCCTCGGGGCCCGGGAGCGGGAGCGGCACGGACCCATGAACACGCAGGACAGGCTGACGCACATCGACGAGGCCGGAGCAGCCCGGATGGTGGACGTCTCGGAGAAGGACGTCACCACGCGGACGGCGCGCGCCAGCGGGCGCGTCCTCGTCTCCCCGCAGGTGGTCGGGCTGCTGCGGGGCGAGGGCGTACCGAAGGGCGACGCCCTCGCCACCGCGCGGATCGCCGGGATCATGGGGGCGAAGAAGACGCCCGACCTCATCCCGCTCTGCCACCCGCTGGCCGTCTCGGGTGTGAAGGTCGAGCTGTCCGTCGCCGACGACGCCGTGGAGATCCTCGCGACGGTGAAGACGGCGGACCGGACGGGTGTCGAGATGGAAGCGCTGACGGCCGTCGCGGTCGCCGGGCTGACCGTCGTCGACATGGTCAAGGCGGTCGACAAGGGCGCCGTCATCACCGACGTCCGGGTCGAGGAGAAGACGGGCGGAAAGTCGGGCGACTGGAGGCGCGCGTGAACGCCCCGCGCGGCGGCGACGCCTACAGCCACAGCCACAGCGACACCCGCGGCGGGGGCGCAGGCGGAGGCTCCGTGCCGGCCCCGCCGGCCGCGGCCCCGCGGGGGCTCGTCGTGACGGCCTCCAACCGCGCCTCCGCGGGCGTGTACGCGGACAAGGGCGGCCCGCTGCTGGCCGAGGGGCTGCAGGCGCTCGGCTTCGCCGTCGACGGCCCGCGCGTCGTCCCCGACGGGGACCCCGTCGAGCAGGCGCTGCGCGAGGGGGTCGCCGCCGGGTACGACGTCATCCTCACCACCGGCGGCACCGGCATCTCGCCCACCGACCGCACGCCGGACGCCACCGCCCGCGTGCTGGACTACGAGGTGCCGGGCATCCCGCAGGCGATCCGCGCCGAGGGCCTGGCCAAGGTGCCGGCCGCGGCCCTCTCGCGCGGACTGGCGGGCGTCGCCGGCCGCACCCTGATCGTGAACCTGCCGGGCTCGACGGGCGGCGTGCGCGACGGCCTCGCCGTCCTCGCCCGGATCCTGCCGCACGCAGTGGACCAGCTCCGCGGCGGCGACCATCCCCGGCCGGCGGGGCCGGAGGGGCCGACGGGGAGCCCGAGCTGAACGGCCCCACCTGGCCGGTGGTGCTGGCCGACGGTGCCGTCACGCTGCGGCCGATACGGCAGCGCGACCACAGCGCCTGGCGCGAGGTCAACCGGCGCAACCGCGAATGGCTGCGGCCCTGGGAGGCGACGATCCCGCCGCCCGCGCCGTGGGGGCCGGTCGTCGAGCGGCCCACGTACCGGCAGATGGTCCGCCACCTGCGGGCCGAGGCGAACGCGGGGCGGATGCTGCCGTTCGTCGTCGAGTACGAGGGCCGGCTCGTCGGGCAGCTGACGGTCGCCGGGATCACCTGGGGCTCCATGTGCGCCGGCCACGTCGGCTACTGGGTGGACCGCGAAGTCGCCGGGCGGGGCGTCATGCCCACGGCGGTCGCGCTGGCGGTGGACCACTGCTTCCGCAGGGTCGGCCTGCACCGCATCGAGGTGTGCATCCGCCCCGAGAACGGGCCGAGCCGGCGCGTGGTCGAGAAGCTCGGCTTCCGGGAGGAGGGGCTGCGGCCCCGCTACCTGCACATCGACGGCGCATGGCGCGACCACCTGGTGTACGCGCTCACGGCGGAGGAGATCCCGGAGGGCCTCCTCGCCCGCTGGCACCGCACGCGGGGGCAGCGGAACGGGACGGGAACGGGGACGGGAGCGACGGGAGCGGGTCCGGCGGCGCCATAAAGCAGGTCGCGAGCCGACGCCATAATCCGAATATCCGTTCGAATTAATCGCCGCGCGGAACCGATTCGCCCATATCCTGATCCGAAGAGTCACAAAAAAAGTCGGTGATATCAGCCAGTTCGTGCGACACACCGGTCCAATTGGCGGATCCGCCCGCCCGCGTCCCTCTACCGTGTGGGGTGTGAGCAGCAGCGGCCTCATCTACGCAGTCATCGTGGGGGCCTGGGCCGCCTACTTGGTGCCCATGTGGCTCCGGAGGCAGGACGAGCTGAACGAGGCCCGTCCGACGGAACGCTTCTCCACTGCCATTCGGCTGCTTTCCGGCCGGGCGGGAATGGAGCGCCGTTACGCCAAGGGGCTGCGTGAACGCGGTACCCAGGAGGCGGAGCCCCAGTACCACGCGGATCCGGACGCCGCGACGGAAACGGTGAATTCCGTGGACGCCGACGCCCGGTCCGTCGGCGTGCCCCCGACCAGGTCCGAGCCGCGGTCGGCCGTGGCCGAGCGGCACCGGCGCGAACAGCGCCTCCAGGTGCTCGCCCGCCGCCGCCGCACCACCGCGCTGCTCTTCCTCGTCTTCACCCTCGGCGCGATCGTCGCCGCCGTCGGCGGCGTCGCCTACCTCTGGGCGCCGGCCGGGCCTGCGATCCTGCTCAGCGCGTACATCGCGTACCTGCGCACCCAGGAGCGCCGGCGCTACGAGTTCACGATGGACCGGCGGCGCGCCGAAGCCGCGGCCCGCCACCTGCGCGAGAGCCGCCAGCGCCGCCGCGAGCCCGAGGAGCCCCCCGGCGCCGACCCCGAACCCGCACCGCCCGTCTCCCCGCAGGAGGCGGGCCGCCGCGCGCTCGTCGAGCAGACCGACCACGCCGAGTGGGTGGACCAGCAGCGCGAGCGGGAGCGCGGGCCGGCCCGCGGCGAGAGCTGGGAGCCCGTCCCCGTGCCCCTGCCCACGTACGTGACGGCCCCCGTCGCCCCCCGGGCCACCGGCCCCGCCGCCCCCGACGGCTGGAGCGCCACCCGCTCCAGCACCGCCGAGCCGACAGACCCGCGCCTGCGCGCCCAGCCGGCCGCGGCCAAGCCCGAGGCAGCTGCCCCGCAGCCCCCGCGCCCCCGCGGCCGCACCCCCCTGTTCGACCAGTACGAAAGCGACGACCGCCCCCGCGCCGCCAACGAATGACACCCGCAGCACCGCCCCCGGGAACGGATTTTGGTGCTGCGACGCGGGGATGCTAATGTTTCACACGTCGCAAGGGCCTGTGGCGCAGTCTGGTAGCGCACCTCGTTCGCATCGAGGGGGTCTGGGGTTCAAATCCCCACAGGTCCACAAACGACTGTTCTTGAGTAGCTCTCAGGAACGTTGACGAGATCCCGTCCGATCGCAAGATCGGGCGGGATCTTCGTCGTTTCCGGGGTCGTTCGATGCCTGTTCGGGGTGGTGGATGGCGGCGTATCGGGTCTGGCGGGTTGCTCGGCAGGTGCCTGACCGCTGCCGGGGCATGCGAACCGGCCCCGGTCGCCTGGGGCTTGTGATGGTGCTGTGCGGCTGTGACGCTGCCCGATCAGAGGTTGGCCGGCGGATGCCGCCCCATGTCGAGTGGTGCGGGGGCGTAGGGCCGGTCACGGCCGTCGGGACCCGGAATGGACTCGAAGTCGGCGTCGGTGAGCCGACTGCCGGTGCGCTCGTAGAGCCAGGTTTCCAGGATGTCCAGGTTTCCGATGGTCACCATGATCGCGATGAGGATCGTCTGGGCCACCTGGCCGGGTGCTCGGCGGTGCATCGGGTTGCCGATGTCCATGTCGGCGCCCTTGAAGCGACCGTTGAGGCCCTCGTTGTGGGAGCGGATCGGCTTGTAACTCCGCTCCCAGGCGGGGCTGAGGTAGTGGTTGTCCTGTCGGAACTTAGCGATCTTCAGATCGCCGGCCGCGTCGACGGGGACGCTGATCGCGGATGCCCCGCAGACCGCCGGCAACGCATCCTTGCCCGGAGGATCCGTCCATTCCCTGTCAGGGAGCTGGATGGTGGGACGAGCCGAGGCGTGGCTGGCCCGGGAGCGGCGGTCCGCCAGCTTGATCACGGTCTGAGGCGGGCCCGAGGCGTTCGGCGGTGCCGGACGGAGGCGTTCTCGGCGTGGACAGTTCACCGAAGGCGACGGGCCAGCCGCCGGGCATTGCAGGCGCACGGTTCCACGGGCATCGGCGTTCTGCTTGAGCTTGAGGAGGTAGGGCAGCCGCTCGGCGACCAGTGGCTTCAGGTCGTCGAGCCGTCGGCGGAAGGTTTTGTCGTCCATGCCGTGAGTGGCCTGGGCCAAGGCGTTGGGGATGTGTGGGCAGGCGAGGGAGCCGTCGATCAGTACGGCTCCTTGCCAGCTGCCCTGGATGCCGCGGTCGGCCGCCTTGTAGTCCAGGGCCAGGCGGTAGCCGAGTCGGCGTACCGGAATCTGAAAGTTCCCCGGCGAACAGCCGGTGTAGGCGCGATCTGCGGCGCAGGTACCTGCCGGCAGTCGAAGCTCGGCGAGGTGCTTCAGCATGGTGACCGCGTTCTCGCCCGTACGGACGGTCGGAGTGTCCAGGCTGAGACCGAGGCAGAGCTGTGGATAGGAGGGCGCGCGGCGCCCCTTCGCTGTCCCTTCGCCTGTGCGAGCGTGGGCGGCGACGAGCAGGCTCGCGCTGTAGCCGAAGATGCCCTTGTCGGAGCCGCCGCTGAAGTGCCAGCCGGCGGTGATCTCGACGGAGGCTGTGCCCGAGCGGTCGCTGTCCGGGTCGGCCAGAACCGGGATCGAGGTGGCGTCCACTCCTACGTCACCGGCCCAGTTCCGAAGGTATCCGCGCTGCTGCGCCAGCCGGACCGGGACCAGTACGAGATCGTTCGCCAGCCGTTGCAGCCGGTCCGCGGCCGCGCGGCCGACAGCCTCGTCCCAGACAGCGGAGTGGATGTCTGCCTCCGCTTGGTCCAGGCGCCGGCGCCGGTCACAGCGTGCCGGGTCGAGCACGGTGGTGATCCGGTCCAGCCCTCGGTAGAGGCGACGACTGGCAGCTATGCACGCACGTGCCGTGGACGGCGGAACCTCGGGGATGCCGAGCCAGGCACGAGCTGCGGGTTGGAGACGGAAGTGCAGGATCCGCCAGGCGTCGGAGACCGTGGCTCGGCCTGTGTAGTACACGGCGAGCATCAGGCCGGCCAGCACGGTCCTCGGCCGCACGCCTGGTGGCCCAGGACGGCCGCGCAGCATGTCTTCCAACTGCTGGGGCAGGCCGGAGCGGTCGAGGACGGTCAGCAGCTGGCCGACCTTGGAGTCGGGGATCTCGGTGAGCCGGCCAGGCCGCAGCCGTGGCCGCGCGTGACGGGCGGCCATCTGGTCGGCCTCGGGCCGCGCCCTCACGAGCGGCGGCCACGCAGCAATCGGATCACCTCTGCCTTGGGTAGTGGGGGCACCCAGTGGTGGTAGCCCGCCAAACCGGCAGGGGAGGCCATGCCTGCGGCGGAGGCGACCGCCTCCGGGCTGATGCCCTCGGAAAGCCGGCCGACGATCCACGTCGACCGCAATCGCCGAGCGGAGAGATGCGGCAGACCCGCATGGGGCCGATGGCGGGCAGGCCAGGACGAGACGAGGTTCTTGGCTGCCGCGACCTTCCGTCCCGGCCTGAAGAGGAATCCAGGTCCCGAGGTCTCTGCCAGCTCTGCCAGCGCGCCTTCCCAGTCGGAGTGGCACGCCACGAGTCGGCCGAGCAGCTCCTCCTCCAGCACCGCGACCCCACCAGAGGTCACGCGAACGTGGCTGCCTCGCATGGGCGGGACCTCGCCCGGCATCAGGCCACACCCCGCTCCGAGCGCCATGAGGGCGAGGCCGTCGAGTCGAGCCTGGTCCGGCAGATGATTCGCCCAATTCCGCAAGCGAGCCAACTCTCCAGCACCATAAGGCGGCTGAGGTGTGCGAGGCGAGGACAGCCGAGCCGGAGGGGCCTCTCCGCGCTGGACCCACACCAGAGCCTCCCGCGCCCGCCGCAGCCAGGTCCGGTAGGTCAGCACCGTCGAGTCCTTCGCCGTAACGCAGCCCGACAGGATGAAGGCGTCGATCGTCTCGGTCCGCAGCCACGTTCCCGGGTCGCGCGGCAGCCCGCTCCGGTCCGCCCAGACCGCGACCCGGCCGATCACGTGCAGCAGATGCTCCGCCGCGTAGCAGGTGGCCGGAACTGTCGCAGCCACGGTGGCTCTCACCAACTCGGCGACCGGCGCCCACTGCCGATACGGCAGCCGGGGCCGGTAGTCGCGGATCTTGCTGGAGACCTCCGAGCTCAGTGTCACAGACCAACAGAACCGGCTGGACAAGCAGCCAGTGAAGACATCGAAGGCGATCTTCACGGAAAGGAGTGCATCGACATGGTCGGAGGTTTGGCCCGCAAGACCGCGCCGAGAGACCTTGCCCGCGATCCGGAATCCTGGCCCGACTCCTCTATCGACGACATCGCCGCCAGAGTCGTCCAGGCCATCGCCCGCGAGCTCGCGCTTGCCCTGGAGCGCGAGAAACGAAGTCTGCGGCAGGTCTCCACCGGATCCGGGGTCAACCGGCAGGCCATTGCCGACCTGCTCGCCGGCCGGTGCTGGCCGGACGTCGTCACCGTTGCCCGCCTGGAAGATTTCCTCGCCGTCCCGCTGTACCCGCGGGACGGAATGCGCAGTACGCATCAAAATCGGCCTTCCCGCCCCCAGGGAAACCCGTCCCAGGGAACGACGAAATAGGCCACGCGCCCCCAAGGTGAGGCGGATTGCTCTAACCTCGGGGATGCGTGAGCCACTACGAGGGTCCACGTCACTGGCTCCGAAGAGGGTCCAAGCTCAACGGAGCCCGTCCCCTTCTCCCCGCAATGGGAGGAGGGGACATCTCATGTTCAGGGCGGCGGCGTCAGGCGTCCCCTCCCTGTGATTCCGTGAACCGGCGGGCAGCGAAGGTACCGATCGGGTGCTCCACGGCACGGCCGCTCTTCACCAGCCGCTTGCACGTCGCGCGGGTCGTCTCGATGGGCGCCCGCCCTTCGTCGCCCTTGGTCGGGCGCCCAAGTGCCTCCGTGATGTCCTTGACCTTCATCGGCCGTCCGGCGCCCACGAGAATCTGCTCGACCGCCTGCATCAACTGCCCGGACGGCGACCGCGAAGGCCCGCTCTGTCCGGCACGCGTCTCCTCAGGCGGCTCGCTCGGTTCCGACTCGTCACCGGCGGACGCATTGCCGTCCTCGTCCTCCGCGTCAGCTTCCTCCTGAGGGCTTTGATCGTCCTCGGACGGTGCCGAGCGGCCTGCGAGGCACTCGGCCAGAGCTTCGCTCAGCTGATCGCGAGTGCTCGCGTACTTCGCCGCCTCGACTCGAAGATCCGCGAGTTCTGCCTCGAGCTCAGAGATCCGCGCCAGCGTCCGATCCGTCTTGCCGGAGAAGATCCCAACAGCCGTCCGCAACCCGGGAGCCGCATCCGGCTCGCCCGCCCCTGTGAAGTCCATCCGCCCCTCCTCGGCCCTCCAGTACGACAGGACAACGCCAGTCATCGTAGGGAATGCCAGCCGTGCCCGGCAGCCAAATGACCAACGAAGTCTGGCAGTTGAGACACCCCGGAGCATGAGCCTGATGACTGGCGCCCCTGACCTGCATGTCTGCGACACCAGTCGTAATGCTTAACATCGTCAACAGTTGCGGCAGATCACGCTCTGCCACGATTCCCGACGCCACGTCTTCGAGGACGAGGTTCGGAAGGATGGCCAGTCCCAGATTCTGAAGATCCACGTTCGGGCTGGCGGCCTCATCGGCAACACCCAGCAGTCATGAGGCCAGCCGTTCCAGCGCAGACGCCAATCCTTGCTCATCGCAGCTGAGCAGTGCTGCCACGAGTGCCACAGGGAGGCTGCTGCCGTCGTCCCGAGGCGGCGAGCGGGACAGACGTGGGCGACCGCGCCACCTCGCACAGTACTCCGGCACGGCAGAAGCCCTGCCGGAGAATCCGGCAGGGCTTCCGTGGAGGGTGATCCGTCGGGATTCGATGAGACGTCTGGTCGGACCTGTCGAACCCTCCCAGCGCCATCGACGGTTTCATGCCAGGTGCGGGCATTTCCGTTGACCGGGTTCCACTCCCGTAGGAGCCGTCGACCGATCATTTCTCCAGGGTTCTGAGCAGGTGGGGAGTGATCTCGTACACCAAACGAGGGGATTGACACCTTGCCTGTAAGCGGGTGGCGGCGCCCCCTACTGCCTGCCGCCGCCACCCGCTCACTCTACCGATCTATTGAACTGGCGGTGCACCCTCTATCAGGACTTCGATTCCTTCCTTGTGGAATCGGCCCATCAGGAATCTTGCCTCAATGAAGGTTCCTTCAAATTCGCCTGCTGCGATTTTCGTCGAACTCTCTTTGGCTTGAGTCAAAGAGAGTCCAAGTGCACCGCGCAGCACTTTGAGGATTTTCGCGCTGGGCTTGCTCGGTTCGGCGAGGCGGAGGCGGGCGGTTCCGTGCTGAAGCAGGAGCGAGTTCCGGATTCTGTCGGGAGCAGGCCCAGGGTCCCCGTCGTGAACTACGAGACCGCAAATGTCGCATTCCTTTTCGGTTTCCCAGAAGAGATTACCGTCTCTCACTAGTTGCACATTCCAGCCCGTCACTTCATGTCCGCAGCTACTGCAAGGAGAAATGAAGCTCGCCGCCTGAGTGATCACTTATACCCCTTCATCCTCAGGTACCGCTCTATTATCCCATAGAATTTGTCTGATGTGCCAGAGCCATCCCGGGGATGGTGGCCACGGAGACCTCGCGCGAACCAGCGGTGATGAAGTTCCTCATGAACCAGTGTATCGCGGAGGGTCCCCCTGCTCACGAATGACTTGTAGCCGATTTGAGTACCTGCATTCGGCTTCGCCATCCCGCTATTTGCCCATGGGCTGTATTGCGGCTTGTGGGTGAAGTTGATCCCCTTGAGGTCGCCCTTCATCATTGCCTCGATTGCTCGATTTCTTGATTTGGCGGTCTTTCCAGTGACGTGGCTGAGATCGCTTACCCACTCATTTCCGTCGCCGCCAGCGTATTCGATGTCGCTACGCTCGGACTTTCCGTTCTGGTTTTTGGCGGGCGCCTTCTTGGGTGCAGCGGCCTGCTTTGCAGCCGGTGATTTCTTAGTCGCTGCCTTTTGTTTCGGAGCGGCCTTGGGTGCAGGCTTCTTGGCTGCCTGCTTTGCGGCTTGCTTTTTCGCGGCCTGCTGGGCCGCTTGCTTTGCCGCCTGCTTCTTGGCGGCTTCGGCTGCTACCTTTTTGGCTGCTTCGATGGCGGCCTTCTTGGCCGCCTCTTCTGCTGCCTTCTTGGCTGCTTCCTGGGCTGCCTTCTTGGCCGCTTCTATGGCCAGGCGCTTGGCCAGTTCGGCTGCTGCCCTCCTGGCCGCCTCGATGGCGGCACGGCGGGCGATCTCCCTGGCGATCGCCTGGGCCGCTATCCGGATGGCGATTGCGGCGAGGAGGGGGACGATCTTGCCGTCCGGGTCCGAGATGGACACCGGGTTGTTGTTGGCGTACGCGTACCCGTTCATCTGCTGCGGGTCGTTGACGTCGATCAGGGGGTCGACCGACAGGAACCGCCCGGTGGCCGGCTCGTACGAGCGAACGCCCAGCTGAGTCAGGCCCGTGGAGGCGTCCATGGTGCCCCCGACGAAGCCCTTCTGGTCCGGCCACGCCTGAGGCGCCGCGCCCCGGGTCTCGCCGTAGGGGGTCATGTCCCGCCGGGTGGCGGTCATCGTTCCTGCGGCGTCCACCGAGAGGGTCGCGGTGTTGTGGTGGTCTGCGGACAGGTACGAGAGGTTGCCGTCCGAGGAGCGGACGGCAACCGTCGAGTTGCCGAAGGTGTAGCCGCGGGTGGCCTTGGTCTTGCCGTCCGCGCCCAGAGATACCTCGGTGCCGCCCAGGTAGAGCGTGGTGCCTGATGGGTCCTTGCGTAGCAGGCGGTTGCCTTCGGCGTCGTAGACGTATTCGGTGACCTTGGTGCCTTCGGTGACCTTGGTGAGCTGTCCTTCGGTGTCCCATTCGAGCTTCTGCTCGGAGTTGCCGATCTTGCGGAGGGTGGTGTTGCCGGTGGCGTCGTAGGCGTAGGAGTCCTTGCGGCTCCCGGTGGGCTCGACGTTGTCGACGGCGCTCAGTGTGTGCGGCTGGCTCCCCTTGGCGGCCGGGTAGGTGTAGGTGCGCCGGGTTTCGCCGCTCCCGACGTCGTGCCTGGTCTCGCTCGTTCGGTTGCCCGTGGGGTCGAAGGTGTAGGAGTGCCAGTAGGGGGTGACTCCACCGACGGTGGCCACGGAGGGGCCGCTTGCGCAGTTTTCCTTGGCGGTCCAGCCTTCGGTCATGCGACGCAGGTGGTCGTAGCGGAAGCACTGGGTGTCGCGGGTCGTCTTCTCCCGCAGTTCGCTGAGCGAAGTGATGTTGCCCGCGGGGTCGTAGGTGTAGTCGACCTCGGACAGGGCGTACGGGGCGACCTCGCGGTCCGCGAAGGACTTGGTGACCCGGCGGGTGGAGTCGTCCAGGTAGTTGGTGTGGATCATCCGCTTACCCTTGGCGCCCTGCATGTACTGCATGAGCTCGCCAAAGGGCGTGTAGCGGCTGCTACTGACGTACTCGGCCGAGCCCTTGAGGCTGCTGGGCATGCCCGCCGCGTTGTAACTGAAGTCCAGCTTCTCTGCGGGAAGACCGCCAGCAGCGGGGAGGTGCACCGAGCTCGGGTCGCCGGTGCTGTTGTAGTTGACCTTGGACTCGTAGCTACCTGAGAGCGTCCCCTGACCCTCCGGGATCGTGGTCCTGGACCCGGTCGGGGCGCCGCTGTTGTCGTACCCGAGGACGGAAGTGGTGTACGGCTTCCCGTCGGTGTAACGGGTCGAGGAGGTCAGTTGGCCCTTGGACAGGGTGTCGTAGGTCCACTCGGCACGCTTCGGACCCGCGGGGCCGTCTTCTCGCTGCTCGATCGGTCGACCGAGCTTGTCGTAGGAGACATGGATGCTCTTGCCCCGGGCGTCGGTGGTGGTGACGGGCTGGTCGCTGTCGTCGTAGGTGTAGGTGGTGACTCCGCGGTCGGGGTCGTGCTCCTTGGTCTTGCGGCCGCGTAGGTCGTACTCGTACTGCCAGGTGTTACCGACCGGGTCGACGACCTGGATCAGCTCACCACCAGGACCGTAGCCGTAGCGCGTGCTGTCGAACGCGCCGCTGACCTGACGTCCCTTGTACTGCCGCAGTTCCACCGGGTTGCCCCGGGCGTCACTGATGGTCGTAGTGACTGTGCTTCCCTCGGGCGGGACAACGTGCTGGCGATCACCCTCGTAGGTGGTGGTGGTGCGCCATTTCTCGGTGCCGAGGCTGTAAAGCAGATCGGCGGTCTTGCGTCCGGCGCCGTCGTAGAGGTAGCCGTGCTGGCGGATGATCTGGTTGTCCGGGACGGATACCAGGGTGGTGCCGGGGTTGCTCTTCTCCAGGTAGGGACCGGATTCCTTGACTTCCAGGCCGCGTGAGTCGTACACCGTGTCGGTGACGACGCGGCCGGTGCGCGCCGCGTCGTTCTGGTTGAGGTCGGAGCGGGTGGCCTGGGTCTGGCGCGGTCGCATCAGGCCGTCGTACAGCTCGTGGCTGATGGTGTACGTGTCGTCGGCGAGGCGGGTGCGCGTGGTGACGGCGGAGGGGCCGTCCTTACGGATGAGGTAGGTGATCTCGACGTCGGGCTTCTGGTCCCGGGTCCGGCCAGCCGACCAGCCCTTGGTCAGGCGGCCGAGGGCGTCGTACTCGGACTCGTCCCGGCGTCCGTTGCTGTCGATCTCGGTCAGGGTCAGACCGCGGGTCGGGTCGATGATGTCGGTCTCGGTGTGGCCGAGCGGGTTGGTGGTGACCACCTGGTAGGGCATTTCACCGGTGGCCGGCGTGTGCTCGGTTTTGGAGGTGTTGCCCAGGGCGTCGGTGGTCTCGATGGAGCGGCCGTACTGGTCGAACTTCTCCGTACCGGCGGTCACGTAGCGGGGCTGGCCGCCGACGTACTCGGCCAGCTCTTCGGCGCTGGTGGCGTCGCCCTTGGTCGGGGTTTCGCCGAAGCCCTTGCCGTCGTACAGGGTGCGGTCGTCGGAGACGACGTGTGCGGGCCGCTGGACGGTGGCGCCGCACGCTACGGACACCGTCTCCTGGCGGGACACGAGGTCCAGCAGGTGCAGCTGGGAGTTGCGGGCGTACTCTGTGACGGTGCAGCGATCATCGTCGCTCCTGGCAGTGTCGCCGAGGTCGTTGACCTTGGTGATCAGCCCGTGTTCGTCGTAGGTCTTTTCCACCGCGGTGCGCCGGAAGCCGCCCTCGACGGCGGTACGGGTGCGCTCGGCGCCGTTGTTGAATCTCTGCGCGGTGAGTGGCGTCGTCCCCGTACGGTTGCGGGTCGCGGTCGGAGCGCTGATCGACGGCTCGTACGAGGTAGCGGATATGAGCGCGCCGCCGTCGCCGTTGTAGGTGAGGGTTTCGCGGGTGACACCGGCCTGTGAGGGGTGGTCGGTGATCTGGTTGCCCTCGGAGTCGGCGACCTTGACGCTGCGCGTTCCTCCGGAGGCGGTGCGGTCGCCGTCCAGACCGCGGAAGTAGACGTTCTCCGTGCGGGTGCGCTGGTCGGCGCCGTCGCCGGTGCGGGTGATGACCTTGTTGTAGCCGCGCCACTGGTTCCAGGTGCGCTCGGTGTCGCGGAGGAACTCGGAGGTGTCGTAGGCCCAGGCAGGGGCGCCGGAGTACTCGTACCGGGTGACGGTCGAGGGGGACCCGCCGACGAGGTCGTTCTCGACGATCTGGGTGGCGACGTACTTGTGGAAGTAGTCCTTGTACGGCTTGGGACGCCCGTCGGGGCCGATGGGCTGCCCGGGAGCGGACCAGTTGACCGGGTAGCAGCGCAGGGTGTTGTCGGCGTCCGAGGCCGGCAGCTTGTTGTCCCGGTTGCATTCGGGAGCTGAGTAGGTGACGCCGATCAGGCCACCGGATTCGGTGTGGATGGCGTTGATGCGGTAGCGGATGAAGGGCGGCAGACCCTCCAGGCCGTCGACGCGGTTGGCCAGCTGCTGGCCGGAGAAGGTGATCTCCGGCGTGCTGAGGTCGCCGTTGGTCTTGCCGGTGTGCTTGACCGAGGCCAGCCACAGGCCGTTGCTCGTGCCGTCGCCGGTCTGCGGGAAGGAGTGGGTCAGGTCCCAGCGGTCGACGTCCTTGTACGCGCCGCGGGTCAGCACCTGGGTGGTGATGGCCGAGAACCGCTTGCGGGTCCAGAAGGTCGGGGAGTGCTGGTTCTTGCACTCCTTACCGGGGGCGCAGTACTGGTCGACGGGGACGTCGGGCCAGTTCTTGGCGTTGTCCTTGTTGAACTTCGCGTCCGAGCAGTCCGCACCGGGCAGGCAGCGCTCGGCGGTGTCGATCAGAACCTTGGCCGGGGCCTTGGTGCCGTACTCGGCGCCGGTCCTCAGTCCGTACTCGACGCGGCTGAGGTGGCCGCCGCGGGTGTACTCAACGCCCTGGAGCTTCTTGTCCGCTCCGTAGCGGTTGGTCTCCTTGGCGTAGTAGTAGACCATGGCGTTGCCGTGCACGTCGGTGACGTGGTCGAGGTTGTAGCGCCAGGCACGTTGCTTGCCGCCGTCCTTGCCGTAGAGGGGGACAGTGAAGGCGGAGTTGGTCTCCTGGTCGCCGGCCTTCCAGTTGCCCGGCCGGTTGAGGCCGAAGGTGAAGACGGTGCCGGAGACGGTGGTCAGGCGGAAGTAGCCGCCCTCGGCGTCCCCGTTGACGGCACCGGTCAGGTACTCGATCTTGGAGCCGTCGTCCTTGACGCCCTTCCAGGTGCCGGTGGCATCGTCCCTGACGAGCTCGGTGCCCGAGCCGTTGAGGGAGAGCATGGCGTTCTCGGAGGCGAAGCACAGGTCGCCCTTGCCGTCCTTGAAGCTCACTCCGGAGCCGGGGACGTCTGAGCAGGGCTGGAAGCGGCGTTCGATGAAGCCGCCGGAGGTGAGCTCGAACCCGTCTCCCGCCTGTGAGGGCTGGGTGTTGCTGGCGGCCATGCGGCCGTCCACGCTCTGGGCGGAGTAGTTCAGCCCGAGCTCGGGAGACAGGTCTCCGGGAGCCTCAGGGGTGGACATGGGGTAGGTCCAGTTGAAGTCACCGGAAGCCCCGCCGGCCTGCCAGCTCGCCGTAGGGGCGAGAGGCGTCGCCTTGAAGTCCCCGCCGGAGCCGGAGGCGCCGCCCTCGGCGGCCAGGACCATCGGAGCCGCAGCGGCGGCGCTCCTGGCGGACAGCTGCTGCGGTGCCTTTGCGGCGGTGGTGGTGTCGGCCAAGGCGATACGGGCGGTCAGCGTCTTGTTCTTGACGTCATTTCCGCTGTCGACCGGCGTACCGTTCTGACATTCGGCCTTTTCCGGAGTGGTCAGCACACACGCCGGATACTGCACCATACGCATGCGGCCCGCGAAATTCGCACCGAATGCTCCGGCGAAGGCGGAGTAGTCGACGGCGAGTTCGACCTTGCCGCGAGTGGGAACGCCCGCGCCCGGCTCAACGGCCATCAGGACACCGTTGATGCCGGCCTTTTCGGCTTGGGCGCGGTTCTTGACAGAGACCTTCACATGGGCCGGGGCCGCCGGTCCGACCGCCGCTCCCGCCCGCATGAACGGGACGGCCGTGGAACGGATTCCGACGGGCAGACCCCCGACGTCACTGCGGCCGGGAGCGGGAGTCTCTGCGCGCGAGGCCACAGTGGAACCGGGATCCACGAGCGCTTCGCCGCCCTTGGGCCAGGTGACCTTGGGCGCCTTCTTCTGGGCGTTCTGTGCCGCTTCGTTCTTCGGAGGGGACTGTACCGGGACCTTGGCGCCGACAAGTACCGGCTCGGTCTGGGTGCCGCGCACCTTGAACTTCTCAGTGGCGGCCGCCGCGGTGGTCACACCGGCCGAGATCAGCAGGGCGGTACTGACCGTGATGGCAATGGTCTGTGTGGAACGGCGAATGGATTTAGGCCAGTTCCATACGTTGTCGGAGCTCCAATGGGGATCGGATCTCCGGGGTATCTGAGACGGACTCACGCAATTCCTCTATGCAGAAATGAGGTGCGTTGACGATCAACGCACCTATCACGCACAGAGTAAACGATCAATCCTTCCGGATCATGCACGGATCAAGAATGAAGCATCCGCAGGTTGCACGGGGTTGGTCGCCGGACGATAAGCGGAGGGATTTCTACCGGTTGTAGTCTGAAACCTGAGGGAAGGTCAAGGTTGAGTATAAGTATGATCTAGTTCAGTAAGGTTCTGGGTGTGACCTTCGGCTCGCCGCCGGTCACCCACCCGCTAGGACGCGGAGTCCCCCGAACTTTCCACGTGTGCCGCCGATGAGGCGGTCGCCTGTCCGATCGCCGTCACCCTTGGATGGTTTCTCCATGCACTTCGCCCTTCCCACAAGGATCCCAAGACGACCACAGCCTTGGCCGAAGGCCCTGGCAGTGCTCGCGCTCACCGGACTCTGCGTCAGCCTGACGCCCGCCCACGCGGCACCCGCCCCCACGGCTCTGGCCGCCGCGGACGTGAAGGGTGTGACGCCGGAGCAGAGAGCGCAGGACAGCGCACGTGCCAGCGGGCAGCCGGTGGAGATCCTGGAGAAGCGGACGGAGGACGCTCGCACACTCGCGAACCCCTCTGGGACCTTCACCCTGGAGCGCCACACCAGCCCCAAGTGGGTCAAGAGGGGAGGGAAGTGGGTTGACCTCGACGCCTCCCTTCAGGTCTCGGCCAGCGGAGTTCTGACGCCGAAGGCGTCGTTGCTTCCTCTCTCGCTGTCCGGCGGCGGCACGGGACCACTGGTCAGCCTGGCAGACGGGGACAAAGAGATATCCCTGACCTGGCCCCAGGCTCTGCCGAAGCCGCGCATCAGCGGTGACACCGCGACGTACCCCGAGGTGCTCCCGGGAGTGGACCTGAAGGTCCGCGCCGGCATCGAGGGCTTCTCCCAGGTCCTTGAGGTCAAGTCGGCCGAGGCCGCCGCGAATCCGAAGCTCGCCGAGATCGGATTCGGCCTGAAAGCCAAGAACCTCACCGTCGCCGCCGACGGACACGGAAACCTGACGGCCAAGGACGCAGCAGGGCAGATCGTTTTCGGCGGACCCACCCCGACCATGTGGGAATCGACGCCCACTGCCGGACAGCAGAAGATCGCCTCGCTGGCCCGCAGCGCCCCTGCGGCGCAGGGCGCCGACGCCCCCGCCGCCAAGGACGGCAGCGCCTCCACGGCGTGGGAACCGGGTCTGAACGCGAAGCAGGCCGCGATGGCCACCAGGGTGGACGGCTCCACCTTGAAGGTGGTCCCGGACCAGAAGATGCTCAGGGGCAAGGACACCGTCTTCCCGGTCTTCATCGACCCGTGGATGAGCGGTGGCCGGATCGCCTGGACCCGGGTGTACAAGAAGTTCCAGGACACGGCGTTCTGGAACAAGAACGAACTGGCCAGGGTCGGCTACGAGAACGAAACCAACGGCCTCTCCCGGTCCTTGTTCCGGATGGACACGGCAGGGTTCGCCGGCAAGAACGTCATCCGCGGCACCTTCTCCACCCAGCTCGAATGGTCCTGGTCCTGCCAGGCCCGACCGGTACAGCTCTGGTCCACCGGCGCGATCAACTCGGGCACCACGTGGAGGAACCAGCCGGCTTGGGCCCAGCACCTGGCCACGGTGAACACCGCCAAGGGCTGGGGCCCCAACTGCCCGGCGGGCGGCGTGGAGTTCGACGTCACCAACAAGATGAGGGAAGTAGCCGCGGCCGGCTGGTCCGAGGTCACGCTGGGGCTGAAGGCGGAGAACGAGTCCGACACCCACGGCTGGAAGAAGTTCCTCAACAGCGCCACCCTCTCCATCGAGTACAACCAGACACCGAACACCCCCGGCGAGCTGCACATGACTCCGCAGCCCACCAGCCACGGCTACATCGGTAAGACCAATCTCGCCGACGGTGTGCACCTGCGCGCACGGATCTCGGATCCCGACAGCGGGAACGTCACTGCCCGCTTCCGCGTGCACTACGTCGACCGCGGCGGCTGGTTCAACGAGGGCACCGTCAGCGTTCCCAGCGGTGGTATCGCCGACTTCCGCCTCCCCGACGGATGGCTGCCCTGGGACGAGTCGTACGCCTGGGAAGTCCAGGCCGACGACGGCACGAGTGCGTCCCGCTGGGAGGGTGGCGGCCGGTTCACCGTGAAGCGGACAGCACCACCTGCCCCGAAGGTCGACATCGACCCCGACAAGGGCATCGCCACCTTCACCGCTGAAGGCCCCGAGGGCGGAGACCACGTCCAGACCTACCGGTTCGGCATCAACACCGACCAGCCCACGCGGCGGGTGGAGGCCTGGCATGGGAAGGCCACGGTGCTGCTCCCCAAGATGGGTGAGGGCCGCTACGAGATCAAGGCCTACGCCACCGACAAGGCGGGCAACGACTCCTCGGCCACGCTGAACAGCGGCATCCAGTGGGATGACAACAACACGGCCACCTCGCTGGCCGATGCCACCACCACCCAGGGCGGCCACATGGTCGCCGTCGCCAGCGGGCGGGTCTGGCACGGATTCACCGGAGGCAGCGTCCAGGACACCGCGTCCGAGACGGGCGAGCTCCCCAACGTCGAACAGGTGGCCACCATTGGCACCGACAGCCAGCTCCACGTACTGGCGCTGGCCGACGGCAAGATCCACCACGCCGTACGGCTCCCCACCACCTGGCAGCGCTGGGGCGACGCCACCGCCGCCGCCGGCGGACTGCCCCCGGTGACACAGATCGCCGCCGCCCAGGACGGCTGGAACATGGTCATCGCCGCGGTCGCGGACGGCAAGGTCTACCTGACGACCCGCTACCCCGACCGCTTGGACCCCTGGCGGCTCGTCCCGGGCACCCCCGCGCAGATCGACCAGATCACCCTCGCCTCGGTGAACAGCCAGCCAAACATGGCGATCCTCTCGGAAGGCCGGGCCCACCACTCGGCCCAGATCGCTCCTGGGAACTGGCACCCCTTCGCCCAGCTGCCCATCGCCAGCCCGCTCGCCTCGATCGAGGCCTCAGCCAGCACCGGCACCGGCGCGGAGTTCCAGCTCGCCGCAGCCTCCGAAGGCCGTATCTACCACACCACCCGCCGGGCCGACGGCAACTGGACCGTATGGGGAGACGTGACCGCCGTCGTGGGCGACCCCGGCTACACCCGTAAGCTCCTGGGCACTCCCGTCGGGGACGGCTTCCGGCTGACCGCCATCGCCAACGGCACCATCAGCCAGACCACCCGCGCGGCCAACGGCAACTGGAGCGGCTGGAAGGACATCTACCAGCCGTAACGGCAACGCTCGAACATGTATCGAAGGCATGAGGCGGGCTCCACCCTGAGCGATCGGGTGGAGCCCGCCTCATGCCGCTTTCCCATCCCCGTCCGCCGGCGGTGCGAGCGCTGCCGCAGCGGACAAATTCGGCTCGTCAAGTTCGTCATTGAGGTTGGGCAGGCGGGAATGCGAACCGGTCCCCGGGATCCAGGACATCGCGGAGGCTGATAGCGCGGCGATACCCTCTCGTCGCCGTTTACGCCGAGCACCTGACTGTCTCGCGGCGCCTCAGTGTAGAACGTACATATCTATTCAGGTCTCGATCACTGGGGTCCTTCGGGGGCTGACCGCTGCTTGCTGGGAAACGATCTCCGCCAGCCTGGGAAGCGATCTTCGGACGCTTCTGGAGTGCCTGGTCAGGCGCACTCGTGAACACCCCACAAACGGCAGTTCTTGAGTAGCTCTCAAGAAACGTCACGAGATCCCGTTCAGCCGAGAAGCTGGGCGGGATCTCTGCGTTTGCAGAGCTTGCGCGAGGCGGTGTCCGAACGCGGGCGGGGCCTCGGGCGGTGCTTTCACCGCGGCCACCGGGGCGCTTCTCGCGGTCAGGCCCGCAACTGCTCCGTCAGGCCGAGCTGGTTCATGATTGCGCCGGTGTCCAGGTAGGCCCGGCCCTCCTGGATCTTGCCGTCCTTGAGCTCGTAGATGTCGCACGCGTGCAGCGTGACGTGACGGCCGGTGGCGGGCACGGTGCCCGCGTGCAGGACCAGGTCGCCGGTCTGTGTCCCGCTGCCCGTGTACTCGACTACCACCGTGTCCCCCTGGGACGTGAGGCGGTCGAGGGTGAACGTGGCGTCGGGCATCGCGTCGAACAGGGCTCTGGCGAGCCAGGTGAACCCCTCCCGGCCCTCCAGCTTCCTCCCGCTGCCCTTGTCGACGAGAGTGCAGTCCGGAGCGACCACCCCGGCGATGGCGTCGTAGTCCCGGTCGTTCCAAGCCTGGAAGAGATTGCGGACGAGGGCGTCGTTCTCAGCCATGGGGACCTCCGCTCGGAAACATTCCCCTCCTTCCATGCTGACCCGCCGCCTCCGGCCCCGCAGCCCCAGCGGGACCTGCCGGGCGCCTGCCGGTCCCCGTTCGGAACCCTGCCGGGGCAGGAGGCCGTTCGATCCGTCACTCCGGTGGGTCCTGCGGTGCAGTCCGGCTCCGGCGGGGCATGAGCACGTACGCCGCCACGGCCAGGGCGAGCGGCAGGAGGCTCGTGACCAGCATGGTCAGCCTCAGGCCGTTGGTGAGGTCCAGCCCGAGGTCCAGTCCGGACTGCCGGAGCAGGTTCGGGTCGTATCCGGCGGTGCCCGGACTGCGCGCCATGGCGCTTCGGGTCGCGTCCACGGCCTGCTCGGCCTGGGTCGCCGACATACCGCGCGCATCGGCGTCGTTGAGCCACTGCCGTTGGAAGAAGACGTTGAGCAGCAGGAGGTAGACGGCGGGGCCGAGCGCGTAGCCGGTCATGCCGAACGCCGGCTGAACGGAGGCCACGGCGCCGGACTTTCCGGACGGGGCGTGCGAGAGGATGGTCTCGGCCACCGAGGCGGAGGCCACCAGCGAGCCGAGGTTGGCGAGCCAGGTGGCCAGTACGAGGATCCACAACGCCATCGTGGTCTCGGCGGTGGCCGCCATCAGCAGCCCGCTCGCGACCAGCAACAGCAGGCCGGTGATGAGGACCGGCCGGGGGGCGTACTTCTCGATCAGGCGCCCGGCGAGGATGACAGCGCCTGCGATCAGCAGGGTACCGGGCAGAAACAGCAGGCCGATCGTGCGCGGGGGCAGCGACAGGATCACACTGCCGAACTGCCCCAGGACGAAACTGAACCCCGCGACGGCGAAGTTCAGCGTCAGACTGGACAGCGCAGCAACGGTGAACGCGCCGCTCCGGAACAGCGACAGCTCCAGGACCGGTTCGGGTGTCCGGCGCTCGTGGAACACGAACAGCACGCCGGCGATCGCACTGATCACCAACGGCAGCCAGGCCTCGATCCGGATGATCCCGTTCTCGGCCTCGGCGATGCCGTGGACGAGGGTCAGCAGGGCGAGGCCGACCAGGCTGACGCCGACGACGTCGACTCCCCGGCGCTGCAGGACGGGGGGCTCGGTGACGTAGCGGGCCGTCAGCCCGAGAGCCACCAGCGACAGGAGCGGGGCGACCAGGAACAGCCACCGCCAGCCGAGTGCCTCCACCAGCCAGCCCCCGGCCGCGGGGGTCACTCCGCACAGCACCATCTCGATGGCCATGAAGATGCCGATGGCCGCCGGCCGTCTCTCCGCCGGGACCGACGCCTTGAGCAGGGCCAGCGACACTCCCAGCATCGCGGCCAGAGCCAAGCCGTCGAGGAGGCGCATCACCAGCAGGAACACGTAGCCGGGGGAGAGCGCGGAGAGCAGGTTGACGGCGATGTCGCCGACCAGCCCCAGCATCAGCAGCCGCTTGAGCCCGAAGGCGTCCCCGAGGCTGCCCACGGCGAGCACGGCGGCTGCCACGACCAGCGTCGCCGCGCCGCCCAGGAACCCGACGGCGTCGGGCGGCACGTCGAGGGCCCGGCTGATCTGCGGCATGTTCAGGCTGAGGATCAGCGGGTCCACGGCCGTGACCGTAAAGGCGAGGGAGAGCCCAGAGACGATCGGGAGGAGCGCGATGGTGGATCGCCTCTCCGCAGCCGACACAGCAGCACCTCCCGTACGTCGGCCGGCGCCGACCGTTCGTCGGCCGGCCGCAACCCGGTCGCCGCTTCAGGTCCGGGGGCTTTCGGCCCAGCCTTTCAGGGCGCCGGCGACAGTGCCCTCTCATCCGTACGCGGCCGGGGCAGGTTCACTCACCTGCACTCAGACAACCGCCCCTTCCCGGCCACGTTGCTGCAGCCGGCGGCGCTCCCCTGCGCGTGCTGCGGCGGCCTTGGGTCTTGTGGCGGCGGACTGCCGCACGTCTTCCGGATCGCCGAGGTTCATTCGGGCGCCTGCGGCCCCCGAATGCTCACTCGTTGCGAGCGGTTCCGTGCAGTGCGTCCTCAACGGGCCAGTGTTTGCTAATGGGTTGAGGGGTGGGGGTGGCGGGTTTGCGAGCTGGGCTAGGGTGGGCTCGCTTTGATGTTCGCGTGCTTGCGTTCGCATAGGGGGAGTTGCGTACATGGCCGATGACACGTTGCCGGAGCCCGAGCGGCTTCCGCTGTCGCCGGACGAGCTGGAACGGCACAAGTCCCAGTGGGGGGCTTCCGTTTTCGTGGCTCCGGAGCCCGGGAGCTTCCGGGATCCGCTGACCCCGCGGACGCTGACGCCGGCTCCGCCGTTGCTGGTGCCGCCCAACGGTGGGCAGCCGCCGGGGCTGCTCCAGCCGCCGGGGCTGCTGCCGCCCCAGGGGCCCGGGGCGTCCGGGCAGGAGCTCGTCATCGAGCCCGCTGTGCTCACCAAGGCCGCCGGGAGTGCCGACGAGATCCACACCGCCTTCACCAAGCCGGCGGCCGCGCTGGAGGAGCCCGCGCGGAAGGCCGCGACGGCCATGAACGGGTGGGAGTCCGGGAAGAGCCTGCGCGCCGCGCACCTGCAGTGGGAGAAGCAGGCCGGCACGGTCGCCGGGTGGCTCGCGCACATCTCCGAGAGCCTGCGCATCGGCGCCCGCGGCTACAAGACGACCGACGCGGGGATCGACCAGTCGTTCACCGGTGTCCGGCGCCCGTCCAAGCTCCAGGGGCTCTGATGTCCACCACCTTCTACCAGGAGATCCTGGAGACCGACCTGGCGCCGCTGGAGACCCTCCTCACCCAGTGGCGCACCACGCACGAGGCGCTGGCCAAGCTGCCGCGGCGCGTCCGGGACGAGATGCTGAAGCCGCTGCGCGACAAGGGGTACTGGGAGGGCGCCGCGGCCCCGTACGCCTGGCGGATGATCGACGACATCGAGCGGCAGGTCGACTCCGCGACGAAGGTCGCCAAGGCGGCGATCGGTGTCATCGAGGACGCGCTCGGCGAGTTCAAGGCGGTCAAGAAGGACCTGCAGGACGCCGTGCGGCGGGCGCAGGAGAAGGGCGTGTTCATCCAGGCGAGCGGGGTCGCCGCGACCACCGTGTTCAACGGCCGGTGCAAGGAGATCGCGAAGGACTCGCCGGAGGCGAAGGCCATCGAGGCCGCCCAGCGGGAGATCAACGACATCGTCCGGCGGGGCATCGCCGCCGACCGGAACATGGCGTTCGCGCTGATGTCGGACATCGGCCTGGGCCAGTGGTTCAACCCGAACCCCGGGCACAGCAGCATCGACACCACGAACCGGATCAGGACCCGTACCCGGTGCGCAAGGGCGAGGGCGCGTACTCGCTGGGCTGGGACTGGGTCTCCGGCAGCGGGCCGCGCAACCGCGAGTACCACGACGGCGACACGATGACCGAGCTCATCAAGGACAGCGTGAGCATGGAGCGGCTGCGCGCCGACACCCTCTCCAAGTGGCAGGAGAACGGGCAGCAGGAGGGCACCGTCAGCTACTCGATCTCCAAGGACGGCAAGCTCGGGGCGCTCCGCAAGCTGGTCGGCACGGACATCCCGGCGATCGCCACCGCCGACGAGGACCACCTCGGCGAGGCGTTCATGGGCTCGTACTCCCTCGACTACAGCGTCAAGGGCCAGGACCCCGACGGCTCGCTCGTCGTCGAGTACACGCTGAACAACTCGACCAGCAACGAATCGTTCCTGCACTACGTCGGCTACTACGACTGGCTGGAGAACTTCAACCGGGAGGACGGCGTGTTCTCCACGATCGACCAGAAGATCACGTGGACCGAGCGCGTCCCCGCGGAAGGGAAGTGACCGATGTACCGGCGCAGGGTGCGGGCGGCGGGGGGCGTGGCGGTGCTCGCCGCCCTGGCCGGGCTGCTCACCGGCTGCGGCTCCGACGCGTTCGAGCGGTGCGTCCCGGAGGCCGCGGAGACCGCGGGCGCGGCGCAGCTGGCGGGGACGTTCGACGGTGAGCTGGAGGCGAAGGGCGTCCGTCTGACACTTGCCCTCACCCCGGGGACGGCCCACGGAGGCAGCTTCACCGTGGAGAACTGGC
This sequence comes from Streptomyces globosus, assembly GCF_003325375.1. Taxonomy (GTDB): domain Bacteria; phylum Actinomycetota; class Actinomycetes; order Streptomycetales; family Streptomycetaceae; genus Streptomyces; species Streptomyces globosus_A. The sequence continues at coordinate 6,243,627 of NZ_CP030862.1, read as the reverse complement.
CGACGGGCGGCAGCTCCTTCCACGCCCACCTCGGCAAGACCTTCAGCGGGTCCGGTACCTGGGTGGTGGACCCGGCGGGCCACGGCCGGGACCGGACCACGCTCCTCATGGACTTCAGCGAGCCGGAGGGCATCATGCGGGGCGACACCCTCGACAGGCTCTCCATCGGCATCGACGCGAAGCGCACCTTCGTCTACGACGACCCGGACCCGGACGTCTGCCCGGACTTCCGCCTGCGGCTCCGGACGGGGTGACCCCGGCCGCCCGGCGACGGCCGGGCGGGACCGGGGGAGGCGGGCGTCAGGAGAGGGGCTTGGCCATGCAGCGGCTGGAGTCGTACTCCCGGTAGTAGCCGAACTTGGCCGTCATCGTGTAGCCCTCCGAGAGGTAGAGGGCGATGGCCTCGGGCTGCTTGTCGCCGGTCTCCAGCACCATGCGGACGCGGCCGGCGGCGCGGGCGTCGGCCTCCAGCTCCGCCAGGAGGCGGCGGGCCAGGCCGAGGCCGCGGGCGCTCGGGACGACGTACATGCGCTTCAGCTCGGCGTCGCCGTCCGAGTAGCCCTCCGCGTTCTCGTCCTGGCGGCGCCAGCCGCCGCTGGCGACCGGGGTGCCCGAGGCGTCGTACGCCAGGAGGTACAGGCCGTTCGGCGGGGCGAACATCGCCGGGTCCAGGTGCGTGGCGTCGCCCTCGCCCTGGTAGCGCTCCTGGTACTCGAGCTGGACCTCGTCGTTGAGTTTCACCGCGTCCGGGTGGTCGTACGGCACGGTGCGGATCTCTATCCCGTGAGACATCCGGACATCGTACGGAACGGTCGGGCTATGGTGCTGGGATGCTCACCGTGACCTCCGTGAACGTGAATGGGATCCGCGCCGCCGCCAAGAAGGGGTTCTCCCCGTGGCTGGCCGGGTCCGACGCCGACGTCGTGTGCCTCCAGGAGGTCCGCGCGGAGGAGGAGCAGATCCCGCTGGAGGTCCGCAGGCCCGAGGGCTGGCACACCGTCTTCGCGCCGGCCGCCGCGAAGGGGCGGGCCGGGGTCGCGCTGTACACGCGGCGGGAGCCGGAGCGGGTGCAGGTCGGCTTCGGCAGCACCGAGTTCGACGCGTCGGGGCGCTACCTGGAGGCCGACCTGCCGGGGGTGACCGTCGCGAGCCTGTACCTGCCCTCCGGGGAGGCGGGGACGGAGAAGCAGGACGAGAAGTACCGGTTCATGGACGCGTTCCTGCCGTACCTGGCCGAGCTGAAGGAGCGGGCCGCGGCGGACGGGCGGGAGGTCGTCGTCTGCGGCGACTGGAACATCTGCCACCGCGAGGCCGACCTGAAGAACTGGCGGACCAACCGCAAGAGCGCCGGCTTCCTGCCCGAGGAGCGGGAGTGGCTCGGCAAGGTCTACGCCGAGGCCGGGTACGTGGACGTGGTGCGGGCGCTGCACCCGGACACGGAGGGCCCGTACTCGTGGTGGTCCTACCGCGGCCGGGCCTTCGACAACGACGCCGGGTGGCGCATCGACCTCCAGGTCGCCACGCCGGGCCTGGCGGACCGGGCCGTGAAGGCGTGGGTGGAGCGGGCCGAGACGCACCCGCAGCGGTGGTCCGACCATGCGCCGGTGACGGTGGCCTACGGGCTCGGCGCGGTCTGAGCGGCCCCGTCTCCGCCTGCTGCCTCCTGTGCCCCGTCCGCTGCCTCCTGTGGCCCGTCCGCCGGTCCCGCGGCCGCCCGCAGGCGGTCCATCGCCATCGACAGCTCGGCCTCGACCACGCTCTTCGCCAGCGGCCGCAGCCGCGTGACCGCCTCGGGGTCGTCCGGCAGGTGCTCGGCGACCAGCCCGGCGAACAGCGCGGCCAGGGCGTCCGCGTGCCCGCGCACCCGGCGGCCCGTCTCCAGGACCGCCGCGAGCGGGACGCCCTCGCGGACCAGGGCCGAGGAGACGTCGAGGAGGCGGCGGCTGACGTGGACGATCTCGTCGCCGTCGGTGGCGACGTACCCCAGGTCGAGGGAGGCCGCCAGGTTCTCCGGGGTGACCTCGCCCTCGAAGTAGTCGGCGAGCGCCTCCGGGGTCAGCCGGACCGGGGTCTCCTCCGACCAGCCGATGCCGAGCAGCTCGCCGAGCTGGCCGACGTCCCGCCCCCGCTCGAACGCGGCCGTCAGCTCGGCGATCCCGCCGAGGGTGTGGCCGCGCTCCAGCAGGGCGGCGATGGTGCGCAGCCGGGCCAGGTGGTGGTCGTCGTACCAGGCGATGCGGCCCTCGCGGCGCGGTGGCGGCAGGAGCTTGCGCTCGCGGTAGAAGCGCAGGGTGCGGACGGGGATGCCGGCGGCCTCGGCCAGTTCCTCCGTACGGTATTCGCGCAACGTCGTCCCCGCTTCCGTGTCTGCAACGGCCGAAGCCTATGGCGTACCCGCAGTAACTTTCCGCGTGCGACCCCTACCCCTCGGTACGGTGCTGCTCTACCCTCCCGATTGTGCCAGTGATTGCTGGCAGTGTGGCGCGACGGTGCGGCGGCTGGGAGGCGGCATGGGCGAGCACGTGCGGGTGGCGGTCATCGGGGCGGGCTTCGGCGGACTGGGCGCCGCCGTCCGGCTGCGCCGCGAGGGGATCACGGACTTCACCATCCTGGAACGCGCCGACTCCGTCGGCGGGACCTGGCGGGACAACAGCTATCCCGGCTGCGCCTGCGACGTCCCCTCGCACCTGTACTCCTTCTCCTTCGCCCCCAACCCCGACTGGCCGCGCACCTTCTCCGGGCAGCCCCACATCCGGGCCTACCTGGAGCGCGTCGCCGACACCTTCGGCCTGCGCCCCCACATCCGGCTGCGCCACGAGGTGCAGTCGATGCGCTGGGACGCCGAGCGGCTGCACTGGGAGATCGAGACCTCCGGCGGCGCCCTCACCGCCGACGTCGTCGTCTCCGCGACCGGCCCGCTCTCCGAGCCGAGGCTGCCGGAGGTCCCCGGCCTCGCCGGGTTCCCCGGGAAGGTCTTCCACACCGCGCGCTGGGACCACGACTACGACCTGCGCGGCAAGCGCGTCGCGGTCGTCGGCACCGGCGCCTCCGCCATCCAGATCGTCCCGGCCATCGCCCCCGACGTACAGCGGCTGACCCTCTTCCAGCGCACACCGCCCTGGGTGATGCCGCGCACCGACCGCGCCATCACCGCCGCCGAGCGCTGGCTGCACCGGCAGCTGCCGTTCACGCGGGCGGCGCGCCGCGGGCTGCTGTGGGGCATCCGGGAGCTCCAGGTCAGCGCGTTCACCAAGCATCCGGGCCGGCTCGGGCTGATCGAGTCCCTCGCCAAGGCGAACATCGCGCGCTCCATCAAGGACCCGGAGCTGGCGGCGAAGCTGACGCCCTCCTACCGCATCGGCTGCAAGCGCATCCTGCTCTCCAGCGACTACTACCCGGCGCTCGCCCGGCCCCACGTCGACCTCGTCGCCTCCGGGCTGAAGGAGGTCCGCGGCAGCGTCCTCGTCGCCGCCGACGGCACCGAGGCCGAGGCCGACGCCATCGTCTTCGGCACCGGGTTCCACGTCACCGACATGCCGATCGCCGACCGGGTCGTGGGCGCGGAGGGGCGCACCCTCGCCGACCACTGGAAGGACGGGATGCAGGCGCTGCGCGGCGCGACCGCGGCCGGCTTCCCGAACTGGATGACGATCATCGGGCCCAACACGGGACTCGGCAACAGCTCGATGATCCTGATGATCGAGTCGCAGCTGAACTACATGGCCGACTACCTGCGCCAACTGGACGTCCTCGGCGGCCGGGCCGCCCTCGCGGCCCGACCCTCGGCCGTGGGCCGGTGGAACCGGCAGGTCCAGGCGCGCATGGAGCGGACGGTGTGGAGCACCGGCGGCTGCACCAGCTGGTACCTGGACGCGCAGGGCCGCAACACCACCGTCTGGCCGGGCACGACCGGCGAGTTCCGCCGGCTGACGCAGACCGTCGACATGGCCGAGTACGAGGTCCTCCGCGCCCGCGGCGGCACGCGCGGCCACACTCCCGACCGGGCCGGCGCGGCCGCCGCCGGGGAGGCCGCCGTATGAGCCGGCTGACGCACGCCCCTGCCGGCCGGTACGCGCCGCCCGCCGCCCGCCGCGAGCTGGTCGCCGTATCCGCCGACGGCGCCCGGCTGCACGTCGAGGAGCACGGCGAGCCGGACGCCCCGCCGGTCGTGCTCGCCCACGGCTGGACCTGCTCCACCGCCTTCTGGGCCGCCCCGATCCGCGACCTCGCCGCCGACCACCGGGTCATCGCGTACGACCAGCGCGGCCACGGCCGCACCCCCGCGACCTCCCGCTACTCCACCACCGCCCTCGCCGACGACCTCGCTGCCGTCCTGCGGGCCGCCCTCGCCCCCGGCGAGCGGGCCGTCCTCGCGGGGCACTCCATGGGCGGCATGACCATCATGGCGGCGGCGGGCCGGCCCGAACTCGACGAGCACGCCGCGGCCGTCCTGCTGTGCAGCACGGGCAGCTCCCGCCTGGCCGCCGAGGCGCGCGTCGTCCCACTGCGCCCCGGCCCCCTGCGCACCCGGCTGACCCGCGCCCTCCTCGGCTCCCGCGCCCCGCTCGGGCCGGTCACCCCGCCGGCCCGGCAGGTGCTCAAGTACGCGACGATGGGCCCCGGCTCCGCGCCCGACAAGGTCGAGGCGTGCGCCCGTATCGTGCACGCCTGCCCCACTGCCGTCCGGCACGGCTGGTCGCGGGTCCTCGCCGAACTCGACGTGGACGCCCGGCTCGCCGCACTGACGGCGCCCACCGCCGTCCTCGCCGGCACCGCCGACCGGCTCTCGCCGATCGTGCACGCCCGCAGGATCGCCGCCGCCCTGCCCCGCTGCGTCGGCCTCACCGAACTGGCCGGCATGGGGCACATGACCCCCGTCGAAGCCCCCGAGGCCGTGGCGGGCGCGGTCCGCGACCTGGCCCGCCGCTACCTCGTACGCCCCCAGGAACCCCGGCAGCAGCAGGAGGAGAGGACGCCGTGAGCGCGCACAGGAACCTTCAGGGACAGGTCGCCGTCGTCACCGGCGCGGCCCGCGGCGTCGGCGAGCTCCTCGCCCGCAAGCTGTCCGCGCGGGGCGCGCGGGTGGCGCTGGTCGGCCTGGAGCCGGAGGCGCTCAAGGAGGTGTCCGGGCGGCTGCACACCGACAGCGCCCACTGGCACGCCGATGTCACCGACCACGAGGCCATTGCCCGCGTCGCCGGGGAGGTCCGGGAGCGCTTCGGCCGGGCCGACATCGTCGTCGCCAACGCCGGCGTGGCCGCCGGCGGGCCCTTCGCCGCCTCCGACCCCGACGCCTGGCGCCGGGTGATCGAGGTCAACCTGGTCGGCTCGGCGGTCACCGCGCGGGCCTTCCTGCCCCTGCTCACCGAGAGCCGGGGCTACTTCCTGCAGATCGCCTCGCTCGCCGCGATGACCCCGGCCCCCATGATGAGCGCGTACTGCGCCTCCAAGTCGGGCGTGGAGGCGTTCGCGCACTGCCTGCGCGCCGAAGTCGCCCACAAGGGCGTCCGGGTCGGCGTCGGCTACCTGTCGTGGACCGACACCGACATGGTGCGCGGCGCCGACCGCGACGGCGTCATGCGGGAGCTGCGGCAGCGGCTGCCCTGGCCGGCGAACCGCACCTACCCGCTGGGCCCGGCCGTCGACCGGATCGTCGCCGGCATCGAGCGCCGCTCGGCGCACGTGTACGCGCAGTGGTGGCTGCGCGGCATGCAGGGCGTACGGGGCCACCTGCCCGCGCTGATCGCGGCCGGCGGGCAGCGGGAGGTGCGGCGGTTCGAGCCGCGCCTGGCCGGGGTGCCCAAGGGGCTGGTCGGCGAGGGCGGGGCCGCCGACGAGCGGGAGCGGGGCCGCGCCGCCGGCACGGGCTGACGGCCTGACGGCCGCCGGGCGGGCCCCGCCCCCGGGGCCCGCCGCCCCTGCCGCCCGCCGCCCGCTGCCCCGCCGGGGCTACCGCGGCGGCAGCTTCGGCCGCCGCAGGTCCGGTACGTCGGTGTAGCCCGGCGGGACCGCCGCGGGCTGCGCCTCCAGCAGCTCCAGCGCCAGGTGCACCGCGTCCGCCAGCTGCGCGTGCCGGCCCTCCGCCCAGTCCAGCGGCGTCCGCAGGATCGCGTAGTCCGGTTCCACCCCTTGGTTCTCGATCGACCAGCCGTGCCCCTCGAACCAGGCGGCGTTCATCGGGACCGTGATGACCGTGCCGTCGCCGAGGACGTGCCGGCCGGTCATCCCGACGACGCCGCCCCACGTCCGCTGTCCCACCACCGGGCCCAGCCCGAGCAGCTTGAACGCCGCCGTGATCATGTCGCCGTCCGAGGAGGTCGCCTCGTCGGCCAGCGCGACGATCGGGCCGCGGGGCGCATTGGAGGCGTAGCTGACGGCCTGCGCGTCGCGGGTCAGGTCCCAGCCGAGGATGGAGCGGGTCAGCTTCTCGACGACCAGCTCGCTGATGTGCCCGCCCGCGTTGCCCCGTACGTCCACGATCAGCGCGGGCCGGGACATCTCCATCCGCAGGTCGCGGTTGAACTGCGCCCAGCCCGAGCCGCCCATGTCGGGGATGTGCAGGTAGCCGCAGCGGCCGCCGCTGATCTCGCGGACCACCGCGCGCCGCTTGGACACCCAGTCCTGGTAGCGCAGCGGCCGCTCGTCGATCAGCGGGACCACCGCCACCCGGCGGGCGCGCCCCTCGCCCTCGGCCGGCTCGAAGGTCAGCTCGACGGTCGTGCCGCCGGCCGCCGCGAGCAGCGGGTACGGGCCGGCCACGGCGTCGACGGGCCGGCCGTCGACGTGCGTGAGGACGGCGCCCTCCCGGATGCCGGTGCCGGCCAGCGGGGAGCGGGCCTTGGAGTCCGAGGACTCGCCGGGCAGGATCCGCTTGACGACCCAGTTCCCGTCGCGGCACACCAGGTTGGCCCCGAGCAGGCCGATGGGGCGCTGGTAGTGCGGCGGGCCCTCGTTGCGGCGGGCCGCGGAGACATACGCGTGGGACGTGCCCAGCTCGCCGAGGACCTCGCGCAGCAGGTCGGCGAACTCGTCGGGGGAGGCGACGCGTTCGACGAGCGGCCGGTACTGGGCGAGGATGCCGTCCCAGTCGATCCCGCACATCTTCGGGTCCCAGAAGTAGGCGCGGATCAGCCGCCCGGCCTCCTCGTAGGCCTGCCGCCACTCGGCGGGCGGGTCCACCTCGTGCAGGATGCGCCGCAGGTCCAGGTAGACGGTGGAGTCGCCGTCGCCGGACTCGGTGGCCGGGACGGCCCGCAGGTCGCCGTCGTCGTTGAGGACGAGGCGGGTGCCGTCGCCGCTGACCGCGAACCAGTCCAGGCCGGAGGCCAGTTCGGTCTTGCGGGCCTTCGTGATGTCGAAGTGCTCCAGGGTCGGCTTGCCGCTGGTGTCGGCGGGATTGGCGAACGTCTCGCCGAGGGCGCCCGAGATCGGCCAGCGCAGCCACACCAGCCCGCCGCCGCTGACCGGCTGCAGCGCCGAGTACTTCGACGCCGACACCGGGAACGGCGTCACCCGGTTCTCCAGCCCCTCCACCTCCACCGTCACCGAGCCGTCGCCCTCGCCGGACTCGCCCTCCACCGGGTCGAGGCCGCCCGCCGCGGGCCGCCCGTCGGGGGTGAACGCGAACGGCGAGGGGGTCGCCGACGACAGCGGCACCAGGTAGGGCCGGCAGCCCAGCGGGAACGACAGGTCGCCGGTGTGCACGTCGTAGACCGGGTCGAAGCCGCGCCACGACAGGAAGGCCAGGTAGCGGCCGTCCCGGGTGAAGACGGGGTGGTCGTCCTCGAAGCGGCCGTTCGTCACGTCCACGACGGTCCGCGGCCCGGTGCCGGAGATCCTGGCCATCCTGATCTGCCGCAGCGACCGGCCGATGCCCGGGTGCGACCACGCCAGCCACGCCCCGTCCGGGGAGAACGCCAGGTCGGTGACGGGCCCGTTGACGGACGCGACCAGCTCGGTGACCTCGCCGTTGGACTCCTCCGTCGCGTCGAGGAGCAGCAGCCGGCCGTCGTGCGAGGCGATGGCGAGGCGCTCCCCGTCCGGGTCGGCCAGCAGCTCCAGTACGCGCCCCAGCTTCCCGGAGGCCAGCCGGCGCGGCTCCCGTTCGCCCGAGGCGCGCGGCAGGTAGGCGATCTCGACGGCGTCCTCGCCCTCGGCGTCCGTGACGTACGCGACCTGGCCGCCGGTGCCGAGCATCTCCGGCAGCCGCACCCGCACCCCCGGCGTGTCGGCGATCGTGCGGGCCGGGCCGTCGCGGTGCGTGAGCCAGTACAGGCTGCCGCGGACGACGACGGCGCTGGCCCGCCCGGTGGTGTCGACGGACAGCGAGTCGACGTGGTGGGCGGCGGGCACCTGGTGGGTGCGCCTGCCCGCCCGCGGGCCGCCGAGGCGGACCTGGAGCTTCCGCGGGGTGCCGTCGGGGCCGAAGTCCTCGACGAGCCACAGCTCGCCGGCGCACTGGTAGACGACGCGGGAGCCGTCGCTCGCGGCGTGGCGGGCGTAGAACTCCTCGTGGTCGGTGTGCCGGCGCAGGTCGGTGCCGTCGGGCAGGCAGGAGTAGAGGTTGCCGATGCCCTGGTGGTCGGAGAGGAAGGCGATGCGGCCGCCGACGAACATGGGCGCGGCGATATGCCCTCCGATGTCCTCCAGCAGCCGCTTGCCGTGCAGCCAGAGCCGGCCGGTGGCGCCGCCGCGGTAGCGCTTCCACGCGGCCGGCTCGTGCGGGGGCTTGCCGGTCAGCAGCAGGGTGCGCCGCTCGACGGAGCCGTCCGCGGCGGCCTCGTCGTGCACCGCGATGTCGGACACCGGGCCCCAGGGCAGCCGGCCGCCGGGGGAGCCGTCGGTGGGCAGGCTGTACGCCCACGCGTAGTGGGAGAAGGGCTGCCCGTGCGAGGAGACGGCGAGGATGTCGCTGCGGCCGTCCTTGTCGGGCGGCGTCCAGCCGCAGACCCGGGTGTCGGTGGCGCCCCAGTGGCTGAGCCGGCGGGCAGGGCCGCCCTCGACGGGCGCGAGGTGCACCTCCGGGTCCAGGCTGCGCCACGTGGTGAAGGCGATGTGGCTGCCGTCGGGGGAGAAGCGGGGGTGGCCGATGCGGGTCCGGTCCACCGTGATCCGCCACGCCCGGCCGGGGGAGGCGCCGTCGGGGACGAGCGGGGCGACCCACAGGTCGTCCTCGGCGGCGAAGCACAGGAGGTCGTCGTGGAGGTGGGGGAAGCGGAGGTACGCGACGTCGTGGCTCACGTCCCCATGTTTTCCGCGGGGAAGGGGCCCGGCAACCCGTACAGGTGATCCAGGCCACGGAGCCAAGCGAAACGGAACGGTTTCGTTTCGCTCGGTCGGGGGGTATCGTCGTGGGTGTACGAAACGGTTTCGTTCGACGGGAGGTGCCCAGCGATGTCCGACGAGGTGTCGTCGCGGCGCAGCCGCATCACCCCCGAGCGCGAGGCCGAACTCCACGGGGCGGTCCTGGACCTGCTCCGGGAGGTCGGGTACGAGGCGCTCACCATGGACGCCGTCGCCACCCGCACCAGGTCCAGCAAGGCCACCCTCTACCGCCAGTGGGGGAGCAAGCCGGAGCTGGTCGCCCGGGCCCTTCGCTGCACCCAGCCGGTCCCCCTCGCGGAGATCGACACGGGCAGCCTGCGCGGGGACTTCGGGCTCATGGTCCAGTACTCCGACGACGCGCAGATGGCCAAGGACACCGCCCTGCTGCGGGGCCTGGCGCATGCCGTCCACGAGAGCCCGGAGCTCCACAAGGCGCTGCGGGACCTGCTGGTCGAACCGGAGCTCAACGGCATGCAGCTGATGCTGCAGCGGGCCGTCGAGCGGGGTGAGGTCTCCCCGGACTGCCCCGCCCTGGAGTTCGTGCCGCACGTCATCGTGGGGGCGTTCATCGCGCTCCCGCTGATCGAGGACCGTCCCGTCGACCGGGCCTTCCTCGGAGAGTTCATCGACGCCGTGGTGTTCCCCGCCCTCGGCGTCTGAGCCGCCGCGCGGGACCCGCCGGGATCCCCGTACGGCCGACAACCGCACAGATGCACCGCGCGGCTCCCACCGCGCACGATCCACCGCACCAGATCCACGCTGCTCCTGACACGCCGCTCTCGTCGTCGGGCCGGCTCTCCACGCCCTGATCCACCCGGATCCATCCCACGACTCGAACGGGAGAACCACTCCAGTGGCCACCTTCCTCTACCGTCTCGGCAGGGGCGCCTTCAGGCGCCGCGGCCTCGTCGCCCTCATATGGGTGGCGCTGCTGTTCGCCGCCGGCTTCGGCGCGGCATCGGCGTCCGCCCCCACCTCCGGATCCTTCTCGATGCCCGGCACGGAGGCCCAGAAGGCCTTCGACCTGCTCGACGAGAAGTTCCCGGGCATGGCCGCCGACGGCGCGTCCGCCCGGATCGTCGTCAAGGCGCCGCAGGGCGCCAGGATCACCGACGAGGCGAACAAGGCACAGGTCCAGAAGATCGTCTCCGGCATCCAGGAGGGACCGGGCAAGGCCCAGGTCGCCTCGGTCGCCGACCCCTTCCAGGTGCAGGCCGTCAGCCAGGACGGCTCCACCGCGTACGTGAGCGTCAAGTACACCGTCAGCGGCATGGAGCTGAAGGACGAGACGCGCGAGGCGCTCACCGAGTCCGGCGACGCGGCGAAGAAGGCCGGGCTGACCGTCGAGATCGGCGGCGACGCCCTGATGGCGGCCCCCGAGACCGGCTCGGGCGAGGTCATCGGCATCCTCGTCGCCGGCGTCGTGCTGGTCATCACCTTCGGCTCGCTGGTCGCGGCGGGGCTGCCGCTGCTGACCGCGCTGATCGGCGTCGGCATCGGCGTCTCCGCCATCACCGCGCTCGCGAACGTGCTGGACCTCGGCACCACCACCTCGACCCTCGCGATGATGATCGGCCTCGCGGTCGGCATCGACTACGCCCTCTTCATCGTCTCCCGCTACCGCGTGGAGCTCGCCGAGGGCCACGAGCGGGACGAGGCCGCGGGCCGCGCCGCCGGAACCGCCGGCTCCGCGGTCGTCTTCGCCGGCCTGACCGTGGTCATCGCCCTGGCCGGCCTGGCCGTCGTCAACATCCCGATGCTGACCAAGATGGGCCTCGCCGCCGCGGGCACCGTCGTCATCGCCGTCCTCGTCGCCCTGACGCTCGTCCCGTCCATCCTGGGCTTCGCCGGGCGCAAGGTACTCCCGGCGGGGACGAAGAGCAGGCTGTTCGGCAAGGGCCGGCCGGCCGGCGCCGAGCCCAAGGCCAACGCCGGCACCCGGTGGGCGAGCTTCGTGCTCCGCCGCCCCGTCGCCGTCCTGCTCCTCGGCGTGGTCGGCCTCGGCGCGATCGCCGTCCCGGCGGGCAGCCTGGAGATGGGCCTGCCCGACGACGGCTCCCAGCCGGTCTCCACCACCCAGCGCCGGGCGTACGACCTGCTGTCCGAGGGCTTCGGGCCCGGCTTCAACGGCCCGCTGATGGTCGTCGTCGACGGCGACAAGAAGCTGGCCGAGGCCGCAGAGGCGCGGATCAAGGGCATGGAGGGCGTGGCCGTGGTCACCCCGCCCGCGCCCAACGAGGCGGGCGACGCCGCGGTGATCACCGTCATTCCGAAGGACCGGCCGTCCTCCGCGGCGACCGAGGGCCTCGTCCGCGAGATCCGCGAATCCAGCGGCGACGAGGTGCTCGTCACCGGCGCCACCGCGATGAACATCGACTTCTCGCAGAAGATGGACGAGGCGCTGCTGCCCTACCTGGCGCTCGTCGTCGGCCTCGCCTTCCTGCTGCTGACGGTGGTCTTCCGCTCGATCCTCGTCCCGCTCAAGGCGGCCCTCGGGTTCCTGCTGTCGGTGGTGGCCGCCCTCGGCGCGGTCGTCGCGGTCTTCCAGTGGGGCTGGCTGGGCTCGCTGTTCGGGGTCGAGCAGACCGGTCCGATCATGAGCATGATGCCGATCTTCATGGTGGGCGTCGTCTTCGGCCTGGCGATGGACTACGAGGTCTTCCTCGTCACCCGCATGCGCGAGGCGTACGTGCACGGCGAGCGGCCCGGCCAGGCCATCGTGACCGGCTTCAAGTACAGCGCGCGGGTCGTCGTCGCCGCGGCCGTCATCATGATCGCGGTGTTCGCGGGCTTCATCGGCTCCAGCGAGCAGATGGTCAAGATGATCGGCTTCGGCCTGGCCGTCGCCGTCTTCTTCGACGCCTTCGTCGTCCGCATGGCCATCGTCCCGGCGGTGCTGGCGCTGCTCGGCCACCGGGCGTGGGCGCTGCCGGGCTGGCTGGACCGGATTCTGCCGAACGTGGACGTCGAGGGCGAGAGCCTGCGCAAGCACCTGGCCGGCGGGGACTCCGGCGAGGGGACGGGCAAGGACCGCGAGCTGGTCAGCGCCTGACGCCCTGACGCCCTTAACGCCCTGACGCCCTGGCGCCCTGAGGCCCGGCCCCGCACCCGCTCCCGACGGCGGATGCGGGGCCGGGCCGTCCGCATGCCCGGCGGGCGGGCCCGGGCCCGGCGGCTCCCGTTACGCCGGGCGGGTGGCGGAGGCGGCCGGGGCGGAGGCGGAGGCGCGGCGCAGGAAGCGGCGCAGCGCGGCGATGTCGAACTGGATGACCGCGACTCCCTCGGGGGAGTGGAGTTCGACGACGGCCTGGACCCGGCCGCAGGGCCAGACACGCACGTCGCCGGTGCCCGTGGGGGCCTGGAGCCCGGACTCCAGCAGGGCCCGCGGAAGGACCCACTCGTTGTCGGTGCCCTCGGGCGAGAGGCCCGCGGGGAAGACGATCCGCACGGCGAGCGGCTCGGCCGGCGCGTACCGCAGCGCGACGGGGATCTTCCGGTAGAGCGGATCGTCGCTGATGACGCGGGCGATGACGCGTTCCTCGACGCCGGGGACCACGGCGGTGGCGGCCGCGACGGCGGTGAGCGCGGCGGTGGCGGCCCCTGATGCGGGCCCGGTCGGATTCTCGGCGGTCGGCGACATCGACAAGACTCCTCGAATCGGAACATATAAGTCCGTATTGCCCCCAGCCTCGCACATTCCCACGAAAGTGCGAGGCGCTATTTGTGACCTCCCCGCTCTTGCCCATGGTTTGCAGGTGAGCCTTAATCTTGGGTGGATAAAGATTTTGTCAGCTCAAGGACGGCAGGAAGCGGAGCCAGCCATGCACGTGCCCGACGGATTCATCGACGCCCCCGTGTCCGCGGCCGCCGGTGTCCTCGCCGCCGGCGCGGTCGCCGTCAGCCTCCGCGGTGCCCGCCGCGAGCTCGACGAGCGCACCGCCCCGCTTGCCGGACTCGTCGCCGCCTTCATCTTCGCCGTGCAGATGCTGAACTTCCCGGTCGCGGCCGGCACCAGCGGGCACCTCCTCGGCGGGGCGCTCGCCGCGATACTCGTCGGCCCCTACACCGGCGTGCTGTGCATCTCGGTGGTCCTGCTGATGCAGGGCGTCCTCTTCGCCGACGGCGGGCTCACCGCCCTCGGCGTCAACATCACCGTCATGGGCGTGGTCACCGTGATCACCGCTCACCTGGTCTTCCGCGGCCTGCTCGCCGTCCTGCCCCGGAACCGGGGGTCCGCCCTCGCGTCCGCCTTCGCCGCCGCGCTCGTCTCCGTGCCCGCCTCCGCCGCGGCGTTCACCCTGCTGTACGCCGTCGGCGGCACCACGGACGTGCCCGTCGGCAAGGTGCTCGCCGCCATGCTCGGCGTCCACGTCCTGATCGGCATCGGCGAGGCCGCCATCACCGCCGCGACCGTCGGCGCCGTCCTCGCCGTCCGCCCGGACCTCGTCCACGGGGTCAAGGGCCTCGCCGCCCCGCTGAAGCTGCGCGTCGGCGGCGAACTCGTCGACGCCCCGGCCGCCGAGGCCCCCGCCGGTCCCGCCCGCTCCGGCCGCTCCGGCCGCGCCGTGTGGGCCGCCGGCCTGGCCGCCGCCCTCCTCCTCGCCGGGTTCGTCTCCTTCTACGCCTCCGCCAGCCCCGACGGCCTGGAGAAGGTCGCCGCCGACCAGGGCATCGACGCCAAGGCCGACCAGTACGAGCACGCCACCGCCGACTCGCCCCTCGCCGACTACGGCGTCAAGGACGTCGACGACGAGCGCCTCTCCGTCGGCCTCGCCGGCGTCATCGGCGTCGGCGCGACCGTCGCCGTCGGCACGGGCGTCTTCTGGGCGGCCCGCAGCCGCCGCACGCCGGCCGCGCGCCCCGCGGCCCACCCCGAGACCTCGGCGGTCTGACATGGGGGCGGGCCACGCCCACCGGCTCCACCTGGAGCGGAGCTCGCCGGTCCACGCACTGCCCCCGCACTGCAAGATCGTCGCGGCGTTCGCGTTCGTCCTGGTCGTGGTGTCCACCCCGCGCGAGGCGGTGTGGGCCTTCGGCCTGTACGCCCTCCTCCTCGCCGCCGTCGCCGCCGCGGCCCGCATCCCGCCCGCCTTCGTGCTGCGCCGGATGCTGGTCGAGGTGCCGTTCGTCGCGTTCGCCGTCCTCATGCCGTTCGTCGCGGAGGGCGAGCGCGTCGAGGTGCTCGGGGCGTCCCTGTCCGTCTCCGGACTGTGGGGCGCCTGGAACGTCCTCGCCAAGGGCACCCTCGGCGTCGCCGCCTCCGTCCTGCTCGCCGCGACCACCGAGCTGCGCGCCCTGCTGCTCGGCCTCCAGCGGCTGAGGCTGCCCCCGCTGCTCGTCCAGATCGCCACCTTCATGATCCGCTACGGGGACGTCATCGCCGACGAGCTGCGCCGGATGTCGATCGCCCGCCGCTCGCGCGGCTTCGAGGCCCGCGGCATCCGGCACTGGGGCGTCCTCGCGAAGACCGCCGGCGCGCTGTTCATCCGCTCCTACGAACGCGGCGAACGCGTCCACCTCGCCATGGTCAGCCGCGGCTACACCGGCTCCATGCCGGTCATCGACAACGTCACGGCCACCCGCGCCCAATGGGCCCGCGCGGCCGTACTCCCGACGGCGGCCCTCGCCGTCTGCCTGATCGGATGGACCCTGTGACCTCTGCCCCGGCCGTGCCCGCCCCCTCCCTGGAGGTCGCCGGCCTCGCGTACGCCTACCCCGACGGCCACCAGGCCCTCTTCGGCGTCGACCTGACCGTCGGCCGCGGCGAGCGCGTCGCCCTCCTCGGGCCCAACGGCGCGGGCAAGACCACCCTCGTCCTCCACCTCAACGGCATCCTCGGCGGCGGCATCGGCACCGTCCGCGTCGCCGGACTGCCCGTCGCCAAGCAGCACCTCGCCGAGATCCGCCGCCGCGTCGGCATCGTCTTCCAGGACCCCGACGACCAGCTGTTCATGCCGACCGTCCGGGAGGACGTCGCCTTCGGGCCGGCCGCCGCCGGCCTGCGCGGCGCCGAGCTGGAGGAGCGCGTCCGCGAGGCGCTGGAGCGCGTCGGCATGGCCGGCTTCGCCGACCGGCCCCCGCACCACCTCTCCTTCGGGCAGCGCCGCCGCGTCGCCGTCGCGACCGTCCTCGCCATGCGGCCGGAGATCCTCGTCCTGGACGAGCCCTCCTCCAACCTCGACCCGGCCTCCCGCCGCGAGCTCGCCGACATCCTCCGCTCCCTCGACGTCACCGTCCTCATGGTCACCCACGACCTGCCCTACGCCCTGGAGCTGTGCCCCCGCTCGGTCGTCCTCAGCGAGGGCGTCATCGCCGCCGACGGCCCCACGCAGGAGCTGCTGTGCGACGAGGAGCTGATGCGCGCCCACCGCCTGGAGCTGCCCTTCGGGTTCGACCCGCGGTCGGTCCGGGCGGCACCGTCGCGGGAATGAGCCGGCCCAGGTGGGAGTTGGACCGCACGTGAACATCCAGGGTGAGGTGGCGGAGGGCTACGAGGCCGTCCGCGACGCCTTCGTACGCAACTTCGAGGTGCTCGGCGACCGGGGCGCGGCCGTGGCCGTGTACCGGGACGGCCGGCGGGTCGTCGACCTGTGGGGCGGCACGCACGACGCCGACGGCACCGCCCCGTGGACGGCGGACACGGCGCAGGTGGTCCGCTCGGCCACCAAGGGCGTCGCGGCCGTCGTCCCGCTGCTGCTGCACCAGCGCGGGCTTCTCGACCTGGACGCGCCCGTCGGCGACCACTGGCCCGAGTTCAAGGCGGGCGGCAAGGAGGGCGCCCTGGTCCGCGACCTGCTCGCGCA